>NZ_CP012152.1:2042500-2375000 GCF_001187595.1 Anoxybacillus gonensis
ATCGGTGCAATCGTTTTTGCTTCTTGTAGCATGTCCGACAGGCGTTTCGCTTGCTCTTCTAAGTCGCGTTGTTTGCGCCACTTTTCTGTTAAACGGTGCGCCACTTGCGCAGCGGTAATGCCGTTATAGCCAACAGCGGCATACATGTCTTCTTCGCTGGCAAAATTAAATTTTTCCGCAACACGTTTCGTATTTTCTGCAGTAAGCACTTCTTTTACATCAAAGCCCATGTTGCGAATTTCTTTTTCAACGAGCTCTTTTCCTTTTTCAACATTTTCTTCGCGGCGTTGTTTTTTGAAAAATTGTCGAATTTTATTTTTTGCATGCGACGTTTGCGCAATTTTTAACCAGTCTTGACTCGGACCATATGAATGGTTAGACGTTAAAATTTCAACAATATCTCCCGTTTGAAGCGGATGATCGAGCGGCACCATTTTTCCGTTTACTTTTGCACCGATCGTTTTGTTTCCGATTTCTGAATGAATGCGATATGCAAAATCAATTGGCACCGAACCGGCTGGAAGTTCAATAACGTCCCCTTTTGGTGTAAAAACGAACACCATGTCAGAAAATAAATCCATCTTTAACGTCTCTACAAATTCTTCCGCGTTGTTCGTTTCATTTTGCCATTCGACAATTTCACGAAACCATGATAGTTTTTCTTCAAACGTATTTGGGCGAATCGTCTTTCCTTCTTTGTATGCCCAATGAGCAGCAATTCCAAATTCAGCGATATGATGCATGTCAAACGTCCGAATTTGCACTTCAAGCGGCTCGCCTTTTGGGCCGACAACCGTCGTATGAAGCGATTGATACATATTCGGCTTCGGCATGGCAATATAATCTTTAAAGCGCCCAGGCATCGGCTTCCAACATGTATGGATAATGCCAAGAACCGCATAACAGTCTTTAATGCTTTCAACGATAATGCGCACAGCAAGCAAATCGTAAATTTCGTTAAACTGTTTATTTTGCAAAACCATTTTTCGATAAATGCTATAAATATGTTTCGGACGTCCAGAAATTTCAGCTTGAATGCCCACTTCGTTTAACCGTTCGCGCATTTCTCGAATCACTTCTTCTAAATATTGCTCACGTTCTGCACGCTTCTTTTTCATTAAGTTGACAATTCGATAATATTGTTGCGGATTTAAATATCGAAGCGCTGTATCTTCGAGCTCCCATTTAATTTTTGAAATTCCGAGACGATGCGCAAGCGGTGCGAAAATTTCAAGCGTCTCATTCGCGATGCGACGTTGTTTTTCTAACGGCAAATGTTTTAACGTGCGCATATTGTGCAAGCGGTCTGCTAACTTAATTAAAATGACTCGTATATCTTGCGCCATTGCTAAAAACATTTTTCGATGGTTTTCCGCTTGCTGTTCTTCATGTGATTTATATTTAATTTTTCCAAGCTTCGTCACGCCATCAACGAGCATCGCTACTTCTTTGCCAAACTCTTTTTCTAAATCTTCCTTCGTCACAGGTGTATCTTCCACAACATCATGTAAAAATCCCGCCGCAATCGTTGCAGGATCCATTTCTAAATCGACTAAAATACCCGCCACTTGAATCGGATGAATAATGTACGGTTCTCCAGATTTCCGATATTGCTCGCGATGCGCTTCTTTCGCAAACTCATATGCTCGTTCGATAAACTGTACGTCGTTTTCCGACAAATAACGGCTCGCCTTTTCAATGACTTGTTCCGCCGTTAATACTTGTTCATTTGCCATGCAATCACCTTTTATTTTAAACGTATTGACAATATTATCATGAAAAATTTTTTAAATGTAAAGAGCAACGATGCGAAAAAGAGGAGCGTTTTGCCCCTCCTTTCTTAAAATTGCATTAACGTTAAAATATCGTATCCTTTTAACTTCTCGCGACCTTCTAAGTACGTTAATTCAATTAAAAATGCGATACCTGCGACAACGCCGCCAAGTTGTTCAACGAGCTTAATCGTCGCTTCAATCGTTCCACCTGTCGCTAATAAATCGTCTGTAATGAGAACGCGTTGCCCTGGCTTAATCGCATCTTTATGCATCGTTAATACGTCCTTGCCGTACTCTAAGCCATATTCCACACGAATGACTTCGCGAGGCAATTTCCCTTCTTTCCGAACAGGAACAAACCCGACACCAAGCGCGTAAGCAACTGGGCAGCCGATAATAAATCCACGTGCTTCTGGGCCAACGACGACATCAATTTTCTTTTCACGTGCGTAATGAACAATTTGATCTGTCGCGTATTTATATACTTCCCCTTTATCCATAATCGTTGTAATATCTTTAAATTGAATACCTGGTTTTGGAAAATCAGGAACAATCGTGACGTATTGTTTTAAATCCATTGACTTTTTCCTCCTCATACAATGAATCAAACCAACGTTTCAGTTGGGAATAAGATGAATATAAAAACATATGTTCAAGCTCTGCCTGCGCTTGTTTCAAACGATAAGACGGCGATTCCGTTAAATCCCGCTTTTGTACATCACGAGCTAAAGAAACGATCCCGTTTTCGACTGTAATGAAACCAAGCTCTCTGAACACTTGAATCATAAACAAAATCGTTTCTTTCGTCCATCCGCGCGAGCGAGCTAAATCGTCAGCGTAACGCCGCACATCAAACGGGCTACGCTTATGCAAAAAGGAATATAGCCACTTAAAATGTTCACGCGTTGGCAACACGCTAAAGAAGTGACTCTCCCTTTGATAGAATAACGCATAAATGCGTTCAGGTAAACTACAACTTAATAAAACTTTAACGATTTGCTGTGATGGCGGTAAATCAAGAAGAACGACATATTTTCCAGTCACATCAACTGTCGCTGCTTGTTCGTTTTGCACATAGACAATTTCATTCGCGTATGCCGACAATTGCAACGCATCTGCTGTGTCAGGATGAAAAGCAATAAATAATCGCTTTTCTTTCGGAAGCGATGCAATGAACTTGCTTGGATGACGAATATGACGAACATCAAACAATTGCCACTCATTCACAGCTATATCTTGAATCATTAATTGCGGTTTACGAAAGTTATTCCATTCGTTAATGGATAACTCACCTACGACCGAAAGATGGGCGTTCGGTGCAATTTCATCGCCAATATGTCCAAAACCAAATCCGATCGCCTCTAACGTCTTTCCATCTTCAACTAACAACAATTTCAAGTGGTTTTGGTCTGTTCCAATTTTTCGTAACGTATCAAGCTGCACATGTTCGAGAAGCACACGCGGTTTCGGATTGCCCATCCCAAACGGTGCAAGCCGATTCATTTGCTCAATTAATTCGATGGAAACGTCCGAGATGGAACAGCATACATCGACATGCGTAACAGGCACGAAATGTTCAGGAGTTAGCTGTTGCATCGCTGCCTCGTTTAGACGGTGACGTAATTCATCTACATCATGTAAAGAAAGCGTCATCCCTGCAGCCATCGGATGCCCACCAAAATGAGGTAAAATGTCGCGGCAGTTTGACAAATTGGCAAATAAATCAAATCCCTCAATGCTGCGCGCTGATCCTTTCGCGATTCCCTTTTCTTGATCAATACTTAAAACGATCGTCGGACGGTAAAATCGTTCCACTAATCGCGAAGCAACAATGCCAATGACGCCAACATTCCATCCTTCTTTCGCTACAACTAACACACGGTCGTCCGCATAATGTTGTTCAACGAGTTGAATCGCTTCTTCTGTTATGTCGTTTACGAGTTGTTGACGCTCGCGATTCATCATATCAATTTGTTCAGCGAGCATGTCCGCTTCATGCGCATCCGTCGTCAACAATAACTGCACAGCAGGATCAGCACAATCGAGACGTCCGGCCGCATTAATGCGTGGACCGATCATAAACGCAATCGTATCTTCTGTCACCGCCGTATGAGATACGCCACATTGTTTACAAAGCGCCTGTAAGCCGAGACGGTTCGTTTGTCGAAATTGTTCAATGCCTAACCGAGCAAGTAAATGGTTTTCATCTTGAAGTGGAACGAGATCAGCAATCGTTCCAATTGCGACGACGTCCAGCCATTCATACGGCACGCGCCCGATAAGCGCATGAGCGAGTTTAAATGCTACACCGACGCCGGCTAAATGTTTAAACGGATAATTTGGACTAATTTTCGGATGGATCGTCGCATACGCTTCAGGCAGCACAGGACCTGGTTCGTGATGATCGGTAATAATTAAATCGATGCCAAGCTGTTTTGCTACGGTTGCTTCATGCAAAGCGGAAATGCCTGTATCGACTGTAATAATTAGTGAAACACCTTGTTCTTTCGCAAGCCGAAATGCTTGTTCGTTCGGACCGTATCCTTCTAAAAAGCGGTTTGGAATGTAGAAGGATACATTCGCTCCTTTTTCTCGTAACGCACTCACCATCACGACTGTACTACTTACTCCGTCGGCATCATAATCGCCAAAAACGAGAATATGTTCACCTTTTGTAATCGCTTTCTCTATTCGCTCAACCGCTTTTTCCATATCGTTTAACAAAAATGGCGAGTGAAACGATTGCTTTTGCTCAAAAAAAGAACGAGCGGCTTCAACGGTATCGTAGCCGCGGCTGACGAGCAATGTAGCAACGAGCGGAGCTATATGTAACGCTTGCGCAATCATTTGCACTTGTTGTTCGTTTACTTGTTTCATGTTCCAGCGGGTTTTCGATGCTAACATGTCATTCACCCCTCAACCTTTTTATTATACAAAACAATAGGCTAAGGGGCAATTTATTGTTCATCGTATGGATTAATATGCACCATCACATTATGCACTTGCGGAAACGACAATAACTTTTCTTTCACTTTTTTTCCGATATCATGCGCCTCTAAAACCGTTAAATGTGGTGACACAGCAATTTTTAAATCGACAACAACATAATGTCCATGTTGACGAGCATAAAGTGAGTCAATGCGTTTCACTTCGGAAAATGACAAAACCGCTTCGCGCAAGTTCACTGTCTCTTCTTCATGCCATACGTGATCAAGCGCATGATGAATCGATTCCGCCCCTAACTTCCACGCCATTTTTAAGACGAGAAGTGAAACAAACAATCCAGCAACAGGGTCAGCGTAAATAAGCCAATCGATGTTCGTTTTTTGTCCAACGATCGCTGCGACGATACCGATGAGAGCTGCAAGCGATGAAAAAACGTCTGAACGATGTTCATACGCATTCACGATAATGGCATCGCTTTTAATTTTTTTCCCTAACGCATACTTGTAACGAAACATCGCTTCTTTCACAACGATCGATAAAATAACAGCATATACAGCTATCATTTTGGGCGGTTCAATCGGATGAAAAAATGAAGAAAAAGAAGATGTTCCAATTTCGATTCCGACGAGAAAAAGCAAAACTGCGACAATAATGGCAGCAATCGATTCCGCTTTCCCGTGTCCATACGGATGATCGTCATCCGGCGGCTGTTTCGCCGCACGCAATCCAATCCATACGGCAAATGATCCTGCCACGTCAGAAGCAGAATGTACCGCATCGGCAATAAGTGCCTTACTGTTTGCGATCATTCCGATCCACCCTTTTATCCCTGCTAAAACAATGTTGCCGACAACACCAACCATGGCAGCAAATTGAGCTTGTCGAAAGCGTGTTTGTTCATTCACCCCATTCGCTTCCTTTCTCTTTTGTTTTTTTTAGTGTATCCTATTCACTTCATGAAAAAACGTCGCGGCATGCGCCACGACGTTTATACTTCTGGTTCTGCTTCCCACTGTTCGCGTTTTTGCTTTCCTTTTTTCAATTGTTTCGATTTCCAAATGAGCCATAATTGTGCTGCGATAAAGAGCGAAGAATATGTGCCGGAAATTAAGCCAGCAAGCAACGCAAATGAGAAATTGCGAATCGCTTCACTACCGAACAATAAAAGTGCGACAACAGTAAACACAACGGTTAATACCGTATTTACAGAGCGACCAAATGTTTGTTGTAATGCTTTGTTGACGACATCTTTTAAATCATCGACCGTTTTTACTGTCCGCTTTTTCATTAAATAACGAATGCGGTCAAACGTGACGATTGTATCATTAATCGAATAACCGACGATTGTTAATACAGCAGCAATAAACGTTAAGTCGACTTCTAAGCGCGTCAAACTAAAGAAAGCGATAATGAAAAACGCATCGTGTAATAGCGCCACAATAGCGGCAATCGCCATATACATTTCAAAGCGAACGGTGACGTAAATAATGATCCCGATTGACGCAATGAGTACAGAAATAAACGCATTGCGCGCTAGCTCTTTTCCGACCGTTGGCGATACCGTGCTTACGTTTGGTTCAATGCCATATTTTTCTTTAAAATGCGACTTCAACTGTGAAATTTCTTTTTGGTCAAGTACGCCGAGAAAACGTACAATCGCCATCTCGTTGTTATTGCCTGATAAGACGACATCTTTCGGCTTAAGACGTAATTCATTTAATTCTTGCTTCACTTCTTCTGTTGTGAGCGGCTTTTCACTCATTAAATCCACGCGCGTTCCGCTTGAAAAATCAATGCCTAAATTTAATTTAGCGGTCAGCAGTAACGCGAGTCCAATAACAACCATCGCTCCAGAAATAGTGAAAAATAGCTTGCTTCGTTTAACAAAATCGAGACGTGCAAACTTTGTTGGAACGTCTGTATCATCTGTTACTTTCGCAATATCTAATATATCTTTCGGATTGACGCCAAAATAATGCGGTTTTTTATCGAATAAGCGACTTTTCACAAGCAAACCGAGCAAAAGACGCGTACCATATACCGCTGTAATAAAACTCGCTAAAATGCTAATGATGAGCATCGTTGCAAATCCTTTAACAGAGCTCGTCCCGTATACAAACAAGACAACGCCAGCAATGATCGTTGTAATATTCGCATCTAAAATCGTGCCAAAAGAACCGCGATTTCCGATACGGTACGCTGACATAAGCGATTTTCCGAGCTTTAACTCATCTTTTATTCGCTCGTATGTAATAATATTTGCGTCAACTGCCATCCCAACCCCAAGAATGAGTGCAGCAATTCCCGGTAGCGTTAGCACGCCGTTCATCCAATCAAAGACGAGCAAAATAAGGTAAATATATACGCTTAATGTAACGACTGCAACAATCCCAGGCAAGCGATAAAAAACGAGCATAAATAAAAAGACGAGCGCAATTCCAATGATTCCAGCAAAAATCGTTTTTTGCAGTGCTTGTTCTCCAAACTGTGCACCTACCGATGTGGAATAAATTTCTTTTAATTCCACAGGGAGCGCTCCCGCATTCAACAAGTCGGCTAATTGTTTCGCTTCTTCAACGGTAAAGTTTCCAACGATAGAAACGTCCGTCTGATTGAACACTTCATTGACTTGAGCTGCCGAAATAAATTTTGGATGCTCTTTTCCTACTTCTTTCGCGTATGAGTCAACACCTTCTTCAAAATCAAGCCAAATGACGAGCACATTATTTGGTGCCATGCTCAACACTTTTTGTGTCACTTCTTTAAACTTGTTCGCATCTTTTAATTGAATCGCAACGCTTGGCTTTCCTTTATCATCAAACGTTTGTTTTGCGCCTCCTTCAACGAGGTCGCTTCCATCCATCAATACGTTATCATGTACGTCGCGAAACGTTAATTTCGCCTCTGTAGATAAAATTTCGCGCGCTTTATTTTGATCTTTTACCCCTGCTAGCTGAACGCGAATGCGATCATTTCCTTCTACATCAATGCGCGGTTCGCTTACACCAAGCACGTTAATGCGTTTATTTAATGCGCTTACCGTGCTAAGCAATACATCTTTTGTAATTTTTTCTCCTTCTTTTGTCGGCTTCACTTCGTATAAAATTTCAAAACCACCTTGCAAGTCTAAGCCGAGTTTAATATTTTTGACAATTTTCTCTGCTGTCGTTCCCATCATGCCGCCTAGTAAAACGACAAGAAGGAAAAAAGCAATGATGCGACTACGTTTTACCATAAAAATCCTCCTCTATTCTGGCTGCTGCCAGAATTTTTACCAACAAAACAAATTATGAATGACAGTACACTTTCTGTCAATTTCCAAACGAACAATTAAAACAATTGTTCTAACTCCGAAAGCCCTTCTTCCGTAAACCATCGATCGTGCTTTTGTTCCTTTGTGACAATATACGCCATATAGTCACTTGCCCGCAATGATAAGACGTCGTTCACGAGCTCAAATAACCGCTTTTCTTCTTTGTTTTTTTTCCATTTTTTCATCATTAAACAATTCCATACGTCTTCAATCGTCGCTTGTTCATAACCGAGCAACTTCAACTCATCTACTTTACTTTGTAACGCTGGCATTAATTGTTCGCGATCCATATTCGTCTCCCCCATTTTGTCATGCTTGGCCAACATGTGCATATATTTCATTGTATAAAAGATGACCTCATTTGAGAAGGTAGGGAGGAACATGTCCAAATTTTTGAAAGGGACGATGATTTTAATTGTTGCTGGATTGTTGACGCGCATACTCGGCTTTATTAATCGTATCGTCGTTGCTCGTCTCATCGGTGAAGAAGGGGTAGGTTTATATATGATGGCTGTGCCGACGCTCGTATTAGCGATTACAATTACGCAGTTCGGCCTCCCTGTCGCCATCTCAAAGCTCGTCGCTGAAGCGGAAGCGGTAGGCGATAAAAGAAAAGTGAAAAAAATATTAGTCGTATCTTTGTCTATTACTACGATTTTAAGTTTCATCTTTTTCCCAGCTTTATTAGCCATTGCACCGATTCTTTCTAAAACGTTATTTACGGATGCGCGCGTATATTATCCGCTTGTTGCGATTGCGCCAGTCGTTCCAATTGTCGCTCTGTCTTCCGTTTTACGTGGTTATTTTCAAGGGAGACAACAAATGAAACCGTATGCGTATTCTCAATTGCTTGAACAGGCGGTACGCATTACGCTCATCGCTGCTTTTACAACCGCTTTTTTACCGTATGGTATCGAATATGCCGCAGCGGGAGCGATGATTTCTGCCGTCGTTGGCGAGTTTGTATCTCTTATTTATTTGTTTATTACGTTTAAACAAAAAAAGCCGATTCGCATTCGCTACCGTTTTTTTGCATACGTCAAACAAGGGAAAGATACGTTTATTTCGCTGATGCGCATCGCCGTTCCAACTCTCGGAAGCCGGATGATTGGATCGATCGCATGGTTTTTTGAACCAATCGTCGTCGCACAAAGTTTAGCGCTCGCTGGCATTACGGCAACCCATGCGACAAAACAATATGGGGAGCTGACTGGATACGCACTGCCCCTTTTAATGCTTCCATCGTTTATTACATACGCGCTCGCCACTTCGCTCGTCCCAGCAATTAGCGAAGCCGCCGCCCAAAAGCAGCATCGTTTAATTGAATATCGGTTACATCAAGCTGTACGGTTATCGCTTTTCGCTGGGGGATTGTCCATTGTCGTGTTGTACGTATTAGCAGAAGAAATGATGTATTTGATGTATGGAGCTAATCAAGCAGCAATCTTTGTTAAAGTTATGGCGCCGTTTTTTATCTTTTACTACTTGCAAGGGCCGTTGCAAGCTGTATTGCAAGCGCTTGATCTAGCAAAAGAAGCGATGACAAATAGCCTAATCGGTGCCGTCGTAAAAACAGCACTTATTTTTTGGCTCGCTTCACAACCGTCGCTCGGCATTATGGGAGCGGCGCTAGCCATTACGGTCGGCATCATGATTGTCACGTTATTACACGCCGCTACAATCGTTAAAGCGATTTCGCTTACTTTATATGTGAAACAATATGTCGCTCATTTCGTCGTTATCGTTTCCGTTGCAGCAATTGGCCATATGCTCGTTCCGATTTTGCCGTTTTCCTTGCTTGTGAAAACGATTGTTGTCATCGTCATCATGACGTTCATCTATCTCGTTCTCGCGCAGTCGTTTCGCTTAATTGAAAAAGATGAATTTCGCCAATTGTTTCGTTAATCATTCATCTTTTTCATCAATATAGAACGTTCCATTTTCATATGTACAATAAGAAATATTTTCAATTCGTTCATATCCGCGCTTTTTTAGTTGCTTGATTAACCATGTGGGCGTTTGATCGATCAATGTTAAATGCTCTTCTTGAATGACACCGTCTTTAATAAGAGGCAAGGCTAAAGACGGTGTTTTCTTTTTTCCTTTTTCTTTTTCAAATACAGACAGTTTGCCAGACGGCTCTAAAATGGCAAATTCAACGTCCGCAATGTTTTTAATATTTTTTTCACGCAATTGAATAAGCAAATCATCAAAATTGTATCGTTGTTTCCGCATCGCCTTTTCATCAATTTTCCCATTGTTAATAATAACGGTCGGCGACCCATCAACGAGACGTCGAAACGTTTCGCTTTTTAAAGAAAAAAAGGCAAAGGCAATTTGGGCGATCGTTAGCACAATCATCGGAACGAGCGTATGGAAAATCGGATCTTCCGGTTGCTCAATCGCAATAACTGCCATTTCCCCAATCATAATAAAAACAACTAAGTCTAAAATGCTTAACTCTCCAATTTCCCTTTTCCCCATCATGCGAAAAATAAATAAAATAACTCCGTACAACAGTAACGTTCGCAAAATAATTGTAACGTACTCCACCTTTATTCCCCCTCGTTTGTTCTACGTTTTTATTCTAAACAAATGGACGATGGAATATGTTTGTACTAAATGTAGTAAGGAGGGATAAGGATGATTCGCGCCATTTTGCATGGGGTCATAACAATTTTTATAAGCGCCATCATATGCAGTTTTATATTTGCCCTTTTATTGAAGTTGACAAGTTATGATGAAACGTCATTGCAATGGGTCATGCACGGTTTTGCATTTTTATCATTATTTTTCGGTGGGTTTATTGCAGGGGGAAAAGGGAAAGAGCGCGGTTGGATGCTTGGTGGGGCAACGGGGATTATCTTTACAACACTCATTTTTTTATTTCAATTTCTCGGAATGGACCGAACGTTTTCGATTGAACAGTGGGGATACCACGTTGGTTTTCTCATTACTGCCATGATCGGTGGAATGATTGGTGTCAATGTTGCCACATCTCGTTCACGAAGCGCATAAAAATAAGACAGGCAGCAACCTGTCTTATTTTTCATTCACGACTTCACGAACGGCCGCACGGTCGTATGTAAGGCGCGAACCGTCACCCGTGCGAATGACGACCGTATTTTCATCAAGTGAATCAATAATGCCGTGCAATCCGCCAATCGTAATGACTTTATCTCCTTTTTGCAAGTTCGCCTGCATTTGTTGAACAGCTTTTTGACGTTTTTGTTGCGGGCGAATAAGCAAAAAGTAAAAAATCGCAAAGAATAAAATAAGCGGTAGTAAACTTGCTAACGTTTCCATCTTTTCACCCCTTTCTAAAAGTTTTTTGCATCCGGCGCATAAAAGCCGTATTGTTCAAAAAACTGCTCGCGGAAATCACCAAGACGATCTTCGCGAATGGCTTGTCGAACTTGCTCCATTAATTTTATCAAAAAGTAGACGTTATGGTAAGATGTTAGGCGAATACCAAACGTTTCATCGCATTTAATTAAATGGCGAATGTACGCGCGCGTGTAATTTCGGCACGTATAACAGTCACAGTTCGGATCAAGCGGTGAAAAATCGCGCGCATATTTTGCATTTTTAATGACAACGCGACCTTGGCTTGTCATCACCGTTCCGTTGCGACCGATGCGCGTCGGCAATACACAGTCAAACATGTCAATGCCACGAATCGCTCCGTCAATGAGCGAGTCTGGTGAACCGACACCCATTAAATAACGCGGTTTATTCGCTGGCAATAACGGCGTTGTAAATTCTAATACGCGATTCATCACTTCTTTCGGCTCGCCAACAGACAAGCCGCCGACTGCATATCCTGGAAAATCGAGCGACACTAAATCTTGCGCACTTTGTTTGCGCAAATCTTCAAACTCTCCGCCTTGCACGATGCCAAATAAGCCTTGCTCATTTGGTCGCTGATGTGCTTTTAAGCATCGCTCTGCCCATCGGCTTGTCCGCTCGACAGATTGCTTCATATACTCATACGTCGCAGGATATGGTGGACATTCATCAAACGCCATCATAATATCAGACCCGAGCGCATTTTGAATTTCCATCGCTTTTTCTGGCGATAAAAATAATTTATCTCCATTTAAATGGTTTCGGAAATATACGCCTTCTTCTTCAATACGACGAAATTCGCTTAAACTAAACACTTGGAATCCGCCAGAATCCGTTAAAATGCCGCGATCCCAATTCATAAATGAATGAAGGCCACCCGCTTCTTTGACGATGTCATGTCCTGGACGGAGCCATAAATGATATGTGTTGCTTAAAATGACGCCCGCTCCCATTTCTTTTAATTCTTCAGGCGAAAGCGTCTTTACTGTCGCAAGTGTACCGACAGGCATAAACATTGGTGTTTCAAAAGACCCGTGCGGCGTATGAAGAATACCGAGACGCGCCCCCGTTTGTTTACATGTTTTAATGAGTTCGTAACGAATTGGTGTCACGTATAGTCCCCTTTCTCCACTTATATAATAAGCATGGCATCGCCGAAGCTAAAAAATCGGTAACGCTCTTTGACTGCTTCTTCATAAGCGCGCAATACATTCTCCCGACCAGCTAGCGCGCTCACGAGCATAATGAGCGTGGACTTTGGCAAATGGAAATTTGTAATCATTCCATCAATGGCGCGAAACGTATAGCCAGGATAAATAAAAATATCTGTCCAACCGCTTTCAGCGACAAATGTGCCATCGTGACGAGATGCGATCGTCTCAAGCGTGCGTGTCGATGTCGTCCCGAC
Source organism: Anoxybacillus gonensis (assembly GCF_001187595.1). GTDB lineage: Bacteria > Bacillota > Bacilli > Bacillales > Anoxybacillaceae > Anoxybacillus > Anoxybacillus gonensis. The sequence continues at coordinate 2,055,291 of NZ_CP012152.1, forward strand.
AGCAATAATGCGCCCTCCTTTTGCTTTGACATCGTTTAGCAAGTTCGCTGTTTCCTCTGTCATTTGATAAAACTCGGCATGCATATCATGTTCTTCAATATGTTCTACGTTCACAGGGCGAAACGTACCTAAACCGACATGCAACGTAATAAAGGCAAGATGCACTCCTTTTTTTTGCACATCCTCAAGAAGTTGTTGTGTAAAATGTAACCCAGCTGTCGGTGCAGCGGCTGAGCCAGCTTCGCGGGCATAGACGGTTTGATATCGTTCTCGGTCATCGAGCTGTGCTTTAATGTATGGAGGAAGCGGCATCTCCCCAAGCGACTCAAGCACTTCAAGAAAAATGCCATCATATGAAAACGAAAGAATGCGCCCACCGTGCTCTAGCTCAGCTACACATTCTGCGCGTAAACGCCCATCACCGAATGAAATCGTCGTTCCTATTTTCACGCGTTTAGCAGGCTTAACAAGCGTTTCCCATCGATCGCCATCAAGCTGTTTTAATAAAAGTACTTCAATGTGCGCCCCCGTCCCTTCTTTCTCCCCATACAATCGGGCTGGCAGTACGCGCGTATCGTTTAAAACGAGGCAGTCCCCTTCTTTCAAGTACGATAAAATGGAACGAAACGTTGGTTCATGAGTCACTTCCCCTGTTTGCTTATGAAGTACCATTAAGCGTGATGCTTCTCGATTAGGCAATGGGGTTTGCGCAATGAGCTCTTCTGGTAAATAAAAATCAAATAAATCTACTTTCATGTCCACATCCCTTTCTTTATTTCATTAACGAAAACGACCAATCATATAAAAAATAAGCGATAAAACGACACTTAAAATGATTGACGTCATAATCGGAAAATAAAAAGTGGCATTTTCTTTTTTAATAACAATATCTCCCGGTAAACGACCAAGTTTAATAAATTGCATCAAAAAACCGACAACGATAAGAACGACACCAAGAAGCATAATTGTTTTTGGCACATTCATCATCGCGGCACCTCCAAACCGAAATGGTTGTACGCAAGCGGGGTAACGATTCGTCCGCGCGGTGTTCGCTGTAAAAAGCCGATTTGCAACAAATACGGTTCATATACATCTTCAATCGTTTGCGCTTCTTCACCGATCGTTGCAGCAATCGTCTCTAATCCAACTGGTCCACCACGGAATTTTTCCATCATGCTTTTTAATAGTTTATGATCTAGATGATCTAACCCTAAACGGTCGACTTGTAATTGTTCTAGCGCTTCATTCGCTAAAATAAACGTAATCGTCCCATTCCCGCGCACTTGAGCAAAATCGCGCACGCGGCGCAACAATCGGTTGGCGATGCGCGGTGTGCCACGCGAACGACGCGCAATTTCAAACGCTGCTTCTTCTTCGATTTCGACAGCAAAAATGTGGGCGGTTCGCTTCACAATATGAGCGAGCTCTTCAGGGGTATAATATTCTAAACGGCTTAATACACCGAAACGGTCGCGAAGCGGGGCAGAGAGTGCTCCGGATCTTGTTGTTGCTCCTACGAGCGTAAATGGCGGCAAATCGAGGCGGACAGAACGTGCAGCCGGTCCTTTGCCGATGACGATATCTAAACAAAAGTCTTCCATTGCCGGATACAACACTTCTTCCACTGCTCGTGGCAAGCGATGTATTTCATCAATGAATAGGACATCACCCGGTTCTAGCGTTGTTAAAATTGCTGCCAAATCCCCCGGACGTTCAATCGCTGGTCCAGCTGTCGTGCGCAATTGAACCCCCATCTCGTTGGCGATAATAGCAGCAAGCGTCGTTTTTCCAAGCCCCGGTGGCCCATACAACAATACGTGATCAAGCGTCTCCCCACGCATTTTCGCCGCTTCAATAAATACAGTTAAGTTTTCCTTTACTTTTTGTTGCCCGATATATTCTCGCAACTGCTTTGGGCGAAGACTGTATTCAAGCGAGGCATCGTCGTAATCGGCCGCGCTTGAAATGAGACGCTCCTCCATCATACATCCTCCCTCATTTCAATAGTTTTTGTAAAGCGAGCTTAATATATCCTTCTGTCGATAATCGCTCTTGTTTTAATATAGGCACGACTTTTTGAATTTCTTTTTCAGCATAGCCGAGCGCCTTTAACGCTTCAAGTGCTTCAGAAAGCGCGTTCGTTTCTTCCATCGGCTCAGTAAATAAATTCGGAAAAGCGTCTGGGACAACAGCTTGCAATTTTCCTTTTAAATCTAAAATCATTTGTCGTGCTGTTTTCTTTCCTACTCCTGGAAACTTACATAAAAACTTATCATCCTCCGCTTCGATCGCTTCAACAAGCTGTTCCAATTGACCAGCAGCTAAAATAGCTAGCGCTCCTTTTGGTCCGATGCCTGACACTTGTAATAATTTAGCAAATAACGCTCGCTCTTGGCGCGTATGAAATCCATAAAGGGCGAGGACATCTTCTCGTACGTATTGATATGTATATACAACGATTTGCTTTTGTTTATTCATTTGAAATGAAAACGGATTTGGGGTAAAAATTTGATACCCTACTCCGTTATGTTCAACGACGATATATTCCGGACAAACGTAATCAACATAGCCACGAATAAATTCAATCAAAACCCCGTCCTCCTTTTCTCACGCCTCTCATTTTAGCATAAGATGAGAAAAGCGGAAAGCGCAAGGCATAGGGAAACGATATGAAAAAAGCCCGCTGTTATGCGCGGACTTATTTTCCAAACGGTTCATACGCTTCGATGACGCGTTCATAATTTCTTTTCGAACGAACGGAAATGCCTTTTTTCAGTTTTTCTCGTTCATGGCTTTCAAGTTTTTTTACATCAATTTGAAAAAATGATTGAATGACGCGAGATGATTCGCCCGGTTTTCCTTCAAAAATAGAGAGTGTGCCATCTTCAGTAAGACCGAAATACCCTGCTTTCGTTAATGGCGAAAGGTCATCAACGTAACGTTGGAAAACAATTTGTTCGTCATCCATATTGATGAGCTGCCAATCTTTATATTTGTTCCAAATGTCTTTCATCGACGTTACGGTTTCTTCACTTATTTCCTCACTAACTTCCCCATCCATATATACCGTTTCTAAAATGACTGTCATCTGTACAGGAGATGCGTGTTGTGTTAAAAATAAACTCATCCATAGTGTAAGGATTATATTCATCATTCTCACCTCATTCATATATTGACCATTTTTCCTAAAAATAAACGGTCTTGCCATCGCAAGACCGTTATTCTAACATAGATTCATCTAAATTATGGTAAATCTCTTGTACATCGTCATCATCTTCAAGCATATCAATAAGCTTTAACATTTTCGTTAAATCGTCGCCGGTTAATGTCGTGTACGTTTGCGGAATCATCGTTATTTCAGCTGTCACAAACGTAAATCCTTGCGCAGCTAACGTATTTTTTACTTGTTCAAACTGTTCAGGAGACGTGTAAATTTCAAACGAATCTTCCGTCGTCTCCATTTCATCCGCCCCTGCTTCGATTGCTTGTAACAACATGTCATCTTCATCGATGTTTAAATCTTCACGGGCGATGACAATGAGCCCTTTCCGATCAAATAAATACGACACGCATCCCGTTTCTCCTAAGTTTCCACCGTTTTTCGAAAACGCGACACGAACATTTGAGGCAGTACGGTTTTTATTATCTGTTAAACAAATGACCATGACCGCTACGCCACCTGGTCCATATCCTTCGTAACGAATTTCTTCGTAATGTGTATGTTCTTGGTTACCTGTTGCCTTTTTAATTGCACGTTCAATATTTTCATTCGGCATGTTCGCTGATTTTGCTTTTTCAATCGCAAGTCGCAACGTAGCGTTTGTCGTTGGATCTCCTCCACCCATTTTTGCCGCCACGTAAATTTCTTTCGCAAGCTTCATAAACAATTTTCCACGTTTCGCATCTTGTGCATTTTTGCGCCGCTGAATATTTTTCCACTTGGAATGTCCTGCCATTTGGATCCCCTCTCATATGTGAAAAATGTCCATAAAAACTATAACAAAAATAAATGAAAAAGAACAGGGGTGAGCCCCTGTTCTTTAGCCGCGATTCATAAACGGACGTTCAATCATATCGCCCATATCGTTAAATATGTCGCGAATATCACGCTCTAGTTGATCCATCGGACCACCATCACGAATATCGTTATCGAGCGTGCGGATGCGGTTATACATGCTTTCATTGGCCACTACACGAACTGTTTTTCCCGCTGTATACGGAGCGATGGCTTGCCGAACGAGACGCTCTATGCGCGTTGTATTTTTCTCTGTCGTCGATATAGCAACAACGACACGATCTCCTGAGACAACGGCACGTGCATCTTTTACGTTCGCAACGTTCGCTGCACGTTTCGCAATTTTTTCAGCTAACGCCCCGTTATAGTTGCGGTAATACGATGGGCGTGTTCGTTCATCCATCGCATTTAAATGTCCATGATAGTTGCGATCAGCACGACTAAAATTGCGATCGACTTGCGGTGTTCGCGTTGTTCGATCCATGCCGCGATCAAGCATTTCTGTAATCGGTCCGTCGTTATCCCGCACTGGACGAACGTTTCCGTTTAAACGCTCTGTTCCGTAACGACCGTATTGAAAACCGGTCATATCATTTTCATTTGAGTAATATCCGATCGGACGTGTACGATCGGTATAACGTGTATCAAACGCTTGGTTATTACAAGCTGCCAATCCACTGAGCGCAATGACTGCACCGAGAGCGATCATTCGTTTCCGCAAAGGAAAAACCCCCTTTTTGCTTTTGTAGACGATGCGCCTACATCATTAGCTTGATGCAAAAAAAGGGGTTTTATTGCTGTTAAAATTTTGGCGGAGCGATCGCTAACTGCCGTTTATGGTGTGAACGTTCATGAAGCCGCTCAATAATTTCGCGGTCGCGTTCTGGAATCGGCTCGCCTTTTAAATATTTGTCAATCATATCATACGTTGTACCCATTTCATTTTCGTCTGTTTGTCCTTCCCAAAGACCAGCGCTTGGCGCTTTTGTAATAATTTCTTCAGGTACACCGAGAATGCGTGCCATTTCGCGCACTTCGCCTTTCGTAAAATGAACGAGCGGCACTAAATCGACGCCACCATCACCGTATTTAGTAAAGTAACCTGTATGCCATTCTGCCGCATTATCTGTTCCGACAACGAGATAACCGTAATTATTCGCCACAGCATACAACGTCGTCATGCGCAAACGAGCACGTGTATTTGCATCGCCAAGGCGAGCAGCTTGCTCGTTCCATTGCCCTTTTTCTTTTAATTGCTTTTCAATTTCGCCAAATAGTACGCGATGCGTTTCTGTTAAGTCAATGACATGGTAATCAATCCCACAGCTTTGGACAACTTTTAATGCATCTTCTTTATCTTTCGGATTGCTTTTACATGGCATAATTAGTCCTAACGAGTTGTTAGGAAATGCCCGCTTAATTAAATGGGCAACGACCGCAGAATCAATGCCACCACTAATACCGACGATCGCTCCATTCATTCCAGCTTCTTGTACTCGTTCACGAAGCCATGCAATTAATTTTTCAATTTTTTGTTCCATATATGTACATCCCTTTCTTTTTACATCATCATGTTCATTTTATCACACAAAAAGCAAAAAGAAAAAGAGGCGACATTATAAAATGGTACCTGTAGGTAGGACACTCGAAAAAAAGAGTGTTCAACCTACAGGTATTTTTATATACTTGAATTTCAGAATATGGGGGGTAGGGGACAATATGAGTAAAATAACTTTTTCATCTAAAGAGATAAACATACTTCAAAAAAATCCAAATGTACAACGTGTCAGCGAAAGGTCTATTACCTATACTGACGATTTTAAAAATAGATTTATAGATGAATACCAAGCTGGCAAATTCCCTCGTCAGATCTTTGAGGAAAACGGCTTTGATGTGGACGTTATCGGCATAAAACGAATTGAACAGTCAGCCCATAGATGGAAAAAAGCCTATGAAAAGAATGGCCTGATAGGGCTTACAGATTCAAGGAAAACGGCTTCTGGGAGACCCTTAAAGCGTGAGCTTACACAGTCCGAAGTGATTGAAAGGCAAAGGGCCAGAATTGAGCTGTTGGAAGGACAGGTGGAGCTGTTAAAAAAGCTAGAATTGACCGAAAGGAGGCTGCTAAACGCAAGGGAAAATCTCAATCCGAATAAAGCGTACCAATTGATACAGGAGACCATTGAACAGAATGGATTCAAGGGGATGACCAGGTATTTTTGTGACCTTCTGGATGTCTCACGGTCGGGATATTACAGCTACCTGAAGGCTTCCTCTGTCCGGGAAGCACGGGAGAAATTGGACCTTGAAGCGAAGGAAATCATCTTAAAGGCCTTTGACCGGCGGGGATATAAGAAAGGTTCACGCTCTATCAAAATGATATTGGAGAATGAGTTTGATATGATCTTCAGCCGTAAAAAGATCCAGAGGATCATGAGGACATACGGAATCGTCTGTCCTCACCGAAAGCCTAACCCTTATAAAAAGATCGCTAAAGCAACGAAGGAGCATCAGGTTGTCCCGAACAAATTAAACAGGGAATTCAAGCAGGGAATCCCCGGGAAAGTACTACTTACGGATATCACTTATCTTCCATATAACGGAAATTGTATGGCTTATTTGTCGACCGTAAAAGACGCCTCCACCAATGAAATCCTGGCTTACCATGTGTCTGATCGCATCACCTTGGACATCGCCACCCAGACGATCCATCAATTGATGAACAATAAGAAAATTACTCTCCATGAAGAGGCTTTTATCCACTCGGATCAGGGAAGCCACTATACAAGCCCACGTTACCAGAAGCTTTTAAAGGAGTATGGCCTGGGCCAGTCTATGTCACGAAGAGGCAACTGTTGGGATAATGCCCCTCAAGAATCATTCTTTGGCCACCTTAAGGATGAAGTGGATTATAAATCGGCAAGAACATTGAAGGAATTGAAGTCAAAAATTAATCATTACATGGTTTACTATAACAATTACCGCTATCAGTGGAATTTAAAAAAGATGACCCCTATTCAATATAGGAATCATCTTCTAGCTGCTTAATCTCTTTTTTTATAGTGTCCTTGACATGGGTGCCACTTTATTATTGCCCCTCTTCTTCCTCACGATAAGGAACCGAAAAATACGGATTCATCCCATACGGTTGCCCCTGCCACCCTTGTTGCCATCCGTACGGACTGTACGGCATAGCTGGCTGTGGCATATACATTGGCTGTGGCATCATCGGCACGTTTTCACCATACATTTGTTGTGGATACGGTGCTTGTTGCGGTTGTTGTGAATACTCCCCTGCACCTGTTGGCATTTGCGGCATCATCGGTTGCGACTGTTGAGCATATTCACCTGTTGGCATTTGTGGCATGTATGGTGTCGGTTGTAACTGCTCACCGCATCCGCAATCATCGTTATTCATAGCCCCTTGTGGATACGTCCATGGCATAACAGGATACATCGGTGGAAACCATGGGTAAAAACCGTATCCCGGCATAATCGGTGAAACAGGTATGCATGGCATTGGCATCGGCATAGGCATTGGAACAGGCTGTGGCTGCATCGGTTGTTGCGGTTGTTCTTCCATAATTGGTGCCTGTGTCGTTGGAATCGGTGGGATGTCTGGAAACGGCGGCATCGGCATCTCTTCTTCAGGTTCCATCATATTTGGCATAATATTTGGTGGTTTTGGCGGTAAAAGCGGCATATCTTGTTTCGGTTGTTCTTTTGCGATTGGAATTTCTTTTGCAATTGGTTCAACGTTCACCGGCTGTTGCAACGGTTGCTCCTTTTTGTTTACGTGAATGTCCACATCAACAGAAATATTTTGCGTTTCTTTTTTGACAGGTTTTACTGGAGCTACTGGCGTCGGTACTTTAATTTTCATACCTGGCATAATGTAGTTTGGATCACTTAAATGAGCATTCATTTTTTTTAGCTCTTCAAAATCAACCCCATATTTTTGCGCAATTTTCCAAAGGGTATCTCCTTTTTGAACGATATGAATTTTCACGTGTTTCCCCCTCCTATACTCAGACGTGACGTGTATGTCATGTTCAGCTTGTCGCTACTAGGCTTCAACATAACTTATGAGCGGAAAGCTTTTTTTATGATAAAAATAAAAAAGACCGGCAAAAAAATGCCGATCCGTTTATGCCCGCGCTAACATGCGCTCAAGCGCGAGCATCGCTCCTTCCGCTACATCTTTCGGAACAGTAATGCGATTGACAACTTTCCCTTCAAGCAACGATTCAAGCGCCCAAAGCAAATGTGGTAAATCAATGCGATTCATCGTTAAACATGGACACATATACGGGTTTAACGACACAATTTCTTTATCTGGATGTTGCTGAATCATCCGATTAACTAAATTCATTTCTGTTCCGATGGCCCATTTACTTCCTGACGGTGCTTGAGCGATCGTTTCAATGATATATTTTGTTGAACCTGCATCATCTGCTTGTTGAACAACTTCCCAGCTACATTCTGGATGAACAATAATTTTCATATCCGGCTTTGTTTTTCGGATATGTTCAATATGTTTTACTGTAAAGTTTTCATGAACAGAACAATGTCCTTTCCATAAAATCACTTTAATTTGTTGAACGTCACCGTCGTATAGAAGTGTATTTGTCGCTGGATCCCATACAGCCATTTGTTCAAGTGGAACGCCAAGATCATAAGCTGTATTTCTTCCTAAATGTTGATCAGGCAAAAAGAAAATACGTTCTTTTTGTGTCAACGCCCAAGCGACCATTTTTTTTGCGTTTGATGATGTCACTGTCGCTCCGCCATGCAAACCGACAAACGCTTTAATCGCAGCAGTCGAGTTAACATACGTTAACGGTAAAATCGTATCTCCAAACATTTGTTGTAATATTGGCCATGCTCGCTCTACTTGTTCAATTTCTGCCATATCTGCCATCGAACATCCAGCACGCATATCTGGCAAAATGACGACTTGTTCATCGCTTGTTAAAATATCAGCTGTTTCCGCCATAAAATGCACGCCGCAAAATACAATATATTCAGCTTCTTTATTTTTCGCTGCTACTTGTGCGAGTTGCAATGAATCACCTGTCGCATCCGCAAATTGGATGACTTCATCTTTTTGATAGTGATGTCCTGGAATAAATAAACGTGTGCCAAGCTCTCGTTTGACACGAGCTACGCGTGTTTCCATTTCTTCGACTGACAACTGTTTATACGTCTCCGGCATCGCATCGTGTTGCTGCATGAGTTGTAATACGTTCATCGCTCATTCCTCCTACTGCACGTTTAAACTAATATCTAACGCTTTTGCTGAATGCGTCAACATGCCTAACGAAATATAGTCGACACCTGTATCCCGATATTGCGCGATGTTTTCAAGAGTAATTCCGCCTGAAGCTTCCGTAATGATCGAGGATGGGACGAGTTGAACAAATTCACGAATTTCTTCAGGCGTACGGTTATCAAACATAATGACATCCGCTCCCGCCTCAACCGCCTCGATCACTTGCTGTTTCGTTTCTGTTTCCACTTCAATTTTCACCATATGACCTAGTTGCGAACGGACGCGTTCCACTGCTTTTGTAATCGAACCACAAAACGCAATATGGTTATCTTTAATCATCACTCCATCATATAAGCCGAAACGATGGTTGTATCCGCCGCCACACGTTACAGCATATTTCTCTAACATCCGAAGCCCCGGCGTCGTTTTTCGCGTATCACAAATGCGTGTATGATTGCTGTTTAATGCTCGAACAGCTCGATTTGTCAACGTAGCAATGCCGCTCATACGCTGAAGTATATTTAAAATGACGCGCTCACCTGATAAAATCGGGATGATCGGGCCTGAAACGACTGCGATGACTTCTCCTTTTTTTACGCTTTCCCCATCTCTTTTATATAATTGACATGTGATCGATGGGTGTAATAGCTTATATCCGATGTCAATCACCGATACCCCTGCGATCATTCCATCTTCTTTTGCAACAAATATCGCTCTTCCTTCATCCGCAGGAGAAAAGATCGTTTCGCTCGTTATATCCCGTTCTCCGATATCTTCTAAAAAAAACTGCTTAAGTAGCTCTTTTAACTTTAGCTCATTCAACGGGATCCCTCCTTCATGAGATGTTCTTCTTTCGTGCGGACGATGCGCCGCTTTTCCCAATACGTTCTTTCAAACGGCTCATCACTTCGATAATGAGCCCCTCGGCTTTCTCTTCTTTGTAAAGCTGAAGTCGTCATAAGCCAGCCAACGATTAACATGTATATAATCGTCCGCTTTTCATCATCATGCTCCGGTGCCATGTTGACAAGCTCATCAATCGAATATTGTTCAAACCATTGCTTCGCGTAAAACAATTGGTCATACTCGCGCACGATGCCGACATATTGCGTCATCATACGCTGAATGTCCTCTTTTGTCGGCAACGCAACGCGCACGTTATTTTCTTTTCTTTCGCTTTTCTTTAACGTCAAACGCTGCTCGGTTTTGTTTAACAATTGGAAAGCAACGCGTCGACTAAAGACGAGCGCTTCAAGTAACGAGTTGCTTGCTAAACGGTTCGCTCCGTGCACACCTGTACATGCTGCCTCTCCAACCGCATATAGTCCCGGTAATGTCGTTTCACCATCCACATTCACAACGATGCCCCCCATTAAAAAATGAGCACCTGGGACGACAGGAAGGAGACCGTTGCGCCAATCGATTTGATAGCGTTCACAAAGCGATGTAATCGTCGGAAAACGGGATGAAAAATGCGGAATCATCGAAACATCTAAAAAAACAAAATGACCGTTTTTCATTTCTCGCTCAATCGCTCGAGATACGACGTCGCGCGGCGCTAAATCTTTTTGTGGATGCACTCCGTCCATAACGCGCCGACCGTCATCAGTCACTAACATCGCTCCTTCTCCACGAACCGCTTCCGAAATGAGGCCGACAGCTTTTCCGTCCACATAGAGCATTGTTGGATGGAATTGCACAAATTCCATATCCGCCACAGCCGCGCCCGCTCGATATGCCATCGCAATGCCATCGCCCGTTGCCGTTTCTGCGTTTGATGTAAACGCATACAACTGTCCAATTCCACCTGTTGCGATCACGATCGCGCTCGCTGTATACGTTCCATTTTTCGTCTGTACGCCCACACAACGTCCATCGGAAACGAGCAAATCAATGACAGGATCGTTTTCAATAAACGTCACGCGGTTAGAAAGCTTTTCAAATAAAAATGAAACCATGTTTTTTCCTGTCGCATCGCCTCCCGCATGTAAAATGCGCCTCATGCGGTGCGCCCCTTCTTGCCCGAAAAGCAATTGGCCATGCTCATCTACATCAAATGAAAAACCGAGGTTTATAAACTGTTGAATGGCCTCGCGTCCTTCTTGAACTAAAATGCGTACCGCTTCCTCGTCATTATGCTCACATCCAGCAATCATCGTATCTGTATAATGAGATAACCAATGATCGTCAGGATGAATGGCAGCCGCGACTCCCCCTTGAGCAAGCCAAGAGTTGCTCGTTTCTTTTTTTGACTTCGTGAAAATAATCACATTTTTATGCTCGCATAAATGGTAAGCAACCATTAACGCTGCAAGGCCGCTACCGACGATAATCACATCCGCTTCACGCATGGATGTTCCTCCATTTCATACTGTCTTGACACCTATATTGACATATATTTAAACTGATGACAAGACTTTTGTTTTGGAAGTGGTGAACGAGATGATTTATTTAGATTACGCAGCAACAACACCAATGAGTGAAGAAGCTTTAGCCGTTTATGTACAAAGTGCGAGAACATATTTTGGAAATGCAAGCAGCCTTCATGATGTCGGAACAGCTGCAAACGAATTGCTTACGATTTGTCGCAAACAACTCGCTCAACTCATTCGTGGCGAAGAAAAAGGAATATATTTTACAAGCGGAGGAACAGAAGCGAACGTTCTCGCCATTCGTTCGCTCGCTTACGCCCATCGCCATAAAGGGAAACATATCATTACATCAAGCGTCGAGCACGCTTCCGTTCACGCTGTATGCGCGCAACTTGAACAAGAAGGATTTACCGTGACGTACGTGCCAGTCGATCGCTTCGGACAAGTGGATATCGGGGCACTTGAACGGGCATTAACGGACGAAACCATTCTCGTTTCTATTCAACATGCGAATTCTGAAATTGGTACAATTCAACCGTTGCAACAAATCGGTGAATTATTAAAAGAAAAACAAATTATCTTTCATAGCGATTGTGTACAAACTTTTGGTAAAATACCGATAGATGTGAAACAACTTCACCTCGATAGCATATCGATCGCTAGCCATAAAATTTATGGTCCGAAAGGGGTCGGGGCTGTATATATAAACCCGCGCGTACGTTGGCATATGTGGTTGCCAAACACCACACATGAAGGCGGATTTCGTCCCGGAACAGTAAACGTCCCTGGCATCGCTTCCTTCACAACCGCAGCGATCGAAGCGGAAAAAAAGCGAGAAACGGTTCAACAAAATATGAACGAATTGCGGCGTTATTTTGTTGAACAAATTGCGAAAAAACAACTGTCCATCACCGTGTTTGAACATCCAACAGATCAATTACCACATATTGTTGGCTGTCTCGTTCACGGATTTGAAGGACAATATGTGATGTTACATTGCAATCGTCACGGCATTGCGATTTCTACCGGAAGCGCATGTCAAGTTGGAAAGCAAGCACCATCAAAAACGATGATCGCCATCGGGAAAGAAGAAGACGAAGCAAAGCAATTTATTCGTCTATCATTTGGGATGCATACGACAAAAAGCGAGGTCGAAGAGGTTGTTTCCGTACTTGAACAGCTTCAAAAAGAAAGGATGTCACGATGAAAAAAGAGAGAAAACTGCTAGGGGAAGAACGACGAACACTTATTTTGCAATGGTTAAAAGAAACGAAACGCCCGATGACAGGAACGGAATTGGCTAACAAAACGAACGTAAGCCGCCAAGTGATCGTTCAAGATATTTCGCTATTAAAAGCAAAAAACGAACCGATTATTGCAACAAGCCAAGGGTACTTATATTTATCGCCTTCCTCCACCAACATGTATACGCGCGTCATCGCTTGTTGTCACACGCCAGAACAGGCGAAAGACGAACTATATACAATTGTCGACTATGGCGTCACGGTTAAAGACGTAAAAATTGAGCATCCGGTATATGGGGATTTAACAGCATCCATTATGGTTAGCAATCGGTTAGAAGTCGATGAATTTATTCGAAAAATTAACGAAACGAAATCCGCCTATTTATCTCAACTGACCGATGGTGTTCATTTGCACACACTTGAAGCAGATTCCATAGAAAAACTTGATGAAGCATGTGCCGCATTAAAACAAGCGCGGTTTTTGATTGAATAAAAACATCCCTTCACACGAGGGATGTTTTTTTTACCATATAATATGGATAACTACCTAATATTTGCACTGTACAGCCAAGTGCTTCCAGTTCAGCAATCGCCCCAGGGATTAAAATGTCGTCCATTTTTTGATCAATATCAATAATGAAAAAATAGTTTCCTAACCCTGTCTTCGCTGGGCGGGATTCAATTTTTGTCAAGTTCAGTTTTCGCCATGCGAACGCTGATAACACTTGATGAAGCGCCCCGGCCTGATCTTTTGGCAACATGACCATTAACGTCGTTTTAAACCCATCTTCTTTATCTGTCACAGGCAACAAATAACGCTCGCGATGCAAAACAATGAAGCGCGTATGGTTGTAGTCATAGTCATGAATGTTTTCTTTCGCAATCGCTAAACCGTATTGTTTCGCGGCGAGACGATTGCCAATCGCCGCCATCTTTCCTTCTGGATGCTCACTTACGTATTTTGCTGCTGCGCTTGTTGATGTGACGTATTCATATGTGGCGTGCTTTAAATGACGATGTAAAAACTTATGGCATTGGGCGATCGCATGCGAATGAGAATAAATGCGTTCAACATACATCCAATGCTCCAATTGAGATGGATGTACGAGCAAATGTTGCTCAATCGGCGCAATAATTTCCCCAACAATTGGTAAATTACATTCGTGAATTAAATAGTCGATCGTCAAATTCACAGAACCTTCTAGCGCATTTTCAAGCGGAACAACAGCTAGTTCAACTTCTCCGTCACGTACAGCATCCATACATTGTGGAATCGTATGATATGGAACGTTTCGTATATGAGGAAAAACCGCTTCAACAGCTGCATGCGTAAACGTCCCTTCTGGTCCTAAATATCCTATTTTCACAATCCTTCCCCTCTCTACGCCCCTGAACCGAGAATTTCTACTTTTTCAACAAAAGGCAACTGTTTTAATTGCGAAAGTAACTCATCGATTGTTATCGCCATCTCGCTCGTACTAACGGACAACGTGACGTTTGCCCGCCCTTGAAGCGGAATCGTTTGGTGAATCGTAAGAACGTTGCAATTTGCCGCGGCAACGACGCTTAATAGCTTCGAAAGGGTGCCTGAGCGGTCTTCTAAATGGAAAAAAAGCGTAATAATCTGTTCCCGAACCATCGTATGAAACGGAAAAACAGCGTCACGATATTTATAAAAAACGCTTCGGCTGACATCGACAAGCTGTACAGCGTCAGCAACAGAATCAACTTTTTTTCGTTCAATTAATTCTTTTGCCGCCAACACTTTTTTCATGGCTTCAGGCAATACATCTTCTCGCACTAAATAAAATTTTTTATCCACCGCACAAGCTTCCCCCTTTCGCATTAGTCGACAAATTCAAATTCGTAATTCAACAGTTTGACAATATCCCCATCTTTTGCTCCGCGAGCACGCAACGCATCATCGACGCCAAGCGAACGCAATTGCCGCGCAAAGCGACGCACCGACTCTTCTCTTGAAAAATCGGTCATTTTAAACAGCTTTTCAATTTTTTCTCCCGATAAAATAAACGTTCCATCATCATCACGCGTAATATGAAACGGTGCTTCTTCTTTTTCCAATTTGTAAACGACGCGATGAATCGCTTCTTCTTCTTGTGGATAAAGCGGAAATTCTGGCGTCGTTTCAAGCAGATCAGCAATCGCAAATAACAGTTCGCGCAACCCTTGGCGTGTCACTGCTGAAATCGGGAAAATCGGCACATCGTCTTTTAGCTTTTCTTTAAATTCACGCAAATGTTGTTCCGCGTTTGGCATATCCATTTTATTCGCAACAATAATTTGCGGTCGCTCTGTAAGGCGCAAATTATATTGTTTTAATTCTTCGTTAATGACTAAATAATCTTCGTACGGGTCTCGTCCTTCTATGGCAGCCATATCAATGACGTGAACGATGACGCGCGTCCGCTCAATATGACGTAAAAATTGATGTCCAAGTCCAACACCTTGATGCGCTCCTTCGATAAGCCCCGGCAAATCGGCCATCACAAAACTGCGGCCGTCTTCTGTTTCAACGACACCTAAATTCGGAACGATCGTTGTAAAATGATAGTCTGCAATTTTCGGTTTTGCCGCTGAAACGACGGACAATAGCGTCGATTTGCCAACGCTCGGAAAGCCGACAAGTCCAACGTCCGCGAGCAATTTTAATTCCAGCGTCACGTATCGTTCTTGACCTGGTTCACCATTTTCAGCAATTTCTGGAGCCGGATTCGATGCGGTCGCAAAGCGAGTGTTTCCGCGTCCACCTCGTCCGCCTTTCGCTACGACAAATCGTTGGCCATGCTCTGTTAAATCCGCAATGACTTCTTTCGTTTCATCGTCAATGACAACCGTTCCTGGTGGCACTTTCACAATTAAATCTTCTGCGTTTTTTCCGTGTTGATTTTTCGACATGCCATGTTCGCCGCGCGGCGCTTTAAAATGGCGTTGGTAGCGGAAATCCATTAACGTACGCAATCCTTCATCAACAACAAATACGACATCGCCACCTTTTCCGCCATCTCCTCCAGCCGGTCCGCCTTTTGGTACGTATTTTTCGCGTCGAAACGCGACCATTCCGTTTCCACCGTCGCCACCTTTCACATATATTTTCACTTGATCAACAAACATCGTTTTTCTCCTCCGATCTTTTCATCTACTCAACAAGATGAATGATTGCACATATTGTTAGTTCATGTTCATGAATTGCATGTTCACAAAGCGTAAACGCATCATATTGATTATGCTTTTGAATCCATTGTTTTACCATCTCAAGCTCATGAAGCATACCACGGTAATCAAAAAAGAGCCGCACATCGTTTTCTGTTAAATCAATTGTAATCGTTACATAGTTTTCGACATGTGGAGAAGAACATTCCTCAAGCATATGTAAAAATCGTTGACACCACGTAGCGAGCATATGATCATATGCATGTAATGAACGTGGCTCTCCTAACACTTCATACTCTAGTTGAATGTGGCGTGCTTGCCAATGGTACGTCATCAGCAGTTCAGCGAACCGTTCTGTTTGTAAATTCGTGAGCTTCGCTTCATTTTCTGCTTCAATGATAATTTGTTGAATTATTTCATTGACGCGATCGATGCGCTGTAAAGATAAATTTCCTTTAATTAATTGGATTTTATTGAGCCAATCGTGTCGGGAATGACGCAATGCCTCTACAATCGTCCACCGCTTCTCCATCATTCATTCTCCCATAAACAGTTTGACTATAATTATAACATACGCCAACAAAAAGAAAACCCTAACCAAGTCGGTTAGAGTTTTCCACTTCCTTATGCTTCTTTCACAACAGGATATACGCTCACTTTTTTACGATCGCGACCCATGCGCTCAAAACGAACGATGCCGTCAACTTTCGCATAAAGTGTGTCGTCGCCACCGCGTCCCACGTTTAATCCTGGGTAAATTTTTGTTCCGCGTTGACGATAAAGAATAGAACCGCCTGTAACGAATTGACCGTCTGCACGCTTCGCGCCAAGACGTTTTGCGATCGAATCACGACCGTTCTTTGTTGAACCTACCCCTTTTTTCGATGCGAAAAACTGAAGATCTAAACGTAACATGCCGTGTCACCTCCTACAACGTTTTCGTCGTTATTTTGACGTATTTCCCGTAATCACGCTCAATCGTTTGGAGCGACACGATCATCCCTTCAAGAAGAAGCTGCACATCGGCTAATACTTTTGCATCTTCAATTGTCGGAAGTTCACAATGAAGATAGCCGTCTTTTCCTTGTTGAATGATCGGTTTCACATTCGTCAACGCAACGATTGCATTAACCGCACCAAACGAAATGGCTGATACACCGGCACATACAATATCTTGGCCACGCTTCGCAAACTGAGCGTGTCCGCTAATCGTAAAGGAACGAATCGTCCCTTCCACCGTTCGATTAATCGTTATACGAATCATCGCTTACGCCTTATGCGTTAATTTTTTCGATCACAACTTTTGTGTATGGTTGGCGATGACCTTGTTTACGACGATAGTTTTTCTTTGGCTTATATTTGAAAACGATGATCTTCTTTTGACGACCATGTTTTTCAACTTTCGCCGTTACTGTTGCGCCAGCGACTGTAGGATTGCCAACTTTGACATTTTCGCCACCTACAAATAACACTTTGTCAAATGTTACTGTTTCGCCTTCTGCTGCATCAATTTTCTCGATGTAAATCGCTTGGCCTTCTTCTACTTTAATTTGTTTTCCACCAGTTTCAATAATCGCGTACATATTTGCACCTCCTAAATTAGACTCAGACTCGCCAGCTGTGAGGCGGTTCAAGCGAACGCTTAAATAGCCTTAGCTGAGCGGTTGTAGCACGGGTGCTACACAACATAGAAGATGATAGCATAAAAAGAAAACAATTGTCAATACGTATAAAGCAAATGGCCGATCGGTTCATTCGTTCGTTTCTCATGAAAATAAGCGTACAACAATTCGTTTTCATCAAGCTCCATTTCCATTCGATTTTTCTTTACGATAATCGCATGTTTTTTTCCACGATGAAATAAGAGAAGAACGTGAAATAACGAATCATTTGCATCCACGACAAGTCGCTTTAACGCTCGATATTCGACCCGTTTTCCGTAATATCGTTCCAACAAAAAACGCATCCATACATACGGACGTTGCTTCCATTCCATCCAAATGGCATGCGCTAAAAAGCAGGCGATGATCCATAAATTGATGTGCAATGGAGCATGGATCAATAAAGCGACAAAACAAATGACTAAAAAAAAGACGGAAGCATAAAGCGTTTGTTCGTGCGCCCGGCGAAATGATGTGCGCGCCGTACGATACAAAAAAAAGAGCTTCCCTCCATCAAGCGGCCAAATAGGCAATAAGTTAATGAGTAAAATAGATACATTATATTCCATTAGTTGTTGGTACCATTCATTAGATAACATGTTTGCCTCATGAGCGATATACGCAATAAAAAAAATACATATATGCTGAAACGGTCCCGCTAATGTCACGATCAATTCTTCATGAAACGGTCGATTGCCGTGTTCATCCATTTCAGCCACTCCGCCAAACGGCAAAAGTAAAATGCGTTTTACACGCCATGAAAACATATGCGCTGCGACAACGTGTCCTAGTTCGTGCCAAAGCACAATCCAAAACAATAAAAGAAGTGTCTGAAATTGTGCAGTCATAACGGCAATAAGCGCAACAACCCAAAAAAGCGGATGAATATGAATGTTTATAAAAATAGATAACCATTTATTCAAAGGAAATCACCTGAACTGGATCAATAAAATGATCCCCTTGCTTCACAGCAAAATAAAACAAACCTTTATGATCGTTCGTTTCCGCTCTCCCCACTTCTTTTCCTGCCTCAATAAAGTCATACAACTTCACCGAAATAGCGGATAACTTTCCGTACCACGTTTCACTTCCATCCGCATGTTGAATAATGACTGTTTTTCCGTACGGTTCTTTCACTCCTGCAAATACGACAATTCCTTCTTCGACTGCTTTAATGGCTTGATCGGTTTCAATGACAATGCCTTGTCCATT
Organism: Anoxybacillus gonensis; assembly: GCF_001187595.1. Classification (GTDB taxonomy): domain Bacteria; phylum Bacillota; class Bacilli; order Bacillales; family Anoxybacillaceae; genus Anoxybacillus; species Anoxybacillus gonensis. Next base: position 2,074,238 of record NZ_CP012152.1, read on the forward strand.
ATGTTCAAACGTTTCCACGACGCGCGCTGAAGCTGGAAAGGCATATGCGGCTGTTGTTGTCTCTTGTTGTTTGTTTACGTTAAAAAACGCAAGTGGCTTACCAAATGTTTTTTCGTACCATTGTGCAACTGTCGCAAATTGAAAATCTTTTGCCATCGCTTGTTTCACAAACGTACGCGCACCTTCAACTTTCGGAGAGTCATATTGAAATAAAATCGCAACGCCAAAAAACAAAAGAGCTGACAGAAAACTTTTCAATAAAAATATATCTTTGCGAAAAAGTGGCGGTTCTCGCTCCCCATCGTACGTCACAACTGTCGGATTCCCATATTTTTCTTCTTCACTCCAATTTGTCATCATCGTTTGAACGTAACGTTCACGTTCCTTTTTTCGCTTGGCGATTCGCTTTCGAATATGTTCAATTCGATCGCTCACATTCCCACACCCCTCTCGTCCGATTTGTATTATATGTATGGGGAAATGGAGAAGATATGAATGAAAAAAGCACCTCCAAACGGAAGTGCTAACGCGCGCTAAATAGCTTTTTTATTTTCGAGAAAAAGCCTTTTTGTTCTTCATCATCGAGCGACATCAGCGGTACGGATTCACCGAGAAGACGACGGGCGATGTTGCGATATGCTAAAGACGCTTTACTGTTCGGATCAAGCACGATCGGTTCACCATTATTTGACGCTTTAATGACATGTTCGTCATCAACTATAATCCCAAGTAAATCAATGGATAAGTGCATCACAATTTCATCAATATCTAACATATCATGGTTTTTTAACATATGGCTACGAATGCGATTAATAATTAAACGCGGTCGTTTCATATGCTCTTCTTTTTCAAGTAAACCAATAATTCGATCAGCATCGCGCACAGCTGAAATGTCCGGCGTCGTCACAACGATCGCTTCATCAGCTCCAGCAACAGCATTTTTATATCCTTGTTCAATGCCTGCTGGACAATCAATTAAAATGTAATCGTAATCTTGTCTTAAATCGTCAATGAGCTGTTTCATTTGCTCTGGTGTGACAGCCGATTTGTCACTCGTTTGGGCAGCTGGCAATAAATATAAACGATCTTCAAATCGTTTATCTTTCACAAGCGCTTTTTGAATCGTGCAACGTCCTTCGACGACATCGACAAGATCGTAAATAATGCGATTTTCAAGCCCCATAATGACATCAAGGTTGCGCAAACCGATATCGGTGTCAACGAGACAGACACGCTTTCCTAATAGCGCTAGCGCTGTTCCGAGATTTGCCGTCGTTGTCGTTTTGCCAACGCCGCCTTTTCCAGAAGTAATAACAATCGCTTCTCCCACTGTCAAAAACTCCTTTCTAACCGGGTTAAATTCGGACGTAAATGCGTCAATAGCTGGAGTCGATCGACAACAATTTGATCATGTTCATCAATATAAGCGCACTCCATTTCATTTCCTTCATCGCTACGATAGTCTGGTGCTCGGTTCATCACATCACTAATGCGCAACTGTGTCGGTTTCATCACTGATGCAGCGATAATGGCTTGACGGTTTCCTTCATACCCAGCATGCGCAATGCCGCGCAATGCTCCTAATATAAAAATATTTCCTGTTGCAATGACCGTCCCACCAGGATTTACATCACCGATTAAAAGTAAGTCTCCATCGACGTGTAGCACTTGTCCAGAACGAATGATTTTCGCGACCGATACAATTTCACTTTTCTTTTTCCATTCCAACGCTTCTTGCTTCGTCATGACATTGCTTACAATCGAGTGGACAATTAAATGTTTCTTTGCTCGAATCACATCGCGCAATCGTTCTTCTTGTTCACGCGTCAAATATCTGTTACCAACATGAACGTGCACAGCAACAAGCGGCCCTTCTTCGTCGCGTGTTGTTGTCGTCAATAACTCATCCACTTGTTTTAACAATTCATCATAGGCACACGTATCATCAAGATGCAACGTCAGCCCTTCTTTCGTCCCTTTCATCGACACATATGGTCTTTTTTCCTTGCCAGCCACGACTTTCACCTCAATGAATAGTTCTCCGCATTTTTCTTGTATTCCTTCATACTGGCGACGATTCGTCCCGCTTCTCACACCACTTAAGCAGCAATTGCTTTAACGGATAAGCAATAACTAAAATAACAATCGTATGAATAAATAGCGTTGGTAAAAAGCGCGACTGCAAAAATGTTGGAACAGGCATCGTCGTCCGGCTAATAACGAGTTGAATGACATATGCGTACCATTCCACACATGCAATGGCAACAATCGCAAAAAAGGAGGCTGTCCATGCATTTTTATGAAAAACGTTCATCGCTTTCGCAATTAAATAAGCGACGAGCGCAAAGGCAAACGCATAAGCGCCTAATAATTCCGTATATGCCACATCATACAACAGCCCAAAGATAAATCCGTACGTCATTCCTTCTGCTTGTCCAATAAAAATCGTAATAAACACAATTAAAATAAGCAAAATACGCGGAACGAGCAAATAAACATCAAATAACGGATACGGAAAAAATTGCACAATAATGCTTTCCAATAAAAACATAACGGTCACAAGAGAAGGGAGAAAAAAACGTCTCATTGTCCTTCCTCCTCTTGTGACATTTCAATTTTTCGTTTCACGATGATTACATCATCAATGTCATAAAAATTCGCTGCTGGCTTGATATAGGCAATTTGTGTCAGCCCGTACTCATCCGCAACGACTTCTTCCACTTCTCCGATAAATAATCCTTTTGGAAAAATCCCGCCAAGTCCTGATGTAAATACACGCTGCCCTTTATTTATTTTCGCATCATATGGAATGCGTTTGAGCAGCAATGCTTCCCGTTCTTCGTCGTATCCTTCGATTAAACCGAATACGTTTTCATCTCCTTGAATAAATGCAGAGATGCGATTTTGTCGATCGTTTGCACTCAAAAGTTGCACCGTTGCGCTAAATGGTGAGACGCTGCGCACTTTACCAATGATTCCTTGAGGCGTAATGACCGCCATATCTTTTTTCACACCGTGTTGAGATCCTTTATTTACAATTAACGTCTCTTCCCAACGATCTGGATTGCGCCCGATCACCGTCGCTTGAATGGCGACAAAATCACGTAAACTTTCTTTTTTATCAAGCAGCTCACGTAAACGTTCGTTTTCTTTTTTGAGCGATTCCACCTCGGATTGCAAAAGAACGTATTGCTCTAAGTGCGCTTTTAACTGCTTGTTTTCTTCATATGTATGGCGCAAATCGTTCACATTTTCAAAGAAGCCCGCAACGAGCTGTGCGGGCTTGTGCACGATAGATTGCATAAAAACAACGGTGTCTTTCGCGAATTTTTCCATCCACGTTAATTCATTTCGTTCTTTTAACGAAAAACCAATGAGAGCCACGAGTACCATGATGCTAACAAGCAATATAATTAGCCGTTTATTTAAGAAAAATTTCGGCATAACGACACCTTCTTACGCATTAGCGATGGTCTCGCGCTTTATTTTTAAATAAATGAATATGGTCGAGCGCTTTTCCTGTACCGATCGCGACGCAATCGAGCGGATTTTCAGCAATAATAACTGGCATGTTCGTTTCTTGGCTAATGACTTTATCTAAATTGCGCAATAACGCTCCTCCACCCGTTAACACAATTCCACGATCCATAATATCTGCAGCAAGTTCTGGCGGCGTTTTTTCAAGCGTATTTTTTACGGAATCAACAATGGCATATACCGTATCGCGCAACGCTTCAGCGATTTCTTCCGCATGAATTTCAATCGTTTTCGGTAAGCCTGTTAATAAGTCGCGACCGCGAATTTCCATGCTTCCGATCCCTTCCGGATTGCCTGCCGACCCAATTTCGACTTTAATCGCTTCCGCTGTGCGCTCCCCAATCATTAAATTGTACGTTTTGCGAATATATTGAATAATGGCTTCATCCATTTCATCACCAGCGACACGAATCGACTGGCTCGTAACGATGCCACCTAAAGAAATGACAGCGACTTCCGTTGTGCCACCCCCGATATCGACAACCATGCTTCCTGTTGGCTCCCATACAGGCAAATTCGCACCAATTGCCGCCGCAAACGGTTCTTCGATCGTGTAAGCGTCGCGAGCCCCTGCTTGTCTCGTTGCGTCAATGACAGCACGCTCCTCGACTGCCGTAATACCTGACGGCACGCACACCATCACGTATGGCTTTCCAGCAAACAATCCGCTATTTTTCGTCGCTTGTTTAATATAGTACTTCATCATAATGGCTGTCGTTTCGTAATCAGCGATCACTCCATCTTTCATTGGCCGAAGCGCCACAACGTTTCCTGGCGTACGTCCGATCATTTGTTTCGCTTCATTTCCAACGGCAACAATTTGTTTCGTATCTTTTTGTAGCGCAACGACAGAAGGCTCGCGCAAAACGATTCCTTTTCCTTTCACGTATACAAGCGTATTGGCAGTACCCAAATCTATTCCGAGATCTCTTGATCCAATTCCAAACATGTTCGTATCTTCCTTTCTGAAACAAAATGCTTTCAAAAACTCATGACATTTATTATAACGCAATTACAATGAAAAGAGAATGATTTACACATATCCTTTTTCTTTTAAACTCACATATGTTTTATCACCAATAATTAAATGGTCAAGCAGCTCAATGCCAACGAGACGGCCGCATTCTACGAGCCTTCGCGTCACTTCAATATCTTCGCGGCTCGGCGTCGGATCCCCTGATGGATGATTGTGAATGCAAATGATCGAAGCAGCAGAACGTTTAATCGCTTCTTTATACACTTCGCGCGGATGGACGATCGATGCATTTAAACTGCCGATAAATACTGTCTTTTTATGCATCACTTGATTTTTCGTATTTAAATATAGCACAACGAAATGTTCTTGGCTTAAAAAACGCATATCTTCCATGACGTAACGCGCACCGTCTTCCGGAGAACGAATGACGTAACGATCATCGTATTGAAGTTGATGCACGCGTCGGCCAAGTTCAAGCGCTGCAATAATTTGGATCGCTTTTGTTTTTCCGATCCCTTTAATGCTTGTCATTTCTTCAATCGTTGCATCTTTTAGCTGACGAAGTCCTTCAAAATGGGTAAGTAAATGTTGCGCAAGCGTAAGAACGGAATATTGTTTCGTACCCGTGCGAAGCAAAATAGCTAACAATTCTTGATTGGATAAACTTTGCGGTCCTTCAGAAAGCAAGCGTTCACGCGGGCGCTCATCGGGCGGAACATGACGAATAAGCATACGTCCCCCCCTCTATTTTAACCTTTTTTTAACGAAATGGATAAAATCCGAATTTTTTTAATTCGCGAGCGAGCCTTGCAATCGGCAAACCAACAACGGAAAAATAGTCGCCGTCAATCTTTTTCACAAAAAGCGCCCCACGTTGTTGAATGCCGTATGCGCCCGCTTTATCGAGCGGTTCTTTCGTTGCAATATATGCCCAAATATCTTCATCTGTAAGCGGCCAAAACGTGACGTCCGTTTTTTCTGTGAAAGTGACACACTCTTTTTCCGTACAAATGGCGACACCTGTCCATACTTCATGTGTCGTTCCTGATAAACGTTTTAACATCCGAAAGGCGTCTTGTTCGCTTGTCGGCTTTCCAAGCACCTCATTTTCACATACAACGATCGTATCAGCACCGATGACGCACGCGTCGCTTTTTTGTTGCCATACTGCATTTGCTTTTTTATGTGCGAGCTGCTGTACAATTTCACTTGGGGATAAATCGGCATCAAATGATTCATCGACATCGCTGACGAGGATGTCAAACGGAAGTCCAAGCATACGAAGAAGTTGTTTTCGACGAGGAGAACTAGAAGCTAACACAAGTTGCATCGTCATCACCTTTCTGTCATGAGCGTTTGTTTCAAGGAAGATACAATTGTATCGTACCAAATTTATACACAATATACAATGGTTCGACAAAGAAAAAAAGAAGCTGCGCGCTTCTTATTGTAAAACATTTAATAAATGTTGTTGTGCAATCCATAATTGTGATTGATCGTTTGTTTGACGAAAAGCGAAAAGCGCTTCATACGCTTTTTTCATATGTTCATCTTGAAACGAATACGACTGGAGTTGCTTCCATTGTTCATTTGAAAACGGTTGTCCATTCAACAATAAGCTAATTGCTGAAACGATCGTCATAAACGGCTCCTTTTCTTTTTCTTCTACCGATATGTTCCATGTTTTCACGTATGTGTCAACTCCAAGCGGTTCGTATAAGCTCGCGATTTTCTTTGCCTCCTCTTTCGTCAATGCCATGCCTAAAAAGACGTAAATCGGTTGTTTTCCTACCATGACGCTTGGACGATGTTGCCCTTTTATTTTTTGCACGTACGCTTTCGCCGCTTCCGTATCTTGAAACACCCCACCTTGAACGACAAAAACGGTTGCTGTCGGTTTCATCATTGGCTCTTCTTCCTTTTGTTCTTGCTGCAATGTGGCGGTCGAAGGAGTTTCGGTTGTCGGAATGATCGTTAATACAAATAAACCAAAGCTTGTCCCAAGAACGACAGCTAAAGCAATCGCTAGCAAAAACGAACGCCAAGGTGATCGTTTTTTATATCGTTTACTATCAAATTGGATCGAATCATCTTGTTTTTCATGCCTTTCATCGCTCTCATCACTTGTCCATTGCGGTAATACGTTCGTCGCTGTCGTATACGGTTGTTCTTTTCCATTCACTTTAATCACAATTGCTTTTTTCGCTGGCTTGTCCATTTTTTCTCCCTCCCGCTGTCATTCTTCGGTCATCGTAACATAAAAGAAGAAAAAAAAAACGAGACATTTGTCGTCTCGTCGCGGAAGGTTTTCGTCAAATTTCGCACTACCGATCTTGAATGTCATTTATCGACAACTGATCGACAGGTACGCCATTTTCTTTACAAATTTGCTTCGTTTCCCCTTTTAAACAAACCGCATACGCAATCGTACCGTCATGTTGTTTCGTCACAATGACATACGAATCATCATTTGGGGGCAACCGTTTCGATGTGTACGGATCAATGATTCCCTCAAGAACGCCATCGTCAACTAATTGTTTGTACGTTAATATCTCACTTTCATTTGGCGTTAAAAACTCTACTTTTTGTGCACCAACGTGAAGTCGTGCCGCCTCGTATAGCGAATACGCTGTCGCGACAAACGCTCGATCACGTGACTTTTTAATGACTTCAACGACAGACACGGTCGCAATCATGACTAAAATACTTAAAATAACAATGACGGCTAACAGCTCGATTAACGTCATTCCGCGCTCATTTTGCATCCGACCGACTCCTTTATTGCTCCGTTAGTGAAGGAAACGGATTGCGCTTTTCGCTCGGTTGCGGTAAATCAAGCGGTGGCAATTGCTCAATCCATTGGCGCAACTCTGGCGCATAAAACGTTGAAACAGTAAGGGAATAAGACAGCTCCGGTACTTCATCCATCACTGTCGTCCATTCTTCATATCCTGTAAACGATAGCGAATCGACTGACACGATGCGCTTCGATCGCTCCAACACATCAATAAATTGTTCGAGCGCAAAATAGGAAGGAGAGCGAACAGATATATTGACCGTTAATTTTTGAATCGGAGTAGGAGGCCCTTCAACGTTTTCTCCTTCTTGAAAGGTGAGCGACAATACTTCACTATTTGATACGACTTCTGCTTTTTCAATATCTAATAAAAACTGCTCGACAAACGGTTGAACAGGGACGCGTTTTTGCAACTCGATTAAACTGATACGCAAATCGTCTGACGGTTGTTTGCTTTGTAACGTTTGCAGCAACTTTTTTTCCATCTGTAATTCTGTTTTCAATTGCTCTCTTCGTTCATCAAGCGGTTTGTACACACATATATATAGCGCAAATGATAGTAGCGTAAGCAACAAGAGGGAAATCATCACGATAAGTCCTTTTCTCATTTTCCCCCTCCTTGTTGCTGTTTTTTCCATTCCTCCATATTTAGCTGAATAGAAAATTGTCCGATATACCGCGGCATGATTCCTTCTTCTTCCGCCTTTCCTTCTGATGCAGTTAAACTCGTCAGTTTCACGTCAGCGATAAACGATGCGTCTTTTAATGATTGTAAATATGCGGCACTTTCACGCGTTGTATCAAATTGAGCGGTCAGTTGAATGGCGCCATCTCGCGCATACGAAATGTTCATTAAAAACCCTCGCTCTGGCAATCGTTCAATCAATTCATGTAAAAGCGCAACCGTATGAATCGGATATTGCTCCGCCCACTGAATCGCTTCTTGTAACTGGACTCCGACAGATGTGTTCGCAGCTGTTTTTTGTTTTTCTTCTTCTGCTATTCGTAACGCTTTCGTTTGATCAAGCTCCGTTTTTAATTGGGCGATTTGTTGTTCCATGCGTTGTACGACGAAATAAAACGTCGTCGCACCAACGATGAATAAAACAGCGGCCACAATGGATAAAAGCGGGATGAGACGGGATTTTCGTTCACGTTTCGGCAATAAGTTAATTTCGACTAGCATGTGCACTACCCTCTTTTAGTCCGAGTCCAATTGGTAAATAATAAGCTGGGTCGACCGAAAGTGGCAACGTCAACGTTTCGACCGCGATATCCAGACGCTCTTGTAACAAGTTAGCAAACGTATTGATTAGCGGGTGGTCCCCAGTAATGACGATGCGGGTAATTTGCGCCTTGCCTTGTTGTAATGAAAAACGGTAAAAGCTCATGACGCGCTCAAGCTCTTTATATAAGTCTTCAAGCTGTCGCTCTGGTTCACCTTCTTTTAACCACGTCCATCCTTCATTCGTTTTTTCCCAATACGTCCATTGAGCATCAAACGCTAACTGGCGCGTGAATATTGGACGATGTTGATAAAATACGCTGACGTTCAACGACGATAAATCAAATTGAACGAATAAAAAGTGATCAACATCGTTCGCTAAATGAAATGTGTAAAATAAGCGATATAAGCTAAGCGGAGAAATATCTGCCACGATCGGTTTTAATTTCACTTCCTCAAACAATTGCGCATATTGCATCACGTTCGCTTCCGGTGCGGCAAACAATAAAATGTGAAACGCCTCTTTCGTTTTTTCAAGCAAAGCATAGTCAAATACCGCATCTTCAAACGGAAGCAGAATAGTTGAACCAATTTCCATAAATAAATAACTACGTACATCTTCTACATCGATTTCTTTCGGTAACGGAACTTTACGAATAACGATGAGTGGATCCGGAACGAGAAAGCGAATGCGGCGATGTTTCATCTTCCACATATCGACACATTGCTCCATAATATGAGCGAACTGTTCTTCATCGACAATTTTCCCGTCTCGCACAATTCCTTCTGGAAGCGGCCATTCCTCGCACGTATGCAAAACGAGCGGTTGCTGTTGTTTTAATTCGACATAGCGAATGACGTGATCTTTTATAACAATGTTGCCCACTTTATGTTTCAACGAAAAAAGCCGCATAGTTCGTTCTCCTTACATCATAACCTTTACGTACGCATCGATGATCGTATCTCCGAAAAAATAAGCGATTAACGTCCCAACGACGATCGCTGGTCCGAACGGCATCGGTTCGCCTCGTTTCACACGGCCAATTGCCATACCAATCAGTCCGAATATTGTCCCGACGAGCGTCGATAAAAAGAAAGCTAGAACGGTAAGCTTTGCACCAAGCGCTAAACCGATTAACGAAAATAGTTTAATATCTCCACCACCCATGCCACCTTTACTCACAAGCGCTATCACAAACAATATCATAAATCCAACAACACTACCGAGTAAACTATCCCACCAAGGAGTAAGCTGAGCAACCCATAAACGTTCAACAAGAAGAAGTGGAGTAAAAAATAATAAAACACGGTTTGGGATAATCATATAATGCACATCAGACACAAAAATAATAACGAATAAAGAAATGAGCGTCCAACTAACGGCTACTTCCGCTGACCAACCGACAAAAAGCGGGGCGAGCGTAAACAATATAGCCGTGGACAACTCAATCAACGGATAAACAAAGGAAATGCGCGCCGAACACGCGCGACATTTCCCTTTTTGCAACACATACGAAATAACCGGAATTAACTCTAACGCCGTCAACGTCCGCTTACAATGCGGACAATGCGAACGCGGCGCAACAATCGACTCCCCTTTCGGTACCCTTAACCCAACAACATTATAAAAAGAGCCGAGAAAAAGACCGAGGAGGAAAGAAATAGAAAGCAACATATACGATCACTCTTATTTACACGTTTAGTTTTCCAAAAAATTTTATATTTATTTTTTTACTCAATCTCGTTTACCGCATCACGTTTTAAATCTTTTTCTTCTACAGCAACCCCATCTTCTCCAAAAACACCACGTGAGTTATTAATCAACTTTACAAAATATATTAATTTTGTGTCTGTATTTTTTATAAGCACATATGAATACGCTTCTTTTGGATCGCCTTCGGATGTAAGTGGTTTGTTGTCGTAACCAGATGGTGCCTTCTTATATGACGTAGTATTCCCATCCGGATCTTTTACGGTTTCTAGATACCCTTTGCTTTCTAAATAAGCAAGAGGAAGAACTGTATATTTTTCATTAGCCGGAATCAAATCTTTATCCGCCGTCACAGCAATTTTTGCTGCGTTAATCATTTGTTGTGCGTTTGCTACATGAGCGTCTTTTTTCGAGTTGTCGATTAATCCCCCAATACTAGGAATCGCAATGGCAGCAATGATCCCTAAAATAACGATGACTGCTAACAACTCAATTAACGTTAAACCTTTTTCGTTACGAATGAATCGTTTTAACATAATTCCTCTCCTTTGCAATTTTTTTCTTTCTTTCATCATTTTACACGATGACAACCTAGTTGAAAAGTACTAGTTTTATTGTTGAATATGATTAAATATATCAAACATCGGTACTAAAATGGATGTGACGATCGTCCCGACGACGCTTGCAAGCAATACGATCATGAGCGGCTCAATTAACGATTTTAAACGATCCGTCGCTGCTTCGACTTCCGCTTCGTAAAAATCAGCAACTTTTGCAAGCATCGCATCTAGTGAGCCGGTTTGTTCTCCGATCGCAATCATTTGTGTGACAAGTGGCGGAAATGCCCAATGTCGCTTCATCGGCTCTGTTAATGATTCTCCGCGTTCAAGCGCATCACGCGATGTGCGAATGACGCGGGCAACGACTTCGTTTTCAACGACCGTTTCTACGATGGCAAGCGCTTGTAAAATAGGGACAGCGCTTGAAAAAAGAGAACTTAATGTGCGCGTCATACGCGCTAGCACCGCTTTTTGCATCATCCCACCAAAAATCGGCATGCGAAGCATGAAAACGTCTAAATAATATTTCGTTACTTTTTGTTTCCTTAACATGATTAATAAAATATATAGAGCGATGAACAACAAAATAACGCCCCACCAATACGTTTGCATCACTTCGCTTGCACGTAAAACAAACTTCGTAATGGTTGGCAATTCTGCGCCAAAATCAGCAAACATCGAAACGAATGTCGGAACGACGCTCACGAGCAAAAAGATGACAACGACGACAGCAATCATTCCAACAACGATCGGATATGCAAGAGCGGAAACAATTTTTTGCCTTGTGCGATGTACTTTTTCAAAATGATCGGCAAGCCTTTCGAGCGTTTCGTCAATGCTTCCGCTCGCTTCCCCCGCACGAATCATATTGACGACGAGCGAAGGAAAAATGTTCGGATGATCTGTCATCGCCGTAGACAACGGTTTGCCGCTTCTCAACTGCTCCTCAACGTGCACGAGCGCTTTTTTTAACGCTTTACTTTCCGTTTGTTCCGCTAAAATGCGAGTGGCATCAACGATCGTTACCCCTGCTTTTAAAAGCGTAGCAAATTGGCGTAAATAAATGACGAAATGCTGCAGTTTTACAGGATTTCCGAACGTAATTTCTTTTGTTAATAACGTCTGTGGTACTTCGCGTACGTCAATGACTTTTAATCGTTGTTCTCGCAGTTTCATGATGACATCTCGACGCGACGAAGCAACGATCGTACCTTTTTTCACTCGCCCGCGCACATCGCGCGCTTCATAGCGAAATTGCGCCATCTATTTCACCCTTCCTGCAAATACGGCTCAACCGATTCTTTTGCAATGAATCCTTGTTGGACGAGTTCTTTAATGTTCGCTTCAAGCGTATGCATACCGAGCGCGCGGTTCGTTTGCATAATGCTCGGAATTTGATGTATTTTTCCGTTGCGAATTAAATTTGCAATGGCCGCATTGTTAATTAATATTTCTGTCGCTGCAATGCGTCCGTTTTGTTGAGCGCGTGGAAATAATCGTTGCGAAATAATCGCAACTAACACAGTTGCCAATTGAATGCGAATTTGTGTTTGTTGCTCAGGTTGAAATACATCAATGATACGATCAATTGTCGCCGGTGCGCTGGACGTATGAAGCGTCCCGAATACAAGATGCCCTGTTTCCGCGGCGGTAATGGCTGTTTGAATCGTTTCTAGATCGCGCATCTCTCCAACTAAAATGACGTCTGGATCTTGCCGAAGCGCCGCTCGAAGTCCATTTGCGAAGTTGTTTGTATCCGTCCCGATCTCGCGCTGGTCAATAATACACCCTCCATGCTTATGCACGTATTCAATTGGATCTTCAAGCGTAATAATATGTTTGCGCATCGTTTTATTCATATAATCGATCATCGCAGCTAACGTCGTCGATTTTCCGCTTCCTGTCGGTCCGGTAACAAGAATAAGCCCTTGTGGTTTTGTTACCATTTTTTTTAATACATCTGGCAATTGCAATTCTTCAAGCGTCGGAATTTTTGTCGGTACGATACGAATGGCAAGCGATATGCATCCACGTTGTTTAAACACATTCACACGGAAGCGTGAAACACCGGAAAGGCTATACGACAAATCTAACTCGCCATCTGTTTCAAAGCGCGTCCACATATGCTCTGGAACGATCGCTCTTGCCATTTGTTCTGTATCGGTTGGCGATAACACATCTTGACCGTATCGTTTTAAATCTCCGTTCACGCGAAAAATCGGGGGAACGCCGACCGTTAAATGAATATCAGATGCTTTTAACTCAAATGCAGCTCGCAACATCGCATCTACTTTTTGTCTCATCTTCATCACCTTACCCAATGCTTACACGCAACACTTCTTCTGTTGTCGTAAGCCCTTGCTTCACTTTTAATAAGCCGTCATCAATTAAAAAAATCATTTTATTTTTTATCGCAATTTCGCGCAGTTTCGAAAGCGGCTCGCCATTTAAAATGACTTTTCTCATTTCATCAGACATCACCATTAATTCATGTAGCGCAATACGCCCTTTATATCCTGTCATATTGCATGTCGGGCAACCACGACCGCGCATCACTTTTTCAATTTTCAAGCCACGACGAGCGAAAATGTCAATTTCCCGCTTCGTCGGCTCTTGTTCTTCTTGACAATCGCGACAAACGCGTCGCACGAGACGCTGCGAAACGACTCCTGAAAGCGATGTGGCAACTAAAAACGGCTCGACTCCCATATCAATTAAACGAGCAACAGTGCTTAATGCATCATTCGTATGCAACGTACTTAACACAAGATGCCCTGTTAAAGAGGCGCGAATCGCTACTTCCGCTGTTTCACGATCACGAATTTCTCCAACCATAATAATGTTTGGATCTTGGCGCAAAATCGAACGCAACCCTTCAGCAAATGTCATCCCAACATTCGGATTTACTTGAATTTGGTTTACTCCTTCAAGCTGATATTCGACCGGATCTTCAATTGTAATAATATTCACATGTTCCCCATTTAATCGGTTTAATGCCGCATAAAGCGTCGACGATTTTCCTGAACCCGTCGGTCCTGTAATTAACACGATGCCCGTTGGTTGTTCGATCAGTTGAATAAACCGCTGTAAATTCAATTTATTAAATCCGAGTTTGTTTAAATCGTTTAATGCTGCTCCTAAATCAAGCACGCGCATAACGATTTTTTCACCGTAAATGGTCGGCAACGTCGATACGCGCAAATCGACAGGATGAAAATCGATGTTCATTTTAATCCGCCCATCTTGCGGAACGCGATGTTCTGTAATATCCATATTCGCTAAAATTTTTATGCGCGCCGTTAACATTCCTTGCATATGTTTCGGCAACGCCCGCTCTGTGCGCAAAATGCCGTCGATGCGATAACGAATGACGACTTTCGTTTCATGTGGATCAATGTGAATATCGCTCGCTCGTTGTTCTACTGCCATTTGTAAAATTTGATTGACGAGTCGAACAATCGGCGAGTCATCTTCCACAAGCTTTTCTTGTTCACGCACTTCTTGCGGAGGAGCGATGTTTAAAAATTCTTCCACTGAATCATCAATATCGTAATATTTATTAATTGCCCGTAAAATATCGTCTTTTGATGCAATGGCCACTTCAATGTGAAAACCTGTCGATAGACGCAAATCATCAATCGCAAAAAAATCCATCGGATCTGCCATGGCGACAAACAGCCGATCCCCTTCTTGTTTTAAAGGAATGAGCATATTTCGTTTCGCAAATTCTTTCGGTACGAGATTCATTAATTTCGGATCAATTGGATAACGATATAAGCTGACGTGCGGGATACCAAGTTGAAACTCTAACACTTCGATTAATTGTTGCTCCGTAATATATCCTCGTTGCAACAACGCATCTCCTAATTTTTGACCAGGTGCTTTTTCTTTTAACGTTTCTTCGAGTTGTTCTTTCGTAATTAATCCCGCTTCAACAAGCAAATCTCCTAGTCGTTTTCGCTCTTGCTTTTTCATGAGGTCTCATCCTCATTTCCTTTTATTTGCTCGTTTTCATTTCCCCATATGTCTTCTTGTTGTGGTAACTGTGTTGAAGGTGATTCATTTGGAGTTGGTGTCTCCGTTCCGTTACTTACTCCTGCTTGCAATCCACGCAATTCAACGCGATGAACAGGCGGATAAAAATCTTCCGAAACGGGTACCGTTTCAATCATTGTTCGATTTCGATCGTACACTTCTTTGTACAAGCGAATGAGCATTCCTTTTTTTCCTTCTTCCTTTATTCGCTTTTCGTTTGGCTTCAGCAATGCGCTATATTGGACAATCGTTTTCGGATCGTAATACTCGATCGGATCCGTTTTTAATACGTATTGATAAATAAATGGCATGCCGATTAGCGCAACTTTCATTTGACCGCCTTCTGTTTCACATTCAACCGTATACGGCTGATCGTTTGGATTAAAAAATATAAAATCTTTTTTATTTCGTTCAACGGCCGCTTCAAATCCTGCCTTGATCCCATTTGGCAATACAGGGCTCGTATGCCGTTCAACAATTTCAAAATTTGTCGGTACAACGGCCTCATACAATGCTGATGCAAATAACGTCATCGCTTCTTTTGATAAATTTATTCCTTGCTGTTTGAAAAAGTCCGAAACAGAAAATACTTGTTTTGGCTCAATGACGATTGTTGTTGGCGTCATCGCACGAAGTTCTTCTGACGAAGGAACGATTGCTTGCGACAATATCGTCTCTTTTTGCACCTCTTCTCGAATATATTGGCTAAGAAACAGTTGAGCAGTTGTAAGCAAAGCTGCCGTTTGTTCTACTTGTGCTTTTACTTTTTCAACATCGATCCAATCACTTGATACGCCAAGCGAAGAAATCACATCTTGTAAAGCTTGTCCGTCAACGGAAACGAGGAGGGGGGTGCTCTTTCCACTCTCCGCTCGTTTTATGCTCTCTTCAATATGAAATGTAAACACATTTGTCGGTATAGTGGATTTCTTTTCCTCTATTTCGAGCGTAATTTGCGTTGTTTTTTTCCACTCATTTACTTTTTGATTGATTCGTTCATATGCTTCTTCGTATGAACGATTCGATATATCAACTGGCCCGATGCTCGTTCCTTTAGCAAATGTATCGCCACTAACGAACGACTCGTACGCCCATGTCGCCACTTTCGTACTTGCAAGTAAATATGAAACGGTAAGAAGCAACGTGAAAAACAACTTAAGCAAAGCGATTTGGCGCACGGCATACGCCTCCTTACTCGACATTCATCGACAATTCAATAACAACGTCTGGTCCTTCTTCTTGGGCACGAATAATATGTTCTTTCGTTAAAATTGTATCTTTCGCAATCAATGTTTGACCGTTTGCATCAACAATATCTTTTAACACCCGTTTTCCTGTTAACATATCAATTTGTTTTCGACGCAACTCATCGAGTTCCGTTTCAACTGTTTTTGGTGTCATTTGTTCAACAAGAGGCTCTACTTGTGTCCCTCTTAGTGACAACAACTCACTCACGTCCGAAGCCACCGTTTGTTGCGCGTCTTCGTGAACAATAAGTAGCTCTTTTCCGTACGTAATGACGTGATCAGCGCGAACGATGCGAGACTCATTTCCGATTTGCACTTCAATGCCGGTAATTTGTCCTGTTTCTTCGTCAATATAAAACTCCGTTGCTTCACCGAGCAATTGACCTTTTCTCGTCATTACTTTTGCTTGTTTAATCGCAATTTTTTTATTAACGAGCTCATTGGCGATCGGAATGACGTTTAAATCAAGTACAGCTCGTTCTTCTTCAACCGTTACGGCAAATTCACCAATTCCGATGACGTTGCGAAACGGAATCGCTTTCATGCTAATTTCCCAATTTTCTTGATCAACAATTAAAAAGTCAATTGTGCCTTTTTCTGGGTTCACGACAAGCGACTTCACTTGTCCAAGTTGAACTCCATTTTGGATGCTAATGACTGGAAGACCGATAACTTGTGTGCTACTTTTCATTTTTCCCACCTCATTTTTTGTTCAGCGTAATGTATCATATGTGCTAATTGTTGTTGAATGATTGGATAACACTCATATTGTGCATACAGTTGTGTTGCAAAGCGATATAGCTTTTCATATTGTTTTGAAGCTACATAATGTTCCATTAATACATTTGCAAATGTATAATAATCTTGTTCGTGTAAACGAGGATGTAAATGTTTATGAATAAGCTGCTCATATTCATGATCTGACAACTGTGAACGCATCGCATATAACGAAGCGAGTAAATTTTTCAGCAACGGCTTTGGAAGCATACGCAAAAGTTCCGTTGTTTTTTCTTCTGCTATTGTTTCCATCTCATTCGATGCACTTTGAAACGGTTGTTCATCATAAACAACTGCTTCTTCGATCATCGGAATGTTTGCCTCTTCTTCTTGCTGTTGCAAAGCATGATCGATAACCGGGATGATGTCCATTTCTTGCTCGCTCACTGTATGTACGACAACACTTTGTAACGTCGTTTCGCTTTCATGTCGTTCGTTAGCCATTTGTTCGATCGGTTGTTCTACGATAGCAAGCGTTTCTATATCAAGCTCTTCTTTTATTTCATTCTCAAATGATTCATCGCGTGACGTTTCATCACTTATATCGCTAAGCAAATCGTCCCACCGTTCTTGCATGATAAACGCTTCGTCTACATCTATGTCATCGTTGTGTAACGGCTCAATGACATCGTCCATATTCGCGATCGGTTCAATGACATCATCATATGCATCGGTTAACGGCTCGATCGAAACATGTTGCTCGACTTCTTGCCAGTCCCCCTCGCTCCATTCGACATCGATGTCATCGACTTGTTGCAGCTCATTTTCCGAATGTTCTTCTGTCACTTCTTTCATCACAAGCGGCTGTTCATCTCTTCGCTCATCTTCTCCGTCATCTTCGACAATGACATCATGCTCATAAATGCGTGCATAAAATAAATGGCCGAGCTTTTGTTCAAGTAAATATGTACTCGCGATCACTAAAAGAAAAAGAAATAATGCAGCTTGCCAAAGTGGAAATTGTTCGATCGCAATCATGCCGAAAGCACTTAATAAACAAGCGATCGTTAATAAAAGAGCAAGTCCTTTTTTTGTCCATCCAAAAGGTAATCGAATATAGATGGGGATTAATATGAGAAAAAAAATGAAAAAAAATAAATACGACAAATCGCTCCCCCCATTCAAAATGATGCAAACACTAACTCTAACATATTGTATAATAAAGTTATGTATTTTAAAAGAAGGGGAAGGAAAATGTGTCAAAAGAAAATAAATATTTTTTATAACAAACGTGGGTTTACGTTAATTGAAGTGCTCTTATCGATCGTCATTTTGTCGTTTGTTGTGAGCGGCATGTTTATGTTTTTCACAAATGCAATGACATATACAACGTATAACCAATCAAAAACGGTTGCTATAAATATCGCACGCGGTGTGATTCATTATATGGAACGACTTGATTTTCAAACCATATCCGAATATACAACCGATCATATCACACAACAAACACCTTTTATTCGTTTGGACGCTTCATCGTGTGCAAATTCGTCTTTATTCCCCGACGAACATGTATGTAAAGCTGTTTTTTCACCGACGGTTAACAATGTCACATACGATGAAGAAGACGTACAAGCTTGGCTCATTCCATACGATCAAACGATATGGTCGCAAATAAAAACAAACCCATCAACTGAATTTCCAGACCCTTTAACACAAGCCATTCAACAAGAAAAAGAGCCGGTTGAGGACGTAAGCAATTATTTACTTCGTTTATATGTGACTGTTCGCTCGAATAACGAAGTGATCGTATTAAAAGGAGTGATCGCCAATGAAAGTATTCGCTAACGAACGAGGATTAACGCTGATCGAACTGCTTGTTGGGCTAGCGATCACATCCGTCATTGCCGCTTCTGCATACGGCGTATTTACAGCAGGAACGAAAGCATATAAACGAATAGGCATTGAAAATCAACTACGGAGCGAAGCAGATGTAATCATGACAATGATTTTTAACGAATTATATGCATTTGCGCCAGACGGTTTAAAAGAGGACGAATCAAATAACTATACGCTAACGTTTGTCAATCAAGTAAAAAAAGAAATTGACACAAATACAGGGCTCGTGGAAGAAAAAGAAAAAGGAAATGAAACGCTAAAAATCATCATTGACACGTCTAACGAAACGTTACAAATAAATGAAAAAAAAATCACGACATCAAATTTACGCATTATTCCTGAACAATCTACATTCACCTATACGTGCATGCGAAAACAACAAAACGTATGTAAAAGCGGAATCATTTCGATTCGTTTATCTGTTCGAGATAACGACCACCGAAATCCAGACGACCCGTTATATATTGAACCGTTTACATTACAGTCAGAATTCGGATTTTAAGGGGGGATCGATGTGAATGAAAGAGGATATAGTCTTGTGCTTGTGATGTTAACGGTCACCGTCTTTTTTATCATCGGGCTTACGATTTTATCCGTTAGCATATATCAAGCAAAATTTACACAAGTGCGAGTCGAAGATGTCACATCGCTCCACGACGCGGTGAAAGCTGTAGAAGAAACAGTCGCTGAACTAAAAGTAAAAGTCGAACAGTTAACGTTATCAACTCCTGCGCAACTTGATGTTGACTTAGGAAATGCACAGGTAGGTTTTTTGAATGAGCTCATGAACCGCCATGGCGTCACGATCGAAGACATAACCGATGAAAAAGGAATTGTGCGCAATCACTTATTTACACGCGTCTTTCGTATATCTGCCCCATACGGAAACAAAGCAGTCACTCGCGAAGTGATTATCACGAATGCGCCAAGCTTTTTAAAATATGCCCTTGGCTCGCGTGAAAATGTCACATTAAATGGCGGAGCATATATTGATGGCAATATATATGCAGGGAAAGATATATACGTCACTAATGTTGCCAACTATATTTACAACTCAACGCTTTATTCTGTGCAAACATCATTTCCGACGACAAGCGAAAAAAGTATATTGTTCGTTGATGGCAATCGCTATGCATGCGATCACGAAAACGGAGCAAAAAGCTGTTACACGATATCAAACGAATTTACAAAAAACATGAACGATTTTTCATCTAGCTCCCTGTCGTTTCAATATCAAGGACCGAGCATTCAAAAAGAACAAGAGGAGTTTATTGACGTAAACTTCGATTTCACATTAAAAGATAAACTGCTCTCCGCAGCTGGCATTGATGCATTTGATCAAAGTAAACAAACGCAATATCAAAATCTCATTTCTTTACCATTGTCAGAGCTTGTAGAACAATTAAAACCATCGTTTGCATTTGTGACTGTGGATGATGCCACTAATTTACCAACTGCGTTAGACGTTGCGATTGCTAGCGGGAAATCCATTTTCCTTGATACAAGTACAGTTCCGTATTTCGATATTACTTCGTTCACTTTAAATGATGGACAATGGTTGATTGTAAATGGCGACTTGACGTTAGAAAATGCGGGAAGTTCTCCTTTACAAATTTCAGGAAACATCATTGTACTCGGTAACTTAACGATTACAGGGCAAGTGGCGTTCGATTCTACCATTTACGTCAACGGAAATACATCAATTTACAATACGACGATTAGTGGATTAAACGGGAAAGAAGTCGTATTATTAACAAAAGAGGAGCTCGAAATCGCTCGTGTCAATGAATTTACGAACAACTTTTCACTCACCACACCGAATTTAAAAGGATTTTTCTACACGGATAGCAATGCAGTCATTTATGCCGTCGGGTCATATATCAATATCGAAGGAGGGCTATTTGCGCGCGGCAATGGCTCAATTATTCCGTACACAGATGAAAACGGGTTAATTATTAATACGTATCGCGGTGAAACGAACGAGAGCGGAACGAACCTCTCGTTTCAAACTCCTATATCGTCAGAAGAAGATCAAAAACAATATGCTCGCTTTGTCGTTAAACATAATAAAGATGTATTTATTAACCGCGGTCTCGGCTTACCGCTTGTTAAACAGCTTGCTGTCATCGTTGACGAACTGCGAGTACAATAAGAAAAGGAGCTACCTCGCTCCTTTTTCTTTTAGCTGTTTGATTATATTTTCATGTTTCCAATATTGCGCAAGAGAAAGCGCCGTGTTACCCATCTGATCTTTTATGTGTACATCGGCCCCATAGCGAAGCAAAATGGTTACTAACTCATCATATCCGTATTCAGCCGCAACCATTAACGGTGTTTTTCCAATATTCGTTTTGGCGTTGACATTCGCCTTGTTTGCTAATAAATATTTTGCTACATCCATAAAATTTCGTTCAACAGCTTTATATAACGGCGTTTCACCAGATTTATTGGCAATTTCCACATTTGCCCCACGTTCATATAAAAAGCGGACAACATCCACATTCCCTGCCTGCACCGCAAGCAATAATGGCGTTTCCCCTTGTTTATTTTCCGCATTCATATCAACATCGTATTGGCAAACGAGTTGAACGAGGGAAAGATCTCCACTCCCTGCTGCGATATGCAATGGGGTATTGTTTTCCTTATCTTTTTCACGCACCGTCTGTTCGTTCACCATTTGTTTCACAATTTCAATATTTTCTTCATCTCCTTGAGCCAAAGAAGAAGCGAGCGCAAAATGGAGGGGAGGAAGTGGCATAACAGCCGACTTCCCTCCAGCTTTTAATAGTTGAACCGCAATTTCACGCTGACCGTTCCGCATGGCTACATCAAGCGGTGTTTCATTGTTCATTTTAAAGTTAATATTTTTTTCTTGTTTCATATAGTCGCGAACCGCTTCTGCATTTCCTTGTTCGATCGCTTTGATGAATTTTTTTTGTTTTTCTTCTTTCGACGGAAAACATCCGCTTAATAAGCTGATGATGACAAATAGCATCATCAATTTTTTCATACGTGTTCACATCCTTTGTTAGTACAGCCAACCGTTTTTATTTCCGCCTTTCGTTGGATCTGTCGCTTGTTCAACAATGCGAATAACTGTTGATGCCGTCCACGTTTTCCCTGTTTCATCAACGAGTTTCACCGTCAGTGGCGTTTCACCGAGACGTTTCGCAGTGACTTCTCCATTTTGATCGACAACAGCATAGTAACTATTTCCAACAGCAAATGAACGGCTTACAATTTTTGTCGTCGCATTTGCTGGGATTGGTGCAATGTATGGCAATACATTGATCGTTTTCCCTTTTTGAACAAGCAATGTAGATGGAAGTGAAATACCTGTCAACGGCGAACCAACATGAACGATTGCTGTTCCGATCACACCGTTGTGTGCTTGCGCTGTTATTGTCACTTGCCCTGTGCTTAGCCCTGTGACACGTCCATTTTCATCGACAGAAGCGATATTCGGATTGGACGATCTCCATTCAATCGTTTTGTACGTCGCGTTATTTGGTGCAACGGTTGCGGCAAGCGTAGCCGTTTCTCCAATGTTCATATTTACAACCGTTGGAGATACGACAACAGCAGTGACTGGAATCGCTTCAATAGTGACGGTCACTGTTTTTTCAATGAGTTCATCATTTCTATTGAACGCTTGAACAGTTAACGTCGTTACTCCTTCTTTTAATCCTGTAATCGTTCCGGTTGCACCATTCACTTCAGCATACAAGCTATTTCCTAGCGAATAAGATACGGCTTTTTTCGCATCTGCAGGTGATACGTTTATTGGAATTGGAATCGTTTCACCGACATAAACAGTAAAGTTTTGAATCGTTATCGAATCGACTGGAATGCGTACAATGACCGTCATTGTTGTTGTTTTGACGTTACCGAACATATCTTTTACTTTTGCTGTCACTTGTGCTGTTCCTTCTTGTATTGCGGTAATGACGCCGTTTTGGTCAATCGAAATAACTTGCCCATGACTATTTTCGCTCCATTCTACTGATGCGATCGTCGCTTCTTGCGGCAAGACGTTTAACAATAACCGCGCATTTTTCGGCACGCCACGGTTCACAAAAATTGTGCTTGGTAGCGTGGCATCTGTTATTTTGTAATCTGAAACGAAAGATACGACGTTAAACGATACATTGACGACTTGCGTATTTATATCTTTGTACGTCAGTTTAGCTTGTGAGAGCGAAAACGTTCCTTTCGCCGTCGGTTTCACTTGAATCGTAAACGTTTGCGGTTCAGCGATATATGTTGTTCCCGACTTAACAAATGAAATATCTGGCAACGTTCCTTTAATTGTATAGCCTTCTGTCACCGTTCCTTGTTTTGTAAATCCATTTGGCAATGAAACCACTTCGATCCCTGCTGGCAATTTTTCTTCAAACGCGATGTTCGTTACTTTTAACAACGTATTCGTTAATAAAGACAACGGTTTTGGCGTTACCGTATATTGCATCGCGATCGGTTCGTTAACCGGTGTAAGCGTTGTTGAAATCGCCCGATTGACTTCGATATTTGCCGATACTTTTTCAATCACCACTTGAAATTCTTTTGTTACTTTTGCTCCGCGCGCATCTGTTGCTTCAATTTTAATCGTTGCTGTCCCGCCATCTGGCATATTGTGCGGAATGGATTGAATGATCATCTTGCCGTTTGGCACATTGTTTTCCGCATACACTTCTTGACCGTTTAACCATACTTTCGTGGAAAAAGTTCGGTCAACTAAATCTAAATCTTCTACTTTGTACGATAGCTCAATCGGCTGGTTGCTCGGAATTTTTTCGTTTTCTTGTGGTGTGACGACTGTCAACTGCGGTGCATGGTTCGAACCGAAAAACGCACGATACATCGTATTGACGAATAGTTTTTGTTCTTCTTCTGGAAAGGCTGATGTTGTTCCGACATGTCCGGTTCCAGAATATGTGACGTTTCCATTGGAATACGTATAGTAATGGTTCCAGCTATCATATACGTCACGTGAAGAGCCGACAATGTTATACCATGAAATAATGTTTTCATCTTCTAAGTTAAGTGTATAATATTGGTTATGTGTTAATGCAATCGAGATGTTTTCTCCTAACTGAAAAGGATAGTTTGTCATTAAACCGCTATTTACTTGTTTTGTACTTGTTGACGGATTTGGAGCCCCATTTCCTAAATCTGTCCATGGCTGAATTTGTCCAACGATTGAACCAAATTCATTGACCCATATGTTATTTTCTCCGAACATGACATCGTGTGTAAACATCACGCTTTGACCGGATTGGATAAAGTTTTTAACGGATTGGACTGCATTTGGATTTAGAGTAGTAGATCCACATCCGTTATAACAATCAGCAAATCCGAAAATAATCATATCATATTTTCCATTAATCACTTCATGGGAGTAATTCGGTTCGTACGTTTTGCTTTTTTGAAAGTCATCTAATGTTGTTACGTCAATATGAATGTTATATTCGTTCGTACGACTTAAAAAATTCGGATTCATATTTTTCGTATTCAATAATGAACTGGCATCGTTCCCTTTACGAATTTGTAACACTTTAATGTTTGCGACAACATCTTGAAACTTCACAAACCCTTTCACATAATCTTTTAATGCACTCGTTTCATCAACAATTTCTACTTTCCAATAGCGCGGACCTGAATAACCAGCTGGAAGCGTGTATGAAATCGTTCCTGTCGCTCCTTGCACTTGTTTGGATGCGACAATTTCTTCACTTGTATATTTGTCGTTAAAATCAGAGTCAATATATAAGTTTACAGTTAGCCATTTATTTTGAAATTGCGTATAATTCGTGATTTGATATACGAACGACAATGTGTCCCCTTTTTTATACGTTTTTGTAGGAGAGGGGGCATTTGTTAACACGAAATGAGGACGTTTCGTACCATTTGACGCAAAATAGTTTTTTATGTTCGTATTCGTTGTAAAGAAAATAACATTTTGCTTTGTCTTCCATGCGTTTGATTGAGAGTAACTATACAGTTTACTTGTTGGATATTTTTTTACACTACTATCATGAAGAAAAACAGGTAATCCTTTGTCAATATAAAATGTTTTTATTTGTCTTGCTTTTAAATCTGTAATATCATTCAAGACATTTGCCGTATTATGTGCTTGAGTATTTCCAGACATTTTCCCTAGCTTCGTCGGATTATAGTCTCCACTCGAAATAACGATCGCATCGTATTTCCCGTCTAATTCGTCCCGTAATGCAACAAAGCGCTTCATCGTCATTGTCGTCACATTTATATTCGATGTGCTTCCGAGTTCTTTTTTTAATGGTGACGAAGATAATTGATCAGCATGGCTAACAATTTCAAGTACATTGTATGTGATGTTGTCCGTCGCACGCACAGTCATAACAGGAGTAAACAACGGAACAAGCAAAAGAAGTGTTAAAAACACCGAAACAGCTCTTTTCACCTACCTCTCCCCCTTTCAAAAGTCCTATTTTTTTATCTATTATACCAGTACTCTTGCCATTATTTATATTTATTTTTTATAAAATTTCGTACGTTTGAGATGAAATAAAGCGAACCTGTAATTAAAATGATGTCGTCTTTTCCCACTTGTTTTCGCTTTTCTTTTAGCCATTGTTTCCAATCGTTCGTGCATTGAACGTTCGGATGTGTTGCTTGTTCGGCTAGTTGTTCGGCGGAAAGAGCACGTGGAAAATCAAATGTTGTAAACGTCATCGTTTGTGCAATCGTTTCTAGTTTTCGAATCATCGCTGTGACTGGTTTATCGCCTAACGCTGTAAAAAGGACATGCACGCGACGGTTCGGATAATGAGCGTTCATTGTCGCCATAAGGCTATCGATTCCTTCTTCGTTATGCGCTCCATCAATAATAATAAGCGGGCGATCGTTCATCTTCTCAAATCGTCCGAGCCACTCGGCTTTCCGAATGCCGTTATACATATGTTCTCGCTCAATTAAAAACGAATAATACGTGCGTAAATAATCAGCCGCCATTAGCGCAAGTGCTGCGTTTTTCACTTGATGCCCGCCAAACATCTCCGTCGTTACATCATGATATGTCGTAAACGGTGTTTGTAATGAAAACCGTTCCCCATTCGTCGTTGGTTCATGAGCAAAAACGGTAAAATCGCGACCGAGCGCATATACTTTCGAACGTACAGATGCTGCTTTTTCCTCTACAACCCGTACAGCTTCAGGCTGGTCGATGGCGGTAACGACCGGGATGCCCGCTTTTATAATTCCCGCTTTTTCAAACGCAATTTGTTCAAGTGTATTCCCTAATATATGTATATGATCGTAACCGACATTTGTAATCACTGATAAAAGCGGATAAATGACGTTCGTCGAATCTAAACGACCACCAAGTCCTACTTCAAAAATGACGACGTCTTGTACGTTCATTTTTCCAAAATAATAGAGCGCCATAGCCGTAATGACTTCAAATTCGGTCGGACCACCTAATTCCGTCTGTTCTAGCTCTTCTGCTAAAGGCTGAATCACTTGAACGAGTTTCATTAAATCAACGTCACGAATCGGTTGCCCATTGATGCTAATGCGTTCATTAAATTGTTCAACATAAGGCGATGTAAACGTTCCGACACGATACCCTGCTTCTTGTAATATATGACGTAAAAAACAAACGGTTGAACCTTTTCCATTCGTTCCACCAACATGTATTGCTTTTATGCGGCGTTGTGGATGACCGAGCTTTTCCATCATCCATTCCATTCGTTTCAACCCCGGCTTTACACCTAATGATAAACGATTATGAATCCAATCGACTGCCTCTTTATATGTACGAACCATGAAAAATCCCTCCTGTGCAAAATGAAAGACGAATCCAAAGTGGATTCGTCTTCATCATAAAACTATTGCTTTAATTGTGCAAGACGGGCGCGAACAGCTTCACGTTTTTCTATATAGTCGCGCTCTTTTTTCCGCTCCTCTTCGACAACGTGCGCTGGCGCTTTCGCTAAAAAGCCTTCATTGCTTAATTTCTTTTGCACACGCTCGACTTCTTGATCGAGTTTTTGTAACTCTTTTTCGAGGCGTTTCACTTCTTCTTCAATATTAATTAATCCTTCAAGCGGCAAACTGAGTTCCGCGCCTGTCACAACGGCCGTCATCGCTTTTTCAACAGTTGGAATCGCTGTGCCAATCACAAGTTCACTTGGATTGCAGAAACGTTCAATATATGAGCGATTTTTCTCAAGCGTTGCTGCAATTTGCTCATCTTTCGCTTTAATGTGCAACGTAATTGGCTTGCTTAACGGTGTGTTCACTTCAGCGCGAATGTTACGCACCGCGCGAATGATATCAACAAGCAAACGCATTTGCTCAGCTGCTTCATGATTGCTTAGTTCAGGACGAACTTGCGGCCACGAAGCAACTGTAATCGACTCTCCTTCATGCGGAAGTTGTTGCCAAATTTCTTCCGTCACAAACGGCATAAACGGATGAAGGAGGCGCATTGTTTGATCAAGCACATAAGCGAGCACTGAGCGCGTCGTCTTTTTCGCTTGTTCATCTTCACCGTATAACGGTAATTTCGCCATCTCAATATACCAATCGCATAAATCATCCCAAATAAAGTTATATAACACGCGGCCGACTTCGCCAAACTCGTATTTATCTGCAAGTTTTGTCACCGTCTCGATCGTTTCGTTTAAGCGCGTTAAAATCCAATGATCGGCAACCGTTTTTTCACCGTTTAAATCGATGTCATCATACGTGAATCCTTCCATGTTCATAAGCGCAAAACGAGACGCATTCCAAATTTTATTGACGAAGTTCCATGTCGCTTCGACTTTTTCTGTGCTAAAGCGCAAGTCTTGCCCCGGCGCGCTTCCTGTCGCTAAGAAATAGCGAAGCGAATCCGCACCGTACTGATCGATCACATCCATCGGATCGACGCCATTGCCAAGCGATTTACTCATTTTTCGTCCTTGCGCATCACGCACTAATCCGTGAATAAGTACATCTTTAAATGGACGTTTTCCAGTAAACTCTAACGCTTGGAAAATCATGCGCGATACCCAGAAGAAAATAATGTCATAGCCTGTCACGAGCACATCTGTTGGGTAATAGCGATGATAATCTGCTGATGTTTCATCTGGCCAACCCATCGTCGAAAACGGCCAAAGCGCAGAGCTGAACCACGTATCTAATACATCTGGATCTTGCTCCCAATTTTCGATATCTGCTGGTGGCTCGTGGTCTACATACACTTCGCCCGTTTCTTTATGGTACCATGCTGGAATGCGATGTCCCCACCAAAGCTGACGGGAAATGCACCAGTCACGAATATTTTCCATCCAATGTAAGTATGTTTTTTCGAATCGTTCCGGAACGAAATTTACTTTTCCTTCTGTTTTTTGTAGTTCGATGGCAGCTTCAGCGAGCGGCTTCATTTTCACAAACCATTGCGTCGATAAATACGGTTCGACGACTGCACCGCTACGCTCACTATGACCGACTGCATGCATATGTTCTTCAATTTTAAATAGCACGCCTTGTTCTTGTAAATCTTTCACAATTTGTTTACGGCATTCGAAACGATCAAGTCCTTTATATTGAAGGGCGTTGTCGTTCATTGTACCGTCTTCGTTCATCACAAGAATGCGCGGCAAGTTGTGACGGTTGCCGATTTCAAAGTCGTTTGGATCGTGTGCTGGCGTAATTTTGACCGCCCCTGAACCGAACGACATATCGACGTATTCATCGCCAACAATCGGAATTTCGCGACCAACGATCGGTAAAATGACTGTTTTTCCGATAAGGTGTTTGTAACGCTCATCTTCCGGATGAACTGCAACTGCTGTATCGCCAAGCATCGTTTCCGGACGCGTCGTTGCCACTTCAATATAGCCTGAACCGTCCGCAAGCGGATAACGCATATGGTATAGCGCACCTTGCACATCTTTGTATACTACTTCAATGTCCGATAGCGCTGTTTTCGTCACCGGATCCCAGTTAATAATATATTCGCCGCGGTAAATGAGCCCTTTTTTATATAACGAAACGAATACTTCCCGCACTGCTTTTGATAGCCCTTCATCAAGCGTGAAGCGCTCGCGCGTATAATCGAGCCCAAGACCGAGCTTCGCCCATTGCGAGCGAATATGTCCCGCATATTCTTCTTTCCACTTCCATGTTTCTTCTACAAATCGTTCACGCCCTAAATCGTAGCGTGTTTTTCCTTCGTGACGAAGCTTTTCTTCTACTTTCGCTTGCGTCGCAATTCCCGCATGGTCCATGCCCGGAAGCCATAAGACGTCGTACCCTTGCATGCGCTTCATGCGTGTAATAATGTCTTGCAACGTCGTATCCCATGCATGTCCTAAATGAAGTTTTCCTGTCACATTTGGCGGTGGAATGACGATCGTAAATGGCTTTTTCGTTTCATCGCTTGTTGCTTCAAAAAACTTCCCTTTTAACCACCATTCATAACGGTTTGCCTCGACAGCACGGTGGTCATATTTTGGCGGTAACATAAAAATCCCTCCTTCACTAAAATAAAAAACTCCCTTCATCCGAAAAGGACGAAAGGAGACTCTTTCGCGGTACCACCTTTTTTCTTAAGCAATGCTTAAGCACTCAAATCGATAACGGCGATGCACCGGCTTCTTCTACTGTCGTTCAAAGAAGCAGCTCTAGGGCGACCTTCCGACGACCACAAACCTAGGAAATCTCGCAGCTATTGATTCCCCTCTCTGCAAGGCGGGTTACGCCGTACTCTTCCCTATCTTCGCTTTTTTCTATTCATACATAATACTATATAAAAATCATACGAATCGTCAATAAGGTTTGCCACATTTTCACTCCTTTATACATATGATAAAAAAGAAAAGCTCCTCGAAGGAGCGAAACATGTAAAAAGGATGTGAGCATATGCGTAAACGTTACAATCCGTACGCTTGGCCACCGTGGCTCAGAAAACTTCGCTTTATTGCTGAACAATGCATCATTCCAATTACTGTTGTTCAAGCGATCCGTACCATTTTATTTCCAACAACAATCGACGTCATTTTACTCGCTATTTTCATTTTTCTTTCATTCGCTTTACATTACGATTGGATTTGATTTGTTTCTTTCTTTTCTTCCCACTTCCCGATGACATATTCAATGTTTTTCATTTGCCAATACGCTCGTTGCCAAGCAGCTGTCATTTGTCGATGATGTCGCTGTTGTTCGTACTGATGAATGAGATGAACAAACCGATGTGGATCCACAAGTAAATGAAAAAATAAAAGTCGTTCATCTTCTTCAAGCGCTAATGTTTGTTCATATTGTGAAAGCCAATGTACAGCGTCATCACATATCATCGGATACGTATGCAAATATTGTCGGAAAAATAAAAGTAAATCATGAAATGGAGGCGCCCAGCGCGCTTGTTCAAAGCTAATAAAATACGATGTTCCGTCGTCTCGTTCGACATAATGTTGAAACGACGGGCGACCGTGAATATAACAAATACGAACCGTCTTTTTCTCCCGCATTCGCTCGCGCCACTCATTTAACGTATGTTCAGAAAATGCAATGGCGCGCATGACGTCAAGAAAATGGGTGCAGCATTGTAGTTGAAACGGAGACATATACCATTGTTTTTCACATGTTTCTATATAATGAGTCAATGTTTTTTTAGCGTTCTCAAGGGAAAGTTTGCGTTCTTCGTAATACCGCTCGATTTCTGTTTCTGTCGTTTGTATTTCTTTTAACGAATGTTTATGCCATCGTGCCAAATCATGAAAAAACGATGCCGCTGGATTCGTTTTTTCTTTTAACCATGGCATAATATAGTACCATTGTCCATCTCTCTTTTTCGTTTCATAAATAGGGATGGCAAGCGGGATGCGTAAGCGATGAGCTTGATCGATCGCCTGCCAATGTGCTAAAGATTTCATTCGTTTAAGCGCATATGTTCCTTTTATTGTTTTCCATTTTTCCACATTCTTCTGTTTTTTCACCGTTTTCATCGCCATGCAACCCTTTTACACTTTGCTTGGCGTTGGAATGTATAACAACTGGCCTTCGTGTATATCCGCACCGCTCTCTAAATGGTTTGTACGCAACAACTGTTGGACAGAGACATCGTATCGCTCGGCAATCTTGTCCAACGAATCACCTTGTTGGACAATACAAATTTTCAAACGTGCAAACGCCTGTTCTTCATTTTTGCCGAATAGCTTTGTTAAGTACAAGGCGTTTTCATTTCGTTTTTCGTTCGTATCTCTCCCTTTCATTTCAAGTTGGAACGATTGTTTTTCTTCTTTTTGTTCTTCTGCTCGTTCATCTTCTACTTGCTCATGTTGAAAAGATGGTTCTTCTACTTGTTCACTTTCTTCATGAAACATATAAAACGTTGGGACGTTGACGATACTCTCTTGTTCTTCTTCTGTTTCTTCCTGTTGATACACTTCTTCCCGAGCAACTGCTTCAAACGGCTCGAAATCGTCTACGTTGTATGGCTCCCATTCGTCATCTTCGCGATCATTATCCATTTGAATACCATGAATCGCGACTTCTGCAATTAAACGTAATTCATCTTTTCTTAAATCATAGTCGAACGATTCAATCATCACATACACTTGTTCAATGTCATCAATTCGCTCTTTCGGTACGGTGACATCGATCGGAAATTGATGCAAAAACTCGCCAATTTGCTCATCATTTATACGTACATGTTCCACATAGCGAACCGCTTCAAACGGTTGATCGTCTTCTCCGTCTTCTTCTCGTTTCGTATATTCTCCTGATAACTCTAGCACCCCACGAATGTACACATAATCTTCTTGTTCCTCAATCGTAATCGTCGGTTGTAGCGAAATGGATAATAATTGATCAACGTGATGTTCACGTCGAAAGGCAATCGCTTCTTCAATTGAAAAACGCAACATGCTCATCTCTCCTTCAACGTCCAAGTCATTTCACATTACTATGAGTATGAGAAGGAAAAAAGAAGTATGCATAAAAAAAGCGACGCCTTATAGGCAATCGCTAATTTTCGCAAACGCACGTCGCGCTGCTTCAATCGTCTTTTCAATATCTTCATCCGTATGCGTAGTCGATAAAAACATGCCTTCAAACTGAGATGGTGGCAAGAAAATGCCTTCGTTCGCCATTTCTTGATAATAGCGAGCAAACAAGTCTAAATCGGATGTTTTCGCCGTTTCGTAATTGATGACACGCTCATTTGTAAAGAAAATGCCGATCATCGAGCCAGCTTGGTTAATCGTATGTGGAATACCGTATGTTTTTGCCGCTTCGCTTAATCCTTCCGCCAATCGATTCGCTTTTTTCTTGAACGTTTCATATGTTTCTGGCGTTAATTGACGCAACGTTTCATAACCTGCTGTCATCGCCATCGGATTTCCGGATAACGTGCCTGCTTGATAAATCGGACCGCTTGGCGCAATTTTCTCCATGATCTCAGCACGGCCACCGTATGCGCCAACCGGTAGCCCTCCACCGATGACTTTTCCAAGACATGTTAAATCAGGAGTGACACCATAATAGCCTTGACCGCTATAATAGTCTACACGGAAACCTGTCATCACTTCATCAAAAATAAGAAGTGCACCGTATTCGTTCGTCACATCGCGCAACCCTTGCAAGAAACCTGGTTCTGGCGGAACGACTCCCATGTTTCCAGCGACAGGTTCTACAATGACAGCTGCGATATCTTCCCCAAACTTTTCGAACGCATAACGCACGCTTTGTAAGTCGTTATACGGGACGGTAATCGTATGTTGAGCAACCGTTTCTGGCACTCCCGGACTATCAGGCAAGCCGAGCGTCGCGACACCTGATCCGGCTTTAATTAAAAGCGAATCCCCATGTCCATGATAACAACCTTCAAATTTCACAATTTTATTTCGTCCTGTATATCCTCGCGCCAAACGAAGAGCGCTCATCGTCGCTTCCGTTCCTGAACTAACCATACGAATGATTTCAATAGACGGCATCCGTTCCATCACAAGTTTAGCAAGTTCATTTTCGATTAACGTTGGGGCTCCGAAACTTGTTCCTGTTTCTGCTACTCGTTTTAACGCCTCAACGACTTGGTCGTTTGCATGACCTAAAATCAATGGCCCCCATGATAAAACGTAATCAATATATTCATTGCCATCAATGTCGTAAATTTTTGATCCTTTTCCACGCGCCATAAAAATGGGATCCATTTTTACCGATTTAAATGCGCGCACCGGGCTATTTACCCCGCCAGGCATCAGTTTCACTGCTTCAGCATACGCTGCTTTGGAACGTTCATAGCTACGCATCACTTTTCCTCCTTTAACCAACGAGCAACGTCTTTCGCAAAATACGTTAAAATTAAGTCGGCTCCTGCTCGCTTCATGCTCGTTAACATTTCAAGCACAACCGCTTTTTCATCGATCCAACCATTTTGTGCTGCTGCTTTTACCATCGCATATTCCCCACTCACATTGTAAGCAACGATCGGCAAATGGAAATGATTTTTCAAGTCGCGAATAATGTCTAAATAAGACAGTGCCGGTTTCACCATTAAAAAGTCGGCTCCTTCGCTCACATCTGCTTGTGCTTCACGAAACGCTTCTAGGCGATTGGCAGGATCCATTTGATACGTTTTACGATCGCCAAATTGCGGTGCGCTATGCGCGGCATCACGAAACGGTCCGTAAAATGCCGAAGCATATTTGACCGCATAAGACATGATCGGGACATATGTAAAGCCTTCTTCATCTAACGCTTGACGAATCGCTGCCACAAACCCGTCCATCATATTGGACGGTGCGATGATGTCCGCTCCGGCTTTCGCTTGACTTACTGCTGTTTTCGCTAACAATTCAAGCGTATCGTCATTGATAATCGTCCCGTTTTCTACGATGCCACAATGGCCATGGCTCGTATAATGACATAAGCATGTATCTGCAATAACAACAAGTTCAGGAAACTCATTCTTTATCGCACGAATAGCACGTTGAACGATGCCGTGTTCACAATATGCTTGCGAAGCAATATCATTTTTTTCATTCGGCACACCAAACACGATAATAGAACGAATGCCTAAGTCAACAGCTGCGCGCACATCTTCAATGGCATAATCAAGCGATTGCTGATATACACCAGGCATGGATGGCACTTCATTTTTTATTTCCTCTCCTTCTATGACAAAAATTGGATAAATGAAATCTTCCGTATGAAGATGTGTTTCACGTACCATAGCTCGTAAATTGGCCGTTTGTCGCAAACGACGGTGACGTGCAAATTGCATATTATTCACTCCTTGAAAAATATTGGTGAAGTTGTTCAACCATCTCATCGATTGTATATGTATGTGGGCAAACGTGAACAGGAAGCCCGAACTGAAGCGCTGTTTGTTTCGTAATCGGACCGATACATGCGATTGTGACGAAAGACAAGTCAACGTTTTCCCCTGCGATCGCTTGTGCAAAACTATGTACCGTCGATGAGCTTGTAAATGTGATCGCATCAATCATTCGTTGCTGAAGAAAATGAATGAGTTTTGGCTTTGCTTCTTCGTTGTATGTCGTTTCGTATACAATCCAATCGGTCACGTTCGCTATGTTGCTTAATTGTTCGCGCAACGTGTCGCGCGCTAAGTTTCCTTTCACAAGCAAAACGCGCGCCTTCGCTGAAAGCAACGGCTTTAACGCTTCGGCCAAACTTTCAGCAACAAACTCGTTTGGAATCAAATCAACAACGACGTTTCGTTTTTGCAATGCTTGCGCTGTTTTTTCTCCTACCACCGCCACTTTCGGCCACGTCGGTGGCTTCATTTCGCCAATTTGCTCGAAAAAATATTTAACGCCATTTTGGCTTGTAAATACGATCCAATCAAACGTATGCCACTTGTGCAACAATTGCTGATCCGTCTGTTTCGCGCGTACGATGCGAATGAGCGGCAGTTCCACAGGAATTGCACCGTATCGTTCTAACGTTTGCGATAACGCTTTTGCTTGCGCTTTCTCGCGCGTCACAAGCACCCGTTTCCCCCGAAGCATTTATCCCAGCTCCTTTAATACACGTTCAATTAGCTGTTTCGCTCCTCGTTCAATTAATCGTTGTGCCGCTTCTATGCCTACTTCTTCTGGCTCTGTTCCTCGCACAACTTCTTTTAATACTTCTGTTCCATTCGGCGTTGCAACAAGCGCTGTCAGGACGACGACATCTCCATCAACGGATGCGTATCCAGCTACAGGAACTTGGCAACCGCCTTCAATGCGCTGTAAAAATGCGCGTTCCGCACGAACAGCGCGCGCTGTTTTCTCGTCAGTCAGCTTGTTTAACCATTGCAGTAGTTCTGTATCATCTTCCCGACATTCAATGGCCAATGCTCCTTGGCCAACGGCTGGGACACATATGTCGGTCGGTAAATATTGTGTCACTACTTCTTTCGCCCAGCCCATGCGATGCAAACCAGCAGCTGCCAATATGATCGCATCGTACTCATCTGTTTGTAGCTTGGATAAACGAGTGTCAATATTGCCGCGAATCCATTGGATTTTCAAGTCTGGGCGAACGGCTAACAGTTGTGCCGAGCGGCGTAAACTGCTCGTTCCAACAATCGCCCCACTCGGCAATTGTTCAAACGGAATATGCCCTTTCGAAATAAGTACATCGCGATGATCTTCACGCTTCGGTACACATCCGATCATTAATCCGTCAGGTAAAACAGCGGGCATATCTTTCATACTATGAACTGCAAAATCAATTTCGCGATCTAGCATCGCTTGTTCAATTTCTTTTACAAACAACCCTTTGCCTCCGACTTTCGATAACGTCACATGTAAAATTTGATCACCTTTTGTGACAATTTCTTTTACTTCAAACTCAAATGGCGCACCGAGCTGTTTCAGTTGCTCGATGACCCAATTCGTCTGAGTTAACGCTAACTTGCTTCGGCGCGAACCAACAATGATTTTTCTCATCATGCTTTTCCTCCAACAGTCGCTAAAAGTGAAATTGTGATAACGTGCCAAACAAAAAGAAATTAATAAGCAAAATAAGAAACGATCCGATATTCCAAAGCGCCATTTCTTTTCCTTGTATTCCTTTGACAGCTCGCTTATATAAATAAAAACTGTATGTTGCAAATACAGTAAACGAACCGAGCACTTTTGCGTCATATAAAACGAAATGATCTACTTTCATGTATGCCCAAACCATACCTAAAATTAAACTTAATAATAAAACTGGTACACCGACGCCGTTTAACACATAGGAAAGATCGTCAAGCTTCGCTAAGTCGCCGAGTCGCCATAACCGTTTTCCCCATTTTTTTTTCTTTAATAGCTCATATTGAAGCAAATATAAAAGCGAAAACATAAATGAAATCGAAAATGCTCCGTACGATAAAATGGCCATCGTAATATGAATAAACAATAGCTCTGACATGAGCTGTTCAGCAATGCCAACGGTGTACGGCGTCGGTGCGAACGTATGCAACGAAAGAATAAAAAACGCTAATACGTTTGTAAAAAAGACGAGGAAATCAACGCGCAGCCATCCGTT
The DNA here is from genome assembly GCF_001187595.1 of Anoxybacillus gonensis. GTDB lineage: Bacteria > Bacillota > Bacilli > Bacillales > Anoxybacillaceae > Anoxybacillus > Anoxybacillus gonensis. The sequence goes on from NZ_CP012152.1 coordinate 2,110,453, forward strand.
AATCGCAAGCGATAACGTAATAAGCAGCCATGCGTAAAACGATAGCCCCTCCGCAAGCGTTAAAACAGGAAATCTTCCTGTTTCGACCATTCTCGCAAAAAAGAAAAATGTTTGCATCCCCCAAACAATAGAAAGCAACCCGAAAGCAATACGGTTTGCCTTCCGGTTGTGGTGAAGAAAATCAATAAAATAAAACAAAACGGACGATGCATGTAAAAGAAGCGAGAGTTCATACCATCTCGTCATGTCAAACATATATGATCTTCCTTACGATTGAAAAGATGGTTCTGTTGCTCGCTCGTGAACACAGCTCATCTCTTTTTGTTGCTGCTTCACTTGTTGTTCAATATTGAAAATTTTCATAAACAACTGAAGCGCTTCTTCTGCATTGTCCTCTGCAGCCAATTCTTTTGCGCGCAAAATCGGGTCACGCAACAATTGATTGACGATGCTTTTTGTATGTTTGTTTAATACTTTTTTATCTCGTTCCGATAAATGTGGCAATTTTCTCTCTAAACTTTTCATCGTTTCTTCTTGAATGAGCATCGCCTTTTCGCGTAAAGCTGCAATAATAGGAACGACACCGAGCATATGCAACCATTGTTGAAACTCGTCCATTTCCTCAGCAATCATGCGTTCAATTTGCTCTGCTGCCTTTTTTCGCTCCGCCAAGTTTGCTTCAACAATATCTTGCAAGTCGTCAATGTCATATAAAAAGACGCTATCTAACTCAGCAAGCGCAGGATCTAAATCGCGTGGTACAGCAATATCAATCATAAAAAATGGACGACCTTTGCGCATTTTTTCAATTACTGCCATCGTTTCTTTTGTGATGACGTATTGCTTTGCGCCCGTCGAACTAATTAAAATATCCGCTTCTAGCAACGCACATTGCAATTGAGATAACGGCTTGGCATCCCCGTTAAATCGTTCCGCAAGTTGCTGCGCTTTTTCAAACGTGCGATTCACCACTGTTACGCGTTTGACGCCGCTTCCGTACAAGTTTTGCAACGCCAATTCTCCCATTTTTCCCGCACCTAAAACGAGCACATGTTTATTTTTCAAATCGCCAAAAATTTTTTTCGCAAGCTCGACAGCTGCATAGCTAACAGAAACCGCATTTGCACCAATTTCTGTTTCGGCATGTGCACGCTTCGCTAATGTAATCGCTTGTTTAAATAGCTGTTTAAACACCGTGCCTATTGTGTTTTCTTGTTGCGCTAAAAGGAAACTTGTGCGCACTTGCCCAAGAATTTGCGTTTCTCCTAAGATCATGGAATCAAGACCGCAAGCGACGCGGAACAAATGTTCAATCGCTTCACGTTCCTCGTAAATACGTAAATACGGAACGATTTGTTCTTTATCAAGCCCAAACCAATCCGCTAAAAATGTTTTTATATAATAACGCCCTGTGTTTAGTTGATCGACAACCGCATAAATTTCTGTGCGGTTACATGTCGAGACGATGACGTTTTCTAACATACTTTTTTGCTTTTGTAGCGCTTTCATCGCTTCAGCAAGTTCCGTTTGATTAAACGTCAATTTCTCACGAATTTCGACAGGGGCTGTACGATAGTTTACGCTGACAACGACGACATACATTCCCATCACCCCGAATTTTAAAGTCATCTCATTTCATTATAGCACGTCTATTTTGTTTTTTCCTTATAAAGTGTGAATACAATTTGACAACTTTCGATCTTTCTTAAATGCTGTTCATTTAGTAAACTAATGAACAGGTGCTGTTTTAAGTGTCGCACGGAATTGGGGGATTTTCAATGAAAAAACGTGGTATTTTTTCTGGCATTATTTTAATCGGTTTTGGAACGTACTTTTTACTAGAGCGATTTTCACTTTTTCCTTCTTTCCATACGTGGCCAACGTTGCTGTTCATGATCGGTATCGCTTTTTTAGGCCAAGCGTATATCGGAAAAGACTACTCCGCTATTTTGTCCGGTGTGGCGTTTACTGGGATCGGCATTCATTTTCATCTCGCTTCACGCCTTTCAGCGTGGCCAGATGATATAAGCGCATTGACGTTCATTATCGCACTCGGGTTGTTGTTACAATACGTAAAAACAAAGCAAGCATTGCTTCCTACCATTTTATTATTTACGCTATCCATTATTTTTTTATTTTCACATCGGCTTCAACAAATGTTTACGTCCGTGACATTTGATTCACTCATCCACATTTGGCCGATCGCATTCGTTTTGCTCGGATTGTACTTATTGTTCGTAAAAAAGGGGTAAATATACAAAAATGTGGGTCACTCACCCACATTTTTTATTTATATCCATTTTTGCAACGCACCCCATGCTTCATCTTTCCCTTGACCTGTCTCTGCAGAAAAAATAATGAGTTCGTCATCTGGAATAAGGCGCAATGTTTCTTTAGCGACCTTCGCATGTTGCTGCCATTTCCCGCGCGGAATTTTATCCGCTTTCGTCGCAATGACGAGCGTTGGAATGTTGTAATGCTTTAAAAATTCATACATCATCACATCATCTTTCGTGGGGGGATGACGCAAATCAACGATCAACAACGCTGCTTTCAATTGTTCGCGCGTCGTAAAATACGTTTCAATCATTTTTCCCCACGCTTCCCGTTCTGTTTTTGATACTTTCGCAAATCCATATCCCGGTACGTCGACGAAGTATAACGCATCATTAATTCGATAAAAGTTTAATGTTTGTGTTTTCCCCGGTTTAGATGATGTGCGCGCAAAATTTTTTCGGTTAATCATTTTGTTAATAAATGATGATTTTCCGACATTGGAGCGCCCAGCAAGCGCAAACTCAGGGAGTTGGCCTGCTGGGTATTGTTCTGGCTTCACAGCGCTAATGACCATTTCTACGTTTGTAATTTTCATTTTTCTCCACCTACCAAAGCATGTTCAAGTACATCATCAATATGTGAAACGAGAACAAACTGCAATTGTTTTTTTACGATCTCTGGAATATCTTCTAAATCTTTTTCGTTTTCTTTCGGTAAAATGACTTTCTTTAATCCGGCGCGATGAGCGCTTAATACTTTTTCTTTGACACCGCCAATGGCAAGTACACGACCGCGCAACGTAATTTCTCCCGTCATGCCGACAAAGCGGCTGACCGGTTTCCCTGTCAAAGCAGAAATCAGCGCTGTTGCCATCGTAATCCCTGCAGATGGACCGTCTTTTGGTACCGCCCCTTCTGGCACGTGAATGTGAATGTCTAGTTTTTCATGAAACTCTGGATCAATGCCTAATTGTTTTGCTTTCGAGCGAATGTATGTAAATGCTGCTTGGGCAGATTCTTTCATCACATCGCCTAATTGACCGGTAAGCGTCAATTTTCCTTTTCCAGGAGCAATCGATACTTCAATCGCTAGCGTATCTCCACCAGCTGCCGTATATGCAAGCCCTGTCGCTACGCCGACTTGGTCTTCGCTCTCCGCCTGTCCGTAATGATATTTCGGTTTTCCTAAAAACTCGCTCACATTTTTTTCTGTAATAACAATTCGTTTTCGCCCTTCTGATACGATTGTTTTCGCTGCTTTGCGGCAAATGGAAGCGAGCTGACGTTCTAAGTTGCGCACACCTGCTTCACGCGTATAATAACGAATGACTTGCATGATCGCATCATCGCGCATATGAAGCATTCGTTTTTGTAATCCGTGCGCTTCCATTTGTTTTGGCAATAAATGTTCTTTTGCAATGTGCAACTTTTCAATTTCTGTGTAACTTGGAATTGTAATAACTTCCATGCGATCTAATAATGGACGCGGGATTGTTGCGAGCGTATTCGCTGTCGCAATAAACATGACTTTTGATAAATCGTACGGCTCCTCAATGTAATGATCGCTAAACGAATGGTTTTGTTCTGGGTCCAATACTTCCAATAACGCCGCAGACGGATCACCGCGAAAATCGCTTGACATTTTATCAATTTCATCAAGCAAAAATACAGGGTTAATCGTTCCCGCTTTTTTCATTCCTTGAATAATCCGACCTGGCAAAGCACCCACGTACGTGCGACGATGACCGCGAATTTCCGATTCATCACGCACTCCACCGAGCGAAATGCGAACGAAATGTCGATTTAACGTTTTCGCAATGGAACGAGCAAGCGATGTTTTCCCAACACCCGGTGGCCCAACTAAACAAAGAATCGGCCCACGTAATGAATTGGTTAATTGTTGAACAGCTAAATATTCCAACACGCGCTCTTTTACTGTTTCAAGCCCATAATGCTCCTCGTTTAAAATTTTTTCCGCCCGATGAATATCGTGAATATCTTCTGTTTGTTTCGTCCACGGCAACGCAAGCAACCAATCTAAATAGTTGCGAATAACCCCGCTTTCAGCAGAGGCAGCTGGCACTTTTTCATAACGCTCTAATTCTTTTAGCGCAGTGGCTTTCACATGTTCTGGCATCCCTGCTTGTTCAATTTTTTCGCGCAACAAATCGATTTCGCCCGCTTTTCCTTCCTTTTCCCCGAGCTCTTTTTGAATCGCCTTCATTTGTTCGCGCAAATAATATTCTTTTTGCGTTCGCTCCATTGATTGCTTCACACGCTGGCTAATTCGTTTTTCTAAATGTAAAATTTCTTTTTCATTATGAAGAATTTGAATGATTTGATGGACGCGTTCTTTCACATCCACCGCCTCAAGCAACCGTTGTTTTTCTTCAAGCTTTAACGGCAAATGGGAAGCGATAATATCGGCCATTCGTCCCGCTTGCTGAATGTCCATGACAGACGTATAAATATCTGCGGACAATTTTTTAGATAGCTTTATGTACTGCTCAAAATATTCGAGCATTGTTCGACGCAACGCTTCAAACTCTATATCTTCCTTTTCGTTATCAACAAACGGTTCCACTTGCACGACATAGCACGGCTCTTCACTTACCCACTTGACTACTTTTCCACGCGATACCCCTTCCACTAACACACGAAACGTTCCGTTCGGGAGCTTTAACAATTGCTTCACGCGTGCAATCGTCCCCATCTCGTATACATCTTCAAGCTCTGGATCATCAATTTGTACATCTTTTTGTGACGTTAACAACACGAGATTTTCTTCCACCATCGCTTTTTCCAACGCTTGTACTGATTTTTCCCGCCCAACGTCTAAATGCAACACTGTCGTTGGAAACACAAGTAATCCTCTTAACGGCAAGAGTGGAATGACTTTATTTTTCTTTCTCGCCACAGCCCCGCACCTCCATCATACTTCTATTGCCCTATTGTATAGTACATTATAGCGTTTGTAAAATCTTTCATCGTAAAAAATCGACTTCAACGCTCCGTTGAAGCCGATGGCTCTCACATTCGTTCTGTTTTTGGTAGATGATGACGCATCGGAACAGAACGAACATGTTCGTGAAATAAAAAGGAAAGAACATCACTAATATGATCAACAGGAACAATTTCAATGTCTGTCACTTGTCTTAAAATCGACTGCATATTGCCGCGCGGAATAATGACCGTTTTCGCTCCAGCTTGCTTAGCTGCCTTTACTTTCGGAAAAATGCCACCAACAGGCTTCACGTTTCCATGTACACCGATTTCTCCAGTCATCGCTACGGTTGGATCAATCGGTAAACGATAAATCGCGGAGTAAATACCGATCGCCATCGCAACACCAGCCGAAGGACCATCAATCGGAACGCCGCCCGGAAAGTTAACGTGAATATCATATTGATCCGCAGGAACACCAAGTGTACGTAAAACAGTAATGACGTTTTCTATCGAGCCACGAGCCATACTTTTTCGCCGAATCGACTTTCCTTGTCCGCCAATTTGCTCCTCTTCGACAATGCCGGTCATATTGATCGTTCCCTTTTCTTTTGTCGGCAATACCGCAACTTCAATTTCTAATAGTGCTCCGCTATTTGGCCCATAAACTGCTAATCCGTTTACTAATCCGACTTTTGCTTCTTGCCCTACTTTTTTCTCATATCGCGGCGATAGTTGGCTCGATTGAATCACCCATTCAATATCTTGACGCAAAATTTTAGACCGTTTCTCCGAAATGACGATTCCCGCTGCAATTTGTAGCGTATTGACCGCTTCTCGTCCATTCCGAGCATACATCGCAAGCTCATCAACTGCTTGTTCCTCAATTGGAAGGTTTACTTTTTCAGCGGCCTTTTTCACAATTTGGGCGATTTCTTCTTGCTCTAACTCCCTAAAAAATACTTCCATACAGCGCGAGCGAATGGCTGGCGGAATTTCATTTGGCGTTCGTGTCGTGGCGCCAACAAGTCGAAAATCAGCTGGCAATCCGTTTTGAAAAATGTCGTGAATGTGGTTTGGAATATTCGGATTTTCTTCGCTATAATATGCGCTTTCAAAAAACACTTTACGGTCTTCTAACACTTTTAACAGCTTGTTCATTTGAATCGGATGCAACTCGCCAATTTCATCAATAAATAACACCCCACCGTGAGCATTCGTTACTGCTCCTTGTTTTGGTTGCGGAATACCGGCTTGTCCCATCGCGCCTGCCCCTTGATAAATCGGATCGTGTACAGACCCGATAAGCGGATCAGCAATACCGCGCTCATCAAATCGAGCAGTCGTTGCATCTAATTCAATAAATACAGCATCTTTTCGAAATGGAGATAGTGGATTTTTTTTCGCTTCTTCTAATACGAGGCGGGCAGCTGCTGTTTTTCCGACACCAGGTGGGCCGTAAATAATGACATGTTGTGGATTCGGTCCACATAATGCCGCTTTTAATGCTTTCATTCCATCTTCTTGGCCGACAATATCATCAAACGTTTTTGGACGCACTTTTTCAGCAAGTGGTTCTGTTAATGAAATGGAACGCATTTTTCGAAGTTGTTCCATCTCTTTTCGTGCTTCTTTATCAATTGAAATTTTTTGTGTGCGTTGACTTTTTAATAAATTTAAAAAGTAAAGGCCGATAATAATCCCGAAAAACAACTGAATAAGCAGCGCAATGTTTGTCCAATTCATGGCCGTTCCTCCTGCATATGTATTGTACGCATAGTATCTCCGAGCAAAGAAGGAAATAAACAAAAAAAGATCGACTTTCCGATTCGGAAAATCGACCTTTTTTTCATTTACGCTGATGTTTTTCGTTCGTACTCAACAACCGTTCCGTCGTGTAAAATGAGAAGCGGCGCTTTTTCTCCGCGTACCGTCTCTGCCGTAATGACGCATTTTTTCACATCTTCACGCGACGGTAATTCAAACATGACGTCAAGCATAATCCCTTCAATAATAGAGCGTAGACCACGCGCTCCTGTTTTTCGTTCAATCGCACGTTTTGCAATTTCACGAAGTGCTTCTTCTTCAAATTCAAGCTCGACATCGTCAAGTTCGAGCATTTTTTCATATTGCTTAACAAGGGCATTTTTCGGCTTCACTAAAATATCAACAAGCGCATCTTCATCGAGCGGTTGTAAGCTCGTAATAACCGGAAGACGTCCAACAAACTCTGGAATTAATCCGAATTTTAATAAGTCTTCTGGCAACACTTTCGACAGCAAATCTTTTTCTTCAACTTCCGCCTGTACATCTGAGCTAAAGCCGATCACTTTTTTCCCGAGACGACGTTTAATAATTGGTTCTAAACCATCAAACGCCCCACCACAAATGAATAAAATGTTCGTTGTATCAATTTGAATGAACTCTTGATGCGGATGTTTTCGTCCGCCTTGTGGAGGCACGCTCGCAATTGTTCCTTCTAAAATTTTCAATAGCGCTTGTTGCACACCTTCTCCCGATACGTCGCGCGTAATGGAAGGGTTTTCTGATTTGCGCGCAATTTTATCGATTTCATCGATATAAATAATTCCTTTTTCTGCACGTTCAATGTCGTAATCTGCCGCTTGAATAAGCTTTAATAAAATGTTTTCAACGTCTTCTCCGACATATCCCGCTTCTGTTAGCGATGTCGCATCAGCAATTGCAAACGGCACGTTTAAAATGCGAGCAAGCGTTTGAGCTAGTAATGTTTTTCCGCTTCCTGTCGGCCCAATCATTAAAATATTGCTTTTCGCTAATTCGACATCATCAATTTTGCTGTTTGAATTAATTCGCTTGTAATGGTTATATACCGCTACAGAAAGCGCTTTTTTCGCTTCGTCTTGCCCGATGACGTACTCATCTAAAATTTCGCGAATTTCCTTTGGCTTCGGTACGTCTTTGAACTCCACTTCTTCTTCCGATCCAAGCTCTTCTTGCACAATTTCTGTACACAATTCAATACACTCATCGCATATGTATACACCTGGGCCAGCAACAAGCTTGCGCACTTGTTCTTGCGTTTTGCCGCAAAACGAGCATTTCAACTGCCCTTTTTCATCATTAAATTTAAACATGATTTCACCCCTTATTTCTCTACTATCATATGTACACGAAAAAGAAAAAACGTTATGTATTCGTCATTTTATCATAAATCTTTAAAAGTATGCCAATAAAAACGCAAATGTGCGCGAAAAGTTAGAAAACTTTTATTACTGCAACTATATGTGGAAAGAACAAGGCACGTGATGTACCTTGTTCTTTCTCTTCTCATTATGCAACAACTTTGCTGTTTTCAACAAGGAAATCGATTGCTTTGCGCATTTTTAAGTCTTCTTTTAAGCCATCTAATGTACCTAAAAGCTCTTTTAACTTATCAACCGATAAGCTGTAAAGGTTCGCCATTTCCTCTAGTTCTTTCTCTACTTCTTCTTCTGTTACGTCAATGTTTTCTGCTTTGACGATCGCTTCAAGCGTCAATGTGACGCGAACACGTTTTTCTGCTTCTTCTTTCATTTGTTCACGAAGTGCCGCTTCATCTTGTCCAGAGAATTGATAGTATAAGTCAAGGTTTAATCCTTGCATTTGTAAACGTTGCTCAAACTCGCGAATCATGCGGTCTGTTTCGTTTTTCACCATCACTTCTGGGATGTCCATTTGTGCGTTTTCTGTTGCTTTTTGAACAACTGCATCGCGAAGTGCCGCTTCTGCTTCTTCTTTTTTCTCTTTTGTTAAACGCTCTTTAATTTTTTCTTTTAGCGCGTCTAATGTTTCTACTTCTTCATCTACGTCTTTCGCAAACTCATCATCAAGCGCAGGAAGTTGTTTTGTTTTAATTTCGTGCAATTTAATTTTGAACACAGCTGGTTTACCAGCTAATTGCTCTGCATGATATTCTTCTGGGAACGTCACTTCAATGTCTTTTTCTTCCCCAGCTGCCATGCCAATTAATTGCTCTTCAAATCCTGGGATGAATGTACCTGAACCGATCACAAGAGAATAGTTTTCTGCTTTTCCGCCTTCAAACGCTTCGCCATCAACGAACCCTTCGAAATCGATGACGACTGTATCACCGTTTTCTACTGTTCCTTCTTCTTTCACAACGAGCTCTGCATGACGCTCTTGCAAACGTTTTAATTCTTGTTCGACGTCTTCGTCAGTTACTGTATCATCTAATTTCTCTACTTCAAGCCCTTTGTATTGACCAAGCGTCACTTCTGGCTTCACAGTCACTTTTGCAGTGAAAATCAAGCTTTTTCCTTTTTCCATTTGCTCCACGTCGATTTCTGGACGATCGACTGGCTCAATGCCTGTTTCTTCAACAGCTTTTGCGTATGCCTCTGGCAATAAAATATCTAACGCATCTGCGTATAAAGATTCAACGCCGAAACGTTTTTCAAATAAAGAGCGAGGAATTTTTCCTTTACGGAATCCTGGAATTTGTACTTTTTTCACTACTTTTTTAAACGCTTCATCTAATCCTTCGTTCACTTTTTCAGCGTCCACTTCTACTGTAAGAACGCCTTGATTGCCTTCGAGTTTTTCCCATTTCGCCGACATGCTTATTTCCCTCCAACTTCAAAAATTCATGTAAATGAACTACATATATGTAGGCATACACGGTTTTATGTGTAATACAACCACTATATTATACCATACAATTATATACTTTCAACAGAGAGCCACAATTTTTCTGCTTCATAAAGTTTGGCAACGAGCGGATTTGTCCATACCGTTTGTCCCGTTTCACATTGCTCAACATATGTGTATAACGCATTTGCCCATTGTTGTGTGGAACCTTCTGGAAGAAACGGGTATGTCACAAACATGTAACGAAGCCATATTTGTTCACACCATTCATACATCGTTGGATTTTGTGTCGCCCACGTTTGTTCGATGATATCAAGCACTTGTTCTATCCAATGCTTTTGTTGTTGTTCATCGAGCTCAGCTGGAACGACCGTCATCGTTTGCCCCAATTTTTTTACGGTCATCGGCTCCATCACTTGTTCTTTCCTTAATATGTGTAACATCGTCGTTTTTACAATTGGATGTTTCATTTCATCATGTAAATAGCGAGCAAAAATAGAAACAAGGTGTGGAACGGTGCGCACATCTAATTGGTGAAGGGTGCGTAGTTGTTTCGTCCATTGATCGCTTTCGAAAATCGATTCGTATTGTTTTGAGCGTTGTTCGTGCTGAGACCGAATCATTTTTTCACTAAACTGTAAAAGCGGTAAAAACGGTGTGCAATCCATTCCTTTTCCCTGAAGTTTATGAATGACTGCGACAACTTCATCGTATTGTTGTAAATGGACGAGCATAGAGATGTATACCGTCCAATCCCCTCTGCCGCGCTCTAACAGTTGCTCACATCTTTCTTTTGCCTCTTCTACATGTCCCATTTCAAATAAACAGACGACAAGTGCCATTTCTACATCATCATCGTGAAGTTGCAGCTCTTTCAATTGTGTCAAATACGTATACGCTTCTTTATATCGCTTTTCTTTTAACGCATTCATCCCTTCTGTTAACAACCGCTCTTTTACATATGGATGCGGAACGACTTTTCGTTTTTTCATATTCGTTCACCTTCGCTTACATTTGCCTTTTAGTTTAACAATGTTTTTGACCAAACTCAACGAAAAACGCCCTCGACGAATCGTCAAGAGCGTGCTTTTTCATAGGCGATAATATATGGTTCATAAACGAACGTTAAGTCGATTTCGTCCCAACCTTTTAAAAGAAGCTGTTTTCGATACGGGTCAATATCAAACGCGCTTGTAAATCCTTCGTCATCAAAAACGACTTGTTGTTCAAGGGAAATAGTCAGCTCATAATCTGACCGCTCCGCTTGTTTTAATAAATACACGACATCTTCTTTTGAAAGTTTAATTGGAAGTAAACTATTTTTTAAACAGTTGTTATAAAAAATATCCGCAAAGGAAGGAGCAATGACAGCACGAAACCCATAATCAGCAAGCGCCCAAGGCGCATGTTCGCGCGATGAACCGCAACCAAAATTTTCATTTGCCACTAAAATCGTTGCTCCTTCGTTTTCAGGGCGATTTAACTCAAAATGCGGGTTTGGTGTCCCGTCTGGAAGATAGCGCCAATCATAAAAAAGAAATTGGCCAAATCCTGTGCGCTCAATTCGTTTTAAAAATTGTTTCGGAATAATTTGATCCGTATCCACATTGGCACGATCTAAACCAGCGACTTTTCCTTTATGAATAATGAATGGTTCCAACGCGTCTCCCTCCTATCGTACCGCTTCTTTATACAATGTGCGCACATCAACAAAATGTCCATAAATTGCCGCCGCAGCTGCCATCGCTGGACTAACGAGATGCGTACGTGCCCCTTTTCCTTGCCGTCCTTCAAAATTGCGATTTGACGTTGAAGCACAATGTTCTCCTGCTGGCACAGTATCTGGGTTCATACCAAGACACATGCTACAGCCGGAATCGCGCCATTCAAAACCTGCATCAATAAACATTTGAGCAATGCCTTCTTCTTCCGCTTGTTTTTTCACTTGTTGTGAGCCCGGAACGACGAGCGCCCTTACACCCGGTGCGACTTTTTTTCCTTTCACGATTTGTGCCGCTTCTCTTAAATCGCTGATGCGTGAATTCGTACACGATCCGATAAACACATGTTGAACAGCAATATCCGTCATTTTCGTTCCTGGCTTTAGCCCCATATACTGCAAGGCTAACTGAACTGCCTTTCTCTCCGTTTCGGTCGCAAACTCTTCTGGATAAGGGACGGTTCCATCAATTGGAGAACTCATCGCAGGCGTTGTCCCCCATGTAACGGTTGGAGCGATTTCACTTCCATCCATATGAATAACACGGTCATATACCGCTCCTTCATCTGTGCATAACTGTTTCCACTTTTCAACGGCCTGTTCAAACGCTTCTCCTTTTGGAGCATATTTTCGCCCGCGCAAATATGCAAACGTTACATCATCCGGAGCAATTAACCCTGCGCGCGCGCCTGCTTCAATCGACATGTTACAAATCGTCATCCGCTCTTCCATCGACAAACGACGAATAACATCGCCTGTAAACTCAAGCACATACCCTGTTCCGAAATCAACACCAAACTTTCCGATAATCGCTAAAATGACGTCTTTTGCTGATACACCCGGTGCCAATGCACCTGTGACGTTCACTTGCATCGTTTTCGGGCGGTGTTGCCATAACGTTTGCGTCGCCAACACATGTTCGACTTCACTCGTGCCGATTCCGAACGCTAACGCTCCAAAAGCGCCATGTGTTGACGTATGACTATCCCCGCACACGATTGTTTTTCCCGGTTGCGTCAATCCAAGTTCCGGACCGATGACATGTACAATGCCTTGTTCTGGACTGTTTAAATCGGCAAGCGGAACGCCGAACTCACGACAGTTCCGCTCCAATGCCGTCATTTGATTTCTTGCCACTTCATCTTCAACGACGAATCGATTGATCGTTGGAACGTTATGATCCATCGTCGCAAACGTTAAATCTGGGCGGCGCACTTTTCTTCCTTTTTGCCGCAATCCTTCAAACGCTTGCGGCGATGTCACTTCATGAACGAGATGTAAGTCAATGTATAATAAATCTGGCTTCCCATCTTCACGGTACACAACGTGCTCATCCCAAATTTTTTCAATAATCGTCTTTGGCGCCACCTCAATCCCTCCTACACATATACTTGCATAATTCGTTCAATCGCTACATCATCTAAAATGGCATCTTTTACTTTTTCGACCATTGCTGTCGTCGATAATACACAATCACCTTGTTGGGCAATGTCTGCGGTACGATATCCCGCATCCAACACCTGCTTAACAGCTCGCTCGATGACATCGGCCTCTTCTGTAAGTCCGAACGATAAGCGAAGCATCATCGCTGCTGATAAAATCGTTGCAAGCGGATTCGCTTTATTTTGTCCAGCAATGTCTGGAGCCGAACCGTGAATCGGTTCGTATAATGCAGGTCCGTCAACAGACAAGCTTGCCGACGGAAGCATGCCGAGCGATCCTGTTAACATCGATGCTTCATCGCTTAAAATATCGCCAAACATATTTTCTGTGACAATCACATCGAACTGTTTTGGTGAACGAACGAGCTGCATAGCCGCATTATCGACAAGCATATGTTCAAGTTGAACGTCCGGAAAACGCTTAGCGACTTGTTCAGCTACTTCCCGCCACATGCGACTTGACTCTAACACATTCGCTTTATCAACAGAGGTGACTTTTTTCTTCCGCTTTTGTGCAAGAGTAAAAGCAAACGTGATAATGCGCTCGATTTCTGCTCGTTTATAAAACAACGTATCAACAACCGTTTCTTCCCCTTTTTCCACACGTCGTTCACTCGGTTTTCCGAAATATAAACCTCCGACTAACTCCCGAACGATAACAAAGTCGGCTCCTTCAATCACATGTGGTTTTAATGGTGAAGAAGCTGATAAGCTGTTATAAAACGTCACCGGACGAATATTTGCAAACAAGTTCATTTCTTTCCGAATTTGCAACAGTCCTCTTTCGGGACGAACGTGCGGCGGATGACTGTCCCATTTCGGTCCACCAACAGCACCAAGCAATACCGCATCGCTTTGTTTACACATTTGAAGCGTTTGTTCTGGAAGCGGAGTTCCTTCACGGTCAATCGCTTCTCCACCGATCAAACCGTATGAAAAATGAAACGTATGTCCGAAACGATCACCAATCGCTTGCAAAACTTTTACCGCTCCTTTTGTCACTTCTTTTCCAATGCCATCCCCAGGTAACACAGCGATACGATACATAAAACATCCCCCTTTGTTATTGCGCGGCAAGCGCTTGTTCTTCTTTCATTTTTTCAATGACAAACATGCGATTGACGGCGTGAATATATGCTTTTGCTGATGCTTCTAGCACATCTTGTGCCGTTCCACGCCCGCTTGCTTCTTTACCATCGAGCGATACTTTCACATATACTTGCGCTAAAGCATCACGTCCGCTTCCAACGGATTCAATGCGATAGTCAAGCAACGTCACCGGCAATTGCAGCGCTTTTTCTAAAGCGTTATATAGCGCCTCGACGCTACCAGCTCCCGTTGCTGCTTCTTGAATGTCGTTTCCTTCTCCATCTTTCAGCACGACAACTGCTGTTGGAATTTGATTTGTCCCATACTGCACTTGAATCGAACATAATTGATAAAAGTTTTTATACGTATCTAGCTTTTCATCTAAAATAAGGGCGATTAAATCATCATCGGTAATATCTTTCTTTTTATCTGCTAAATCTTTAAAACGAACGAATAAACGATTCACTTCTTCTTCTGTTAACGAATAACCAAGCTCTTGAATGCGTGTGCGAAACGCATGGCGTCCCGAATGTTTTCCGAGCACCATCGAATTCGATTGCACGCCAACAAGTTGCGGAGATATAATTTCATACGTTGTTTTTTCTTTTAACACTCCATCTTGATGAATGCCTGATTCATGGGCAAAAGCGTTTTTACCAACGATCGCTTTATTTGGAGGGACAATCATTCCTGTTAACTTGCTTACGAGGTTGCTCGTTCGTTTAATCTCTTGCAAGTTCAAGCGCGTCTCAGCTTGGTAGTAATCTTTGCGAATATAAAGCGCGACCGCCACTTCTTCAATTGCCGCGTTTCCTGCTCTCTCGCCAATGCCATTAATCGTTCCTTCAATTTGCGTCGCTCCCGCTTCAATAGCTGCAAGCGAATTTGCGACGGCCATTCCTAAGTCATCGTGACAATGAGCAGACAAACTAATTTTTTCAATATTCCGAACATTTTTCTTTAAAAAAGAGAATATGTCGCCATATTGTTTCGGTGTAATGTAGCCGACTGTATCTGGAATATTAATGACGTTCGCTCCTGCTTCGATCACTCGTTCAATAATCGTCGCAAGAAACGGAAGATCGCTTCGACATGCATCTTCTGCTGACCATTGTACAATCGGAAAATATTTTTTCGCGTAACGAACAGACTCAACAGCTGTTTCAATCACTTGTTCTGGTGTCATGCGCAATTTATATTGCATATGAATAGGTGACGTGGCGATAAATACGTGTAATCGTGGTTCCGCCCCATCTTTTAGCGCCTCCCACGCCGCATCAATGTCTGACTGAACAGAGCGAGAAAGACCTGTAACCGAACAGTTGCGAACGGTTTGTGCGATCGCTTGAACGGCTTGGAAATCACCTTTTGATGCGGCAGGGAATCCCGCCTCGATGATATCTACACCGAGGCGTTCTAACTGCCGAGCAATTTCTAGCTTTTCATGCAAGTTTAAATTGACGCCCGCAGACTGCTCTCCGTCACGCAACGTCGTATCAAAAATGTTAATTTTTCGCACCGACCGTCACCACATCTTTCTGTTTAGCGTTGACAAACGGCATCATTTTACGTAATTCGCGGCCAACGACTTCAATTAAATGCTCGTTTTCGCGACGGTTAATCGCGTTAAACTCCGGACGATTCGCTTGATTTTCTAAAATCCAACCTTTTGCAAACTTCCCTGTTTGAATGTCTTCGAGCACTTTTTTCATTTCTGCTTTTACCGCATCGTTAATGATGCGTGGACCTGTAACAAAGTCACCCCATTGTGCTGTATCAGAAATAGAATAGCGCATGCCTGCTAAACCGCCTTCGTACATTAAATCAACAATAAGTTTTAACTCATGCAAACATTCGAAATATGCAATTTCCGGTTGATATCCGGCTTCAACGAGCGTTTCAAATCCTGCTTTGACAAGAGCAGTCAACCCGCCACAAAGAACCGCTTGTTCGCCAAATAAATCTGTTTCTGTTTCTTCTTTAAACGTCGTTTCAATTACACCTGCTCGAGCGGATCCGATCGCTTTCGCATACGCAAGCGCTGTTTCTTTCGCTTCGCCGCTTACATTTTGATATACAGCAATTAACGCTGGCACACCTGCTCCTTCTGTATATGTGCGACGAACTAAATGGCCTGGTCCCTTCGGTGCAACTAAAAAGACATCCACGTCGCTTGGTGGGACAATTTGGTTAAAATGAATATTAAACCCGTGTGCAAACACGAGGGCATTGCCCGGCTGTAAGTTTGGTGCAATTTCTTCTTTATATACTTTCGGCTGATGTTCATCTGGAAGTAAAATCATTACAATATCAGCTTGCTTTGTCGCTTCATCCACTGGCAAGACGACAAATCCATCTTGTTCTGCTTTTTCCCATGATTTACCTTTTCTCAATCCAATGATCACATCAACGCCGCTATCGCGAAGGTTTTGCGCATGGGCATGACCTTGAGATCCGTATCCGATAATCGCTACTTTCTTTCCTTGAATGTAAGCTTCGTTTGCATCGCCATTGTAATATACTTTTACCATAATAAAATCCTCTCCTTAATTTAAATGATGAATAGTGATTTATTTGTTGATGATGCGCGTTGTGAACCGCGCGGAAACGCTGTTGTTCCTGTTCTTGCGACTTCCTTTAATCCGTATGGCTTTAATAAGTCGATGAGCGCATCAATTTTTTCTGGCTCACCTGTTACTTGAACGACAAGACTATCGCGCGCCACATCGACAATCGCTGCACGAAACGGTTCAATTAATGTATAAATTTCACCGCGCGTCGCCGCTGTAACCGCCACTTTAATTAAAGCAAGTTCTCGAACGATAATCGCTTGATCGGTAATATCTACAACTTTTAACACATCAATTTGTTTGTTTAATTGCTTTGTAATTTGTTCAGCAATGCGTTCATCATCTACATTGACGACAAACGTCATACGTGAAACGCCTTCTGTTTCTGTATGGCCAACTGTAATGCTTTCAATGTTGTAATGTCGCTTCGTAAACAAACCTGTAATGCGATTTAATACACCCGGACGGTTGTTTACTGTCATTGTAATAATTCGCTTCACCATTTCACCCCCACCATCTCATGTAGCCCTTTTCCAGGTGCCACCATCGGATATACGTTTTCCCCTGGATGAACATGAAAATCAAGTAAAACCGGGGCATTTGTCGCAAATGCTTCTTTCAATACGTATTCTGCTTCTTCTTCCGTCGTTGCGCGCATCGCTTTCATGCCGTATGCTTCCGCTAACCGAACGAAATCCGGTTGATTCGGAATGAGAGAATGAGAATATCGTTTTTCATAAAAGATTTCTTGCCATTGACGCACCATGCCGAGTGCTTGATTGTTAACGATGACAATTTTAATTGGCAAATTCAACTCTTGAATAACCGATAGCTCTTGTAATGTCATTTGAAACCCACCGTCACCAACGATCGCTACAACCGTCGCTTCTGGTTGCGCCAATTGAGCACCAATTGCCGCTGGCAAACCGAATCCCATCGTTCCAAGCCCACCGGATGTAACCCAACGATGTGGTTGTTTAAATTTATAATATTGAGCGACCCACATTTGATGTTGACCTACATCTGTCGTCACAACCGCTTCACCGTTTGTATATTCGTGAATCATTTCAATGAGACGTTGTGGTTTGAGTACACCCGGTTCGCGTTTGTACATGAGCGGATATTCACGTTTCCATTCGTTTAACTTGTTAAGCCACTCTGATACATCTGGTCGCTTTCCGTTTTGTTCAATTAATTGAATGAGTGCTTCTTTTGCATCACCAACGATTGGAATTTTTGTTGGTACATTTTTTCCAATTTCCGCTGGATCAATATCGATATGAGCGACCGTTGCTTTTGGTGCGAAATGCGCTAAATTTCCAGTCACCCGATCATCGAATCGTGCGCCGACATTAATGAGCAAATCACACTCATACAGAGCCATGTTTGCTGTGTACGTTCCGTGCATTCCTGCCATCCCGAGAAATAGTGGATGATCGGCAGGAAAACCACCAAGTCCTAAAAGGGTATGAATGACAGGAATATTTTGTTGTTCAGCATATTGTTTTAACTGTTCATGGGCATTCGCATGGAGAACACCTGCTCCCGCTAAAATGACCGGGCGCTTTGCTTGACTAACTGCTTCAACAAGCTTGCGAATTTGCAAATGGTTCGGTTTTGTTGTCGGCTGATAACCTGGCAACTGTACATCTTGTTCGTAATCAAACTCCGCTTCAGCGACGGCCATATCTTTCGGAATATCGATTAATACAGGGCCTGGGCGCCCAGTCGTCGCAATATGAAATGCTTCTTTAATGATTTTTGGCAGCTCGTGTATGTCGCGTACTTGGTAACTATGTTTTGTAATAGGCATTGTAATTCCTAACACATCCGCTTCTTGGAAGGCATCTGAACCGATGACATTTGATGCCACTTGCCCTGTAAAGACGACGAGCGGAATAGAGTCCATCATTGCATCTGTTAAACCTGTCACGATATTTGTGGCACCCGGTCCAGATGTGGCAATGACGACACCAGGTTTTCCTGAAATGCGGGCATATCCTTCCGCTGCATGAATAGCGCCTTGTTCATGACGTGTTAGCACGTGGAATACGCCTGACTCATAAAGCTTGTCGTAAATCGGTAACACAGCACCTCCCGGATAACCGAAAATGACTTTTACGTTTTCTGCTTTGAGCGCCTCAATTAACATGAGCGCTCCACACAACGTTTGCTTTTTTGCTACTCTTTCTTTCACTTTCATATTCGCTGCCATTTTTTCACCCCTAAAAAAATGTGAAATAAGAAAAGCCTTCTCACCCCTCCATCGGTCCACGTGGACCAAAGGGGCGAAAAGGCTTGCATCCTTTCCGCGGTACCACCCTTCTTCGTGGCAAAGCCACCTCAGGAGCACGCGACAATCGTCGCAGCGCTCGATTTAATAACGAGTGACGTGCACCCGTCCGTCCCTACTAGAAATCGTTCAGGACGGCGCTCGGAGGGGAGTTCACTAGCGGAGACATCACCGGTTTTCAGCTTCCCCGGCTCTCTGTAGATGCCTAACCCGCTAGCTACTTATCCTCTTCAACGCTTTTCTCTTATTTACTTGTTATCCTGCATTCACATTTTGTGTAGCATATACTTTTACGCCTTCAGAAACAACTCGTTTACGAAACTCTTCTAACAACCGTTTCGTATGTTCACCCGGTACACCGTCACCAATGACACGACCATCGACTTTGACGACCGCAATGACTTCTGCTGCGGTTCCTGTTAAAAATACTTCGTCTGCTGTGTACACATCATGACGAGTGAACGGTTCTTCTTTAACGACATAACCGAGGTCTTTGGCGATGTCCATGATCGCATCGCGCGTAATGCCTTCAAGTGCCCCGACATATCCTGGTGGTGTATATAACACGCCATTTTTGACGATAAACACGTTATCTGCTGAGCCTTCAGCGACATATCCTTGGTCGTTAAGCATGAGCGCTTCGCTGACGTTTGCTAAATGCGCTTCAATTCGTACTAATACGTTGTTTAAGTAGTTTAACGATTTTACTTTCGGACTTAGTACATCTGGTCGATTTCGTCTCGTTGCTACCGTAACGACTTCGATGCCCGTTTCATATAAATGTTTTGGGAAGATTGCCAACGGTTCAACGATGACGACCACTTGCGGCTTTGGACATTTGTATGGATCAAGTCCGAGGTCACCGACACCGCGCGACACGACTACGCGAATATAAGCGTCCTCAAAGCCGTTTTTTTGCACCGTCTGGACGATAATATTTGTTAATTCTTCTTTTGTGTACGGAATGTTTAATAAAATGGATTTCGCTGAATTGTATAAGCGATCAATATGTTCTTTCATACGAAACACGTTGCCGCTATACACGCGAATGCCTTCAAACACCCCATCCCCATAAAGAAAACCGTGATCGTATACAGAGATTTTTGCATTTTCTTTTGTGACAAATTCATCGTTCAGAAAAATCCACTGTTCACTCAATGTTTTTCCCCTCTTCCCCTGTTCGCCGTCTCCTGCTTCTTATGTTGAGTGCGACTTTTGTTAGATTTATTTGAAAATTATCATACGACCATTTACCAAAAGAGTCAATACTATTTCATTGAATTTTTTGATTATTTATATTATTTAAAATGTTATGTATCCGCTTACATAATTGATATATCAAGGAAAAGAAAGGGGATAAAAAATTTTGAACATTTTTTGACTAATAAAAAAAGTCCTCTTGCTTACGCAAGAGGACTATGTTAGCGTCCCAGGAGAGATTCGAACTCCCGACCGACGGCTTAGAAGGCCGTTGCTCTATCCAGCTGAGCTACTGGGACATATGATCTTGGTTTGGACAATTGTTATTGTAATGATGTTTATGAAAAAAGTCAATAGGGGCGGCGGAATTTTCTTGCCCCTATTGTGTTTTGTATATGCCCGTTACATCATGAAGGAGCTGCCCGTCAATGTTGTAAAAATGTACGGTTGTGTTTGTTTCGTCTATATGTAGCATGGCATATGTTTTTTCACGACGCAGGCGCGGTAAATAAATGCTTCCTGGATTAATAAAAAGGACGTCATCGATTTGTTCACATCCTGCAATGTGCGAGTGACCGAAGCAAACGATGCGTGCCCCAACTTCTTTTGCTTTATAATATAGGTTCATGAGCGTCATTTTGACGTTGTACAAATGACCATGTGTAATGAAAAAGCGAACACCGTTCACTTCTTCAACAAGATCGGTTGGAAAACGACGTTCATGGTCGCAATTTCCTCGCACAACAAGCATATGTTGCAACGCTTCATGATCGCTCGTTAACTCCGAGTCACCGCAATGAATGATTGCATCGACATGTTGTTTATGACGTGAAACGATTGTTTGTAATTCAGTTGTTAATCCGTGGCTATCGCTTATGATTAATACGTTCACGACTCATTCCCCTTTTCAAACAGCTTGTCCCATATGCCCAAAAGATGTTGTAACGCCTTTGCCCGATGGCTTATTTCATTTTTCTCCTCTTTTGTTAATTGGGCCATCGTCCGTTGTTTTTCAGGAACATAAAAAATCGGGTCGTACCCAAAACCGTTTTCACCTATTGGCTTTTCTGTAATATATCCTTCGCACACACCGTCTACGGTCGCTGTTTCCCCATTCGGTTTTGCAACAGCTAACGTGCAATGAAAACGGGCGGTTCGTTGTTCAAAAGGCACACCTTGTAACTTTGTAAGCACTTTTTCTATGTTTGCTTGATCGTTTTTTCCTTCGCCAGCGTAGCGAGCCGAGTATACGCCCGGCTCACCGTTTAGCGCATCAACGATTAAACCAGAATCATCTGCAATGACGATTTCATGAAGCATATTCGCAATCGTCGTGGCTTTTAATATCGCATTCTCTGCAAACGTCGTTCCCGTTTCTTCAACATCGGGTATGTCATCGTAATCCAGAAGCGAACGAACGTCGATTCCTTTTTTCGCAAACAATTGTTGAAACTCGGCTACTTTTCCTTTGTTTTTTGTAGCAATGATCATTCGCTTCACTTTGCTTCTTCCCCTTCCGAACGATGTTGCATAATTTGTTCCGCAAGAGAACCGAGCGCTTCTTTTTGTCGAGCAATAAGCTCATGAATGCCTTTTTCAGCAACCGTTAATAAATCGAGCAACTGCTCATATGAAAATGTCGCTTCTTCCCCTGTTCCTTGAATTTCAACAAAGCGCCCCGATCCTGTCATGACAATATTCATATCGACATGCGCTTTTGAATCTTCAACGTAATTTAAATCTAAAATAATGCCATGCTCTTCATCGATTCCGACTGATGTAGCAGCTAAAAAATCTGTAATCGGTAGCGCCGGCAATTTTTTTTCTTCGACCATTTTTCCGAGTGCCAACGTCATGGCGACAAACGCCCCTGTAATTGACGCTGTGCGCGTTCCACCGTCTGCTTGAATGACATCACAATCAATCCAAATTGTTTTTTCCCCTAATTTTTGCAAATCAACAACAGAACGAAGCGCTCGGCCAATGAGCCGTTGAATTTCCATCGTTCGCCCTGACAACTTTCCTTTACTTGCTTCGCGAATGTTTCGTTGCTCTGTCGCGCGCGGAATCATCGCATACTCCGCAGTAATCCATCCCTTTCCACCCCCGCGCATAAACGGTGGAACTTTATCTTCAATGCTTGCTGTACAAATGACTTTCGTATCGCCAATGGCAATGAGCACTGAGCCTTCTGGATGTTTTAAATAGTTCGGTTCAATATGTACGGGACGAAGCTCTTCGTTTGTTCTACCATCTACTCTCACAAAAAATCCTCCTCAATGTATGTTCACGAAATAAGAGGCAGGAACACTGCCTCTCGACGATGAATCTTTATATAGTATAGCAAAAAATTGGTTTCAAAAACTACCTGTGTTCACATTTTGCGGCCTTGTTACCGGTTCTGATAACGGTTTTCCACTTTCATCAACTAATTGTGCTTTTCCGTTTACGGTAATAGCCACGCTCTCCACTCCTGGCTGTTCTGTTAACGACAACACTAAACAATTGAGCACATGCGTCGAAACAACGTTTTTCTCCGCGCTGCCATAAATCGCTTCGTTAAAGTTTAACGTCACTTTCCCGTCTTCATATTTTGGCGCTTCTAACAGTTTCGCATCTGCTTGAAAGTCGCTTAATAACCCAGAACCGTAGCTTGGTCCTTTAATCAGCTCATTCACAACTGCTGCTAACTCATCTTGTTCGCTATTCGGTACGCGTCTTGTTACCGGTACATAATACGTTTGTTTCCCGTCTTGTGCTAAAAAGTAGACGATGACCGGATGCGTATTCGTAATGTCTACAACGCCATTCGTTTCAATATTAATTCCGTCATCTCTGCTCAGTTCATCGCTAATTGGTGTTCCGTTGACCGGCATGACGTTTTGATCATGACCGTTCATGCGAATTTTCACACGTTTCACATTATCAAATTGCGTCACTGTCCATGTGATCGCTTGTAAAATTCGCTTTTCATCTTCTGGGCGATAATTAGCAAATTCTTTTGAAAAATCAATGACAAGCGTGCCATCTTGCTTTAAATTGACGCTTAATACTTGCGTGTCAGCTGGAAGAACGGCCCGAAATCCGTTTGGCAACAGCTCTGAGATTGGACCATTTTCCACTAAATATTCAAGCACTTGTTTTGCAGCTGCGTTTGTTTTTGGTAAGGCAAACGTTTGCGGAACGACAAAGCCGTTTTTATCAATTAAATACAATTCGCGTTGAACGGTTTCTGTCGCTTGTTCTTTTTCTGCTGCTTCTTTTTCTTGCAACGCTTTCTCATCTTCTATATACGTTACATCTTTTGGTGGATCAATTTCTTTTGTTGCTTTTTCACCTCCAAACAGCCCACATCCTGAAAGAATAAAAACAAACATTGTTACAACGACCCACGCACGGCGCATGGACTCCCCTCCTCACACGGTTTGTACTACTATGTATACGAGCCGTCTAAAAAAGTAGAACAAAAAAAATCCTTCGGCATATGCGAAGGATTTTAAGATAATTGAATCGTCTCGACATGTTCAATGGGATGACCGAACCATTTCGAAGCAATTTGTTGAAACATTTCTTTCGAGCCGGTCGTTAAAAATATATGCTTCGGGCGTTTATTCCCCGTATAAAGCAAATGGCTATGATGCAAAATCGTGCTCACTTCCCGTGCTGTTTCATCGCCAGAACAAATAAGTTTGACGTGATCCCCCATATATTGTTGAATCAGTGGACTTAAAAGCGGATAATGTGTACAGCCTAAAATGAGCGTATCAATCGGTCGATCTTTTAACGGTTCAAGCGATTCGGCAACAATTTGTTTTGCTTCTTCTCCTTCAAACTGTCCGCTTTCAACTAAAGGAACAAACTTTGGACAAGCTAAACTTTCTACTGTTACATCACTATTAATGGATTTGAGTGCTTGCTCATAAGCCCCGCTTTTCACCGTTCCGATTGTGCCGATGACACCGATATGATAGTTTTTTGTAATTTTTAATGCGGTACGAGCGCCAGGATGAATGACACCGATCACGGGAATGTTGAGCGTATCGCGAATTTCTTCTAGTGCGACAGCGGTTGCTGTGTTACATGCAATAACGAGCATTTTTATGTCATATCCTAGTAAATAGTTCGTCATTTCCCATGTAAATTGTCGAATTTCTTCCCGTGGTCTCGGTCCGTACGGACAGCGTGCCGTATCTCCTAAATATACAATTTGTTCTTTTGGTAGTTGGCGCATCATTTCTCTGGCAACAGTTAATCCACCAACGCCTGAATCAATAACTCCAATCGGTCTTTCCAATGTATTCGCCTCATTCTTTGTTGATGTATGACAAAACATCTTTCATTATAACACACATCAAATCAATAGAAAACCGGCTTGCCTGAAATGAAAAGGCGAGCCGGTTCTCTTTATAGTTCAAGTTCTCCCATTCGAAGCAATTCAACGACAGCTTGTGAGCGCCCCTTTACCCCAAGCTTTTGCATTGCATTCGAAATGTGGTTACGAACTGTTTTTTCGCTAATGAACAGTTCACTAGCAATTTCTTTCGTCGTCTTGTCTTGCAACAACAGTTCGAATACTTCTCGTTCTCTTTTTGTGAGCAGCGGCTTCTGATTCAAGTGGATAACCCTCCTTGCTTTTACCAGACCGAAACGGATGGGTATATATTTAGTCAACATATCGTATGCAAGAAGGGCTATAACGGTTACATATTTTCAGCTAATCGCGCACGCGCACGTTCGTCCCAAGCGACTCCTTTTCCTGTCGTTTTTGACATTTGCACCATCGTCCCACGCCCTGTAAATGCAATCGCCCCATCTTGTTTTTTTCCAACGTAATGTAAATCGACAGAAGAATTGCCGATGTGTGCGACTTTTACACCGATATGTAGCTGCTCACCAAAATATACTTGTTGCAAAAAGTCGCATTGTAAATTCGCCACTACCGGAATGGCATCATGCTCTTTCCCTAACCAATCGTTCATAAAGCCGAGATGTTCAAAAAATGCAATGCGCGCTTCTTCAAAATATACAAAAGGAACCGTATTGTTTAAATGGCCAAACATATCTGTTTCCGAAAAGCGAACACGCACCGGATGAAAAAAAGAAAAACGTTGCTCCCATTCTTTCATATCGTCAATATAAGAGATTTTCATCTTCCCTCTCCCCCTCTATACAAGTTTAGCTAACATCAGAAACATAAGGTCGACTCTTAAAGAGTCGACCTTTTTGTTACACTTCATCGCTACCGAAGAAATTGCGGAACATTTGAATCGTTGCTGCGCGGTTCAATGCCGCAATAGACGTTGTGAGCGGAATGCCTTTCGGGCAAGATTGCACGCAGTTTTGTGAATTTCCGCAGTTTGCTAGTCCTCCATCACCCATAATCGCTTCAAGCCGCTCTGCTTTATGCATAGCCCCTGTTGGATGTGCGTTAAATAAGCGCACTTGCGAAAGCGGTGCTGGACCGATAAAGTTTGATTTACTGTTGACGTTTGGACAAGCTTCTAAACATACGCCACACGTCATGCATTTAGATAATTCATATGCCCATTGCCGCTTGCGTTCTGGCATGCGCGGTCCTGGACCTAAATCGTACGTTCCGTCAATTGGAATCCATGCTTTTACTTTTTTCAAAGAATCAAACATGCGGCTACGGTCAACTTGCAAGTCGCGAATGACCGGGAACGTGCGCATCGGTTCTAAACGAATCGGCTGCTCAAGCTGATCAACAAGAGCTGTACATGATTGACGCGGCTTGCCGTTAATCACCATCGAACAAGCGCCACACACTTCTTCTAAACAGTTCATTTCCCAAGCAACAGGCGTCGTTTTTTCTCCTTTCGCATTGACCGGATTGCGCCGAATTTCCATGAGCGCCGAAATAATGTTCATATTCGGACGATACGGAATGACAAACTCTTCTTCGTAAGGGGCTGTATCCGGACGATCTTGTCTTGTGACAATAATCCGAATCGTTTTATTTTCGCTCATGATTTCACTTCCCCTTTCTTTTTCGTGTAGTCGCGCTTGCGCGGTTTAATGAGTGATGTATCCACTTCGCGATAATGGAATGATGGACCATCTGGCGTGAAGCTTGCCATCGTTGTTTTTAACCATTCTTCATCGTTTCGCTCAGGAAACTCTGGTTTATAATGCGCTCCACGGCTTTCGTTACGGTTATAAGCGCCAAGCGTGATGACGCGAGCTAACTGCAACATGTTGTAAAGCTGCCGTGTGAACGACGCACCTTGGTTGCTCCATTTTGCCGTGTCATTAATGTTAATGTTTTTATAACGCTCAAGCAATTCTTGAATTTTTTCATCTGTTTTTAATAATTTATCGTTATAACGAACGACCGTGACGTTATCTGTCATCCATTCGCCAAGCTCTTTATGCAAGACGTAGGCGTTTTCTGTGCCATCCATCGCCATAATTTGCGCCCATTTTTCTTCTTCTTGTTTTAAATAGCGTTCATATAAAGAAGAAGGCATCGCATCTGCTGATTTTTCAAGCCCTTTCATATATTCAACTGCTTTTGGACCAGCTACCATTCCGCCATAAATCGCTGATAATAACGAGTTCGCACCGAGACGGTTTGCTCCGTGCATCGAATAGTCACATTCGCCTGCCGCAAACAATCCTTTAATGTTTGTCATTTGATCATAATCAACCCATAATCCACCCATTGAGTAGTGAACAGCTGGGAATATTTTCATCGGCACTTTTCTTGGGTCTTCACCCATAAACTTTTCATAAATTTCAATAATACCGCCTAGCTTAATATCGAGTTCTTTCGGATCTTTATGCGATAAATCTAAATACACCATGTTCTCGCCGTTAATACCGAGCTTTAAGTCGACACATACATGGAAAATTTCACGCGTCGCAATATCGCGCGGAACGAGATTTCCGTAAGCAGGATATTTTTCTTCTAAGAAATACCAAGGTTTTCCGTCTTTATACGTCCAAACTCGTCCACCTTCTCCGCGCGCTGACTCACTCATTAAACGAAGCTTATCATCGCCCGGAATAGCTGTCGGATGAATTTGGATAAACTCTCCGTTTGCATAATACGCACCTTGTTGATAAACAATTGATGCTGCTGAACCTGTATTAATGATAGAGTTTGTTGACTTCCCGAAAATGATCCCTGGACCACCTGTTGCCATGATGACCGCATCTGCTGGGAATGCTTTAATCTCCATCGTTGTCAAGTTTTGTGCGACAATTCCGCGACATACTTGCTCATCATCTAAAACAGCACCTAAAAACTCCCAACCTTCATATTTTGTCACTAAACCAGCGACTTCGTGACGGCGCACTTGTTCATCAAGCGCGTAAAGAAGCTGCTGTCCTGTCGTTGCCCCTGCATATGCAGTACGGTGATGCTGCGTTCCACCAAAGCGACGGAAATCAAGCAATCCCTCTGGCGTACGGTTGAACATCACACCCATGCGATCAAGCAAATGAATAATGCCTGGGGCCGCTTCACACATCGCTTTTACTGGAGGTTGGTCAGCTAAAAAGTCCCCACCATATACTGTATCATCGAAGTGTTCCCACGGAGAGTCCCCTTCTCCTTTTGTATTGACCGCACCGTTAATGCCACCTTGTGCACAAACAGAGTGAGACCGCTTCACAGGAACTAATGAAAATAAATCTACTTTTACGCCTGCTTCGGCAATTTTAATTGTTGCCATTAAGCCGGCAAGACCCCCACCAACAACGATAATTTTTCCTTTACTCATGTCTCCTCACTCCTTCAATGTTGTGGATTAAACGAATGCTAAAATCGCGCGTATACCAACGATCGAAAGCGCGACAAAAATCCCCATTGTCACGTATGTAGAAATTTGTTGTGAACGAGGAGTCACTGTAATACCCCAGCTAACGAAAAACGACCATAGCCCATTTGCAAAGTGAAATACCGCAGAAACGATTCCAACAATATAAAATGCAAGCATAAACGGGTTCGCAACGATGTTCGCCATCATGTCATAGTTCACTTCCGCACCAAATGCGGCTTGAACGCGCGTTTCCCATACGTGCCAGACGACGAAAATGAGCGTAATAATCCCCGTTAAGCGTTGCAACATAAACATCCAGTTACGAAAATATCCGTAACGACTGACATTGTTTTGTGCCGTAAATGCGATATATAGCCCATAGATGGCATGGAATAATAGCGGAAGAAAAATAATGAAAATTTCTAAGAAGTACCGAAACGGTAACTGCTCCATAAAAGCGGCCGCCTTGTTAAATGCATCTGCTCCTCTTGTTGCAAAATGGTTAACAACTAAATGCTGTGTTAAAAACAGCCCAACTGGAATGACTCCGAGCAATGAATGGAGTCGACGATAAAAAAACTCTCGATTTTGTGCCATACATAACCCCCCTTAAATTGTCATTTTCCTTTTCTATGAGCTCCCATCCGCATCTACTAGACAATGAACAATAGAAGTGTAAACACTTCCATTTCCATTGATCATTGTCACATTCATTGTACTCCCAGAATGTAGGAGCGTCAAGAAAAGGTGTTCACGAAATGTTCAATCATTTAAAATTTTAAAACAACTATACCTCTAGTGAAGTCCGAAATAAAAGAAAAGTCAATACTGTTTTTCACATTGTTGTGCGCTATAATGAAAAAATAGAGAGGGGAATTGAACGTGAGCGGGCATGAACAGTGGAAACAAATGAACATTTCTGCTTTTAGCGACTTTTTATTTCGGAAAGAATTGTTGCCAAATTTGTTCGGGAAAGAAACTCCATTTATTTTATATTGGGCAGGAAAAGATTTAGCGAGAAAATACCCGCTAGCTACAATCGATGATGTCATTGCTTTTTTTGAACAAGCGGGTTGGGGAAATTTATCGCTGCTTGAAGAAAAAAAAGATCAATGTGAACTTCAATTAGAAGGACCGCTCGTTGCGATGCGGTTCGATTATAGTGAAGATTGTACATTTCAACTTGAAGCGGGCTTTCTTGCCCAACAGTTTGAGCAACAAAAAGGATATGTCACAGAAGCGTTTGAACAACAAAAACGACGCGCCAAAACCGTTTTATTCACAGTCAAATGGGATCGAAAAGATGAAGCTGACCGATGATGGTCAGCTTTCGTACGTTTGAAGCGTTTCATGAATTTTTTGGGCGACGTGTTTTGGAATGTTTGCTTCTTGTATTTGTTCAACAGTCGCTTCTTTCATTTTTTTAATCGATCCGAAATGTTGCAATAACGCTTGTTTCCTTTTTGCCCCAACCCCTGGAATTTGATCGAGAATGGAATGAAACGCAGATTTTGAACGAACTTGCCGATGAAATGTAATCGCAAACCGATGCACTTCTTCTTGAATGCGTTGCAGCAAATAAAACTCTTGACTATTTTTCTCTAATGAAACGATGCTCGGTGGATCACCAAAAAGGAAATGGGACGTTCGGTGTTTCTCATCTTTCACTAACCCAGCGATCGGAATCGATAACCCAAGTTCGCATTCTAACACTTCTTTTGCGGCTTGTATTTGCCCTTTTCCTCCATCGACAACAATGAGATGAGGGAGCGGTAAACGTTCGCGTAATACACGAGTATAGCGTCGGCGAATGACTTCGCGCATCGACTCGTAATCATCTGCCCCTTGCACCGTTTTTATTTTATATTTACGATATTCTTTTTTTTCCGGCTTTCCGTCAATAAATACAACCATCGCAGCAACAGCGTCTGTTCCTTGAATGTTTGAGTTATCAAACGCCTCGATGCGATGAGGCGTCGGAATCCCGAGCGCTTCACCTAGCCGTTCAACCGCGCGAATCGTTCGTTCTTCGTCACGTTCAATTAAAAAGAACTTTTCTTGCAGCGCAATGTGCGCATTTTTACAAGCTAAATCAACAAGTTCTTTCTTTTTTCCGCTTTTCGGCTGTGTGACGTTGACATCGAGCAATTTCGCCGCCATTTCTCCATCGATTTCTCGGGGCAATACGACTTCGCGTGGCTTTAAATGATAATGTTTACTGTAAAATTGACCTAAAAACGTTAAAAACTCTTCTTCCGGCTCTTGGTACAGCGGAAACATCGACACGTTTCGTTCGATGAGCTTCCCTTGGCGAATAAAAAATACTTGTACGCACATCCATCCTTTATCGTACGCATATCCAAAAATGTCGCGGTCAACAAAATCATGTAAAATCATTTTTTGTTTTTCCATTAATGTTTCAATATACGAAATTTGGTCGCGGTATTCTTTCGCCCGCTCAAACTGTAACTGTTCCGCTGCTTCCATCATCTTTTCTGTCAATTTCTCTTTGACTTCTTTATAGCCGCCGTTTAAAAACCGCGTAATTTGTTCAACAATTTGTTTATTTTCTTCCTCCGATACGTGATATTCACAAGGACCTAAACATTGTCCCATATGATAATATAAACAAACTTTTTTCGGCATTTTCTCACATTTTCTTAACGGATATAAACGATCGAGCAATTTTTTCGTTTCATGTGCCGCTTGGGCGTTTGGATACGGGCCGAAATATTTCCCTTTATCTTTTTTCACCGTGCGCGTAATGATCAGACGCGGATGCGTTTCCCCAGTAATTTTAATAAAGGGATAGCTTTTATCATCTTTTAAC
Source organism: Anoxybacillus gonensis (assembly GCF_001187595.1). Taxonomy (GTDB): domain Bacteria; phylum Bacillota; class Bacilli; order Bacillales; family Anoxybacillaceae; genus Anoxybacillus; species Anoxybacillus gonensis. The sequence continues at coordinate 2,141,229 of NZ_CP012152.1, forward strand.
ATGACGTTATATTTCGGATCGTATTTTTTTATTAAGTTCATTTCTAAAATGAGCGCTTCTAAATCGGAAGATGTCACGATATATTCAAAATCAGCAATTTCATTCACTAAGCGAAGTGTTTTTCCGTCATGTGTGCCTGTAAAATAAGATCGAACACGATTTTTCAACACTTTCGCTTTTCCAACGTAAATGACCGTTCCGTGTGCATCTTTCATTAAATAGCAACCCGGCTGATCGGGCAAAATCGCTAACTTTTCTTTTAATCGCTCATTCACGGTTTCCCTCCTCTCGCCATTCATATACTGTGATGCGCCCATATACAGGATCAGATAATAAGCTCGATTCATACGTCCGAATCGGGCGAATATATGGACGAACGTCTATCCCTTGCGCTTGAAACCCTTTGACGACATGATCAGTCACATACACTTTCGCATGTGAAAATGCGGCTTTGTCACGTTGAAAAACATGAAATGAAAACACACGTTCATGAGGAAAAGAAACACGTAAATACTCAAGAACACGCGTCTCTTCCCACGTAAATAAAATAAACGGTTGTTCTTTCTGTTCAAAATCATACGCCAACTGATACGTCGCTGGCAACTGTGTCGCTTGATGGTTTACCCCTTGGATGCCGATTACCGTTTGAGAAACGAGTAAAGCGAGCATAACCGTCAGGCGAAGGCGCGATGTCGACTGAAGGGCACTTGTGAACAAAAAGAATGAAACGATGATGACAATCGGCAATATATGCCTTGGCTTTTCAATATTTTGCGCAAATAGCGCCCAAAGAAAATACGTCAATAAAAGCAAACGATATAAATTCGGAAGAAATATATGCTTCCACGTCATCAAGAACAAAATAACAAAACAACTAAGTAGCCATACAGACTGCTTTGCCATGCCTGTCCAAATGATATTATAAAAAATAAGCATATATACTCGCTGCCAAAACGGCGCTTCATCCGTTGAAACCGTTCCTCCCCATTGTGTAAAATGCCCTGTTACAAACGAAAATGCAAGCTGCCAAAAACCTTCTCCTTCTGTTGCAGCCACTGCACTGATCCAAATGAATTGAAACGCAACCGCTGCCAAACTGTATAACAGAAGCTGTTTTAAACGATACCTCCGCTTCCACCAAACATATAATATACCAACGCCAAAAGGAATGTATGATAATCGAATACCAAGCATGATGCTAAATAATAATAACGGTAGCCATTGCACGTGAACACGGTCCGAGCGAAGCGCCCGTTCTAAACTCCACACATACCACCATAAAAGAGCGAGAGCACTCCCCTCCGACATCGGTTGTGAAACAATTAACATGACATAGCTAAGCGATTGGACGAGTGCTGTCATGAAGAGCGCATACTTTTTTTCCACATATGCTTTAGCAAGCAAATAAATAGGAATTGTCGCACTCATCATGAGTAATCCGTTCCAAATCGCAAGCGCTTTGGCAGCATTGTTAACAAACGAATGAATAAGCATGCCACCAAAAATAAAATACGGGTATCCTGGAAAATGTGGTTGCATCGCAAGTAAATCGTATCGAGCAAGCGCGAGTGCAAAGTCCACTTCATCCCACGTTGCTGCAAACGGGCTGGCATAGACGAAATACGATACGCATACGGTAAACAGCACGATGATTGAAACGATTCGCACAATAAACCCTCCTAAGTAAAAAAGTACAAGGCTCCCCTTGTACTTTACATCACTTGTTGTTCAAGCACCTTCTCATTTTTTTCGTTTTTTTCTTCTTTCGCACCATAACGTGTTTTCACAAGTAAATAAATGACGACGAAATAACCAATATATGCTAACACTTCTTCAAGCGATGGCATCGATGAATAACCGAATAACGCCTTGAAGAAAATACCGACGTCGCCAGAAAGAATCGGTTCTTGTCCTGTATCGCGCACGAAATGTTCGTGATCAATTGGATGTTCCGGCATAAACCATGTAATATCGTAAACGTGCGGCATGACGCTACCGATTATTTTTAAATCTTGCAACATTGAAATGCCTTGTACAAGCAATCCAGCTGCAATCAAAATAATAAATGCACCTGTGACTTTAAAAAACGTTTTTAATGGTACGCGCATCGTTCCTTTAAAGAACATGTAGCTGACAACAGCAGCGATCGTTAAACCAGTAATGGCGCCCCATCCTTGCACCGCCGCCCCGATGTTTCCACCTGTAATGGCAGCGAAGAAAAAGACCGTCTCCACACCTTCGCGCAATACAACTAAAAACGAATGCATCACCATGCCAAATACATCGCCTTTAGAGACGTATTTGCTCATTTTTCCTTCCATACTACTTTTTATATCTTTGCTATGTTCTGCCATCCAAAATACCATTTGCGTCAGCAAGATGGAAGAAATGAAGATGATGCTCACCTTTAAATATATTTCGCTTGCCATCGTGGAAAAACCAGTTAGCACAACTTGGAATAATAATGCGACAATGGCGCTTGCAAACACAGCTAATCCTGCGCCGAGCCAAACATATTTCACATACCGTGATTGATCAATGCGCTTCAAATACGATGTAATAATCCCAACAATTAATAGCGCTTCTAACGCTTCACGAAACGTAATGAGCAGTACTTGAACTTCCAAACCACGCGCCCCCTTTCTTTACTTTCGTTTTCTTGCGGCATACACAACAACAGCAACAATAACTATCACGATCGCAATGATCGGAATCCAGTTTTTGATATCAGATAAATCCGTCCATTCCTTCTTTTTTGCTGCTGCTAATCGATCTAAATCTTCCTCTGTAAAATGACCCGTTTCAATATTTTCTAATTCAAATTGATCTTGTAACGCTTGTAAAATGGTTTTTTTGCTTTCTTTAAATTGATTGATGTTTGACTCTTTTTTTCCTACTCCAAACAATCCCGGATTTCCGAGCGATTGCAAGGCAATATCAAACTGTTGCTTTAATTTTTCATCAAGTTTAGCATCTTTTTGTTGTACAATCGGGGAAAGTGCTTTATATGTAGCAAATGCTTTCGCTAATAAACGTTTGCTCGTATCATAATTATCGAAATTTCTTTCCACATTTTCTAAACGACGGGCAACGTTTAACACAAGCACTTTTTGCATCGCTGAAACGATTGTGTCTACATCTTTATTTTCAATCGCCTCTAAAATAATGGCAGACGGTTCAGGACCCATATGCATATCGATTTCTTTTTGCACCGTTTCATAAATGGCTTTCACTTCATCAAACTTTTTCTCTTGCGCTTTCGCGACCATCTCTTTATATGCTTCAGCAACCGCTTCTTCGTTCGGATCACCGTATGAGTAAGCGAACGAAGACATAGGAGCTGAAGTGAAAATTAATATCATTGACAAACAAAAAAATAAAAGCTTTTTCACTCCGATCTCCTCCTTCGATGATAATGATAATAATTATCATAATTATTGTCAAGAAAAAACGCTAGAAAATGACTCTCTAGCGTTGCTGAATAGAGCGCATATGCCTTCTTTTCACCGGACGGCACATTTCTTTCACGATAGCCGGAAGAACATGTTTTAAGTAAGCGGTAAATTTAATAAACGATTGCCCTGTCGTTCTCACTTGATATACAATCGGCACTTCTTTTAGACGAAATCCTTTGCGAACTAAATTTAACGTCAATACTTGAGCGTAGTTGTAATCATGAATAATTTCCGCTTCTTCCATCGCTTCACGTGAAAATGCCCGCATACCTGATTGACCGTCGTAAATCCATGTTTTTAACAACATACATTGAAGCCACGTAAACATATAATTTCCGATGCGGCGATGCCATTTCATCCCATGAATCGTTCCTAAAAAGCGAGACCCCATTGTATAATCCGCTTCTCCACGTAAAATAGGCATAATCAGATCAGGAATTTGCTCTGGCGGATATTCATTATCTGCATCAATCATGACACCGATGTCAGCATCAAGTTCGACACATTGTTGTAAGCCGGTGCGTACAGCTGCCCCTAACCCACGATTTCGTTCGTGTCGATAAATGACATCAGCTCCTGCTTGTTTCGCTACATGAACTGTACGATCCGTTGATCCGTCGTCAATCACTAATACGTATACGTTTATATTCGGTTGAATTTGTCTCGGAATACGACGAATGACTTCTCCAATCGCTTCCTCCTCGTTATGTGCAGGCAAAAATACAACGACTTTCATCTTTTTCCCTCTTTCTTCAGCGCTTCGACTAACACAGGGCCACGGCTATGGCTCGGATATGGAGCCCCTAACAAATAAGCAATCGTTGGGGCAAGGGAAACGAGGCTATGTTTTTCATCAATCCGCTTTCCTTTTTCGATCATCGGACCGTACATGAAAAATGGAACGTATCGTTCTCCTTCATCTAAATGGCCATGTCCACCAATGCCATCTGCTTGTCCATGATCTGCACAAACGATGAGCGTTGTGTTGTCCATTTTCCCTTGCTCATGCAACCACTCAACAAATTGTTGAATGAACCGATCAACTTCTTCAATTTTTTGCACATACTCATCATAATGTACACCGCGACTATGACCGGTTTGATCCGTTCCAATGAATTGAACGACGAATAAATGTAAATCTTGTTCGGCCATGATTTGTTTCGCCCGCTCCATAATGTTACGATCTGCCACATCGTTATGCATGACAGCTGTAACTGTTTCGACATCATTTCCTAGGGAATCGACAAGATGAGCGATACCGAGCACTTTTCCTTTTTTCCCTACTTTTCGAAGTGAGTCAAAAATGCTTTCTACTCGAATACCTAGCTTCCATACCATATTTGAACGAATACCGTGCTCAAACGGATACGTTCCTGTAAGCATCGATGTAAAACAAACGACCGTTCGGGCAGGATATACTGTTTCCATTTGTGTAAAATCTGTTCCATTGGCACGGAGCGATTTTAAAAATGGAGCGTTTGCTTGTTCAAAACGATCTTTTCTCATTCCATCAATCACGAGGACGATGACGCGATCGCTCAACGGTTTATTATTTGGAGGCACATTGTTCGTATAATGACCGATGACTTTCGGCTTCCAGTCAAATAAATAGCGATGTAAAATAAATGACCATATAAAAACAAATGCGTAAAAAGCAATGAATGACGGAACATATACATCATGTTGCATCCCGTATTCCCACGTAGAAAGAAGAAGCAACACTTTCGGTAATTGTTCTTGCGCATTTCCGCTCGTAGAGTCGCTATTTTTTAATACGAGTTTCCAAAAGCGAGTGAAGTTCAACCATGTTGTTCCAATGCGTAAATGATAATATAACGTTCCCCAAAAGAAAACGGTAAAAAAGAAGTAGAGACTGACGGCAAGCAAAAGTAAGCTCGTCGGAACGAAAGACCAAATCATTAAAAACATGACGTACGGAATCCATAAATAGTTACGTAAAAATAGCGGATAGTCATATACGTAGTACAAAACGAAAAGAGGAATTGTAAGTAAAAAATGATAAAATAACTTTTCCCCTTCTTCCCACGTGATGCCATCAAATAAATGGAAAAGAACCATCGTTCCGATGACAAAAATTGGAGTGAATGGCTTTCCTTCATTTAATAAGTTCCAGCATCTTGCCGCTATTTTTTCAAACTTCGATGCTTTTTTCATGCTGCGTCCTCCTTTCGAACGAATGTCCATAATGTCGGGATGCGAAACCATACATATAGCCCGACGACATAAGAAAATAAAAATTTAAACAAATGGGTCACTAGCGCAAGGGCATATGCTTGTTCCCAATACGAATGAATGCGCGTTAGCGCAAATGCCATAACGGCTTCATACGTAGCTAACCCTCCTGGAGTCATTTGAAATATTTGTCCTCCAACGGTCATACTATTTACCCATAACGATTGAGCAAATGAAAGTGGAAAAGCAACCATTTTCGCCATTTCAAACAAAACGACGGCTTCACATATCCAACTGAAAACAATAGCAACAACAATTGGCACAAAGCGACGGCTTTTCCATATCATGTTCCAATGTTGTTTATGTTTTTGTAACCATGACAAATCGATGCGTCGAAGGACAAAAAACAAAACAACGAGCCCGCCAAAAATGAGGGGGAAAATCATGGCGGAACGGATAACGGTGTGCATATAAACGATTGCACCAAAAAAAGCAAAGAAAAACAAAACGATCAAGTCGAGAAGGCGTAATATAATAACAGATTCGGCAACAATCGTAAAAGGAATGCGATCTCTCCTTGCACATATACCAATGCGGGCAACATCGCCCACTTTAATCGGAAAAATGTGATTAATAAATAAACTAGCAAATAATCCATCGACACACGTTTGAAAGCGAGCCTGAGGCAAATACCATTTCCATGCCATTGCACGCAAAACGAAGGCAAGCCCATACATCATGAACATACAACTTGCGTGCCCCGGTTGCGAAACAAGCTTATGCATAAGATTAAGCAACAGTTGTGCATTAAAATGTTGAACGGTCATCCATATAAATATGGCTATACATCCAAGACTAATGAGCCGTATAACGATATTGATTTGTTTATTTTTCATATTGCTTCGCCCATTCAATCGTCTTTGCTAAGCCTTCTCGTAACGATACATGCGGCTTATATCCGAGCTGTTCTTTCGCTTTCGTAATATCTGCCCATGTAGCGACGACATCGCCAAGCCGAGAAGGTTCGTAATGAATGCGCATATGTGGAAAATGGATGCGCAACTCCGCAAGCAACTGCTTCATCGTCACCGGTTGACCAGCTCCAAGATTAAACACATCACTTGTTCCTTTTCGCTCTAGCGCTCGAATCATTCCGTCAACAATGTCATCAATAAACGTATAATCGCGAGCGGTATGTTCACCGTAAACGGTAATCGGTTCGTCGCGCAACAATTGACGAATAAATTTACTAATCGCCATATCCGGCCGTCCCCACGGTCCGTATACAGTAAAATAACGAAAAATCGTCATCGTGTACCCATACATATGTGCGTACGCATGACAAAACGATTCCGCACTATATTTTGCCGCTGCATACGGGGAAACGACTTGTCCATTTGCCATCTCTTCTTTTAATGGCTGAAATGCTCGGTCACCATACACAGACGAAGAAGAGGCGAATAACACATGTTCAACCTCCGCCTCTCCTGCTGCTTGTAATACGTTTACCGTTCCTTTTACATCATAATCAATGTACGTGAGAGGCGCTGCTAATGAAGGCTGCACACCAGGCAGCGCCGCTAAATGAAACACAACATTCGGGCGATGATGTAAAAAAATTTGCTTCATTGCATCTGACTGTAAAATATCTACATGATAAAAATGAAAAAAACCGACGTTTTTTATTTGTTGAAGCTGGCTCTGTTTCCGACACGTTGAGTAATATGGGTGGAAGTTGTCGATGACAACGAGTTCATGTCCAAGTTCAAGTATTTTTTTTCCGAGATGACTACCGATAAATCCTGCTCCACCTGTGATACATACTTTTGCCATTTGTTCGACTCCCTCATCGTTTATGCGCTACTATTGTATCATAAGAAAAAAGCCGCGTGGTATGCGCGGCTCTTTTATTTATTCAATGATCGCACCAACAGCATCAAGCACAACTTTGCTATGTTGAGCTGCCTCATCTTTTTTGTTCTCTGCAATAGCGTTGTACCATTTTTCTGCCGTAGCAAACACTTCTGCAGCTTTTTGCTCACCTAATTTTGCTTTCACATCTAATTCAATCGCTTTTAAGAACATGTTTCCTTCTAACGCTTTTACTTTCGCTTCGACAACGTTATTTTCGTCTAACTGTGCCGGTGCTTTTTCATGATAGCCTTTCATTTTGCCAAACAACGCTTTTGCAAATAATGCACTCACTTCTTGTGCTTTAATGTTTTTGTAGTCATTATTTAATGATAAAATTTCATCTAAGCGAGTTGTCGCAGCTTCATCTCCCTCAGCTAAAGAGCCTTTGATCGCTTGTAAAAAGCCCCATGCTTCAGCTTGTTGACCTTTTAGCTCATCTTCTGCCTTTCCTTCTTTAACACCTGCTTCAATTTTTTCAGCATATGATTTTGATGCTAAATAGTAGCTGCGATAGATCGATTTATCCGTTAACTGAATGTACACTTTAAAATCATCTACGTTGTTTGCTTTTAACGCTTCTTCTTGTGCTGCTAAACCAGCGTTAATGCTTTGTTCAAGGCTAGATTCTCCTGTTAATTGATAATATTCATCACGTTTCATCGCTGTTGGGACGAAAATTTCCGCTGCTAGCAACTTAATTTGTTCGAACAATGTTGTCGCCTTTTGTTGGTCGCCAGCTTCAAGTGCAGCTACAACGTCTTTTTGCAATTTCTTTTGCAACTGATAAAAATATGACTGCGTCACTTTATCTACAATTTGGCGCGCTGGATGTACATTTAGTTCTCCGCTTTTTCCACCTTGAATCGCTGCTTCAATCGTTTGAGCAAATGTACCATCTAGTTCGTTAATTGGCTTTTGCAGTTGCTCTGTATATGTTTTTTCTACAAGGCTCCAATCAACTGGTTGTCCTTCTTTCGCCTTTTCTGTTTCAGCTTTGATCGCTTTATAGGCATCAATGAACGTTTGAACGTTTACTTGCTCTTCTGCTTGCTCGGTTTCAGCTTGTTGCTCTTCTTGTTTTTCCTCTACTTTTGTTTCTTCCTTCTTCTCTGTCGTTTCTGTTTTTTGTTGTCCGCAACCTGCAAGCACTCCACCTGCTAATAAAAACATGGCAAATACAGCTTTTAATTGACGTTTTTTCATTTCGTATGTATCCCCCTTTTTGATAACGATTATCATTAACCGTTATCATTATAGTAGAGAACGATTTTCAATGTCAATATAAAATTTCAAAAAAAAATACCTCGGATTTCTCCGAGGCGTGTCGATTATAAATGTTTGCTTAAAAGACCAACAAGCGCTTCTTTTGGTTGGAAACCAACCGTTTTGTCGACAACTTCGCCATTTTTAAAGACAAATAACGTCGGGATGCTCATAACGCCAAATTTACCAGCTGTTTCTGGGTTGTCATCGACGTTTACTTTCACAACCTTCACTTTGCCGCCAAGTTCGCGGTCTACTTCTTCTAATACAGGTGCAATCATTTTGCAAGGTCCGCACCAAGGTGCCCAAAAGTCAACGAGCACAACTCCTTCTTTTACTTCATTCACAAACGTTTGATCTGTCGCATTTACAATTGCCATGTTTCATTCCTCCTTAAACATTTCAGTTCCATGCACATAGTATACCATTGAACGTATTCATTACGCCAATCTTTTGCTTCGCTTCTACTATTTCCTTGTCGTCAAAAAATATGCTGAAAAGAAAAGGCAAAGCATCATGCTCTGCCTTATGAATGTACTTTTAACTTTTTAAACTCCTCAATTAAAAGCGGAACGACTTCAAATAAGTCACCGACGATGCCGTAGTCTGCTACTTTGAAAATATTTGCTTCTGGATCTTTATTAATCGCTACGATTACTTTCGAGTTAGACATACCTGCTAAATGTTGGATAGCCCCAGAAATCCCGCACGCAATATATAAGTCTGGCGTAACGACTTTTCCCGTTTGACCGATTTGAAGAGAATAATCGCAATATCCTGCATCGCATGCTCCACGCGATGCCCCAACCGCACCGCCAAGCAAGTTGGCTAACTCTTTCAACGGCTCGAATCCTTCGGCACTTTTGACGCCACGGCCCCCAGCAACAATCACCTTCGCTTCTGACAAATCGACACCTTCCGCTGTTTTTCGTACAACATCACGAACGATTGTGCGTAAATCTTTTATATCTACTTGCACGTCAACAACTGCACCTGTGCGCGTTTCATCTTTCTCAAGTGGAGCAATGTTATTCGGACGAACGGTAACAAACATGAAACCGTCTGTAACAATTTTCTTTTCGAACGCCTTACCAGAATAAATTGGTCTCGTAAAGACGATATTTCCTCCCGTTTCTTCCACAGCAACAACGTCGGACACGAGACCAGACTGCCATTTTGCAGCAAGTTTTGGCGATAAATCTTTCCCAAGCGCTGTATGTCCGAATACAATTCCTTCTGGCTTCTCTTGCTCGACAACCGCTTGCAATGCTTGAGCATAACCGTCTGGTGTATAAGCCGCTAATTTTTCATGCTCGACAACAATGACACGGTCTGCACCGTAAGCAATGAGTTCATTCGCTAATGAGCGAACGCTCGCTCCGACAACGACAGAAACAACCTCTCCGCCTTCCGCGATCGTTTTCGCCGCAGCAATTGCTTCAAATGATACGTTGCGCAACGCTCCGTCGCGCACTTCTGCTAATGTTAACACTTTTCTTGCCATAATCCCCATCCCCCTATTAAATAACTTTTGCTTCTGTATGAAGAAGTGAAACGAGTTCTTTTACTTGCTCCGAAATGTCCCCTTGTAAAATTTTCCCCGCTTCTTTTTTCGGCGGCAAAAAGATTTCAATCGTTTTCGTTTTCGCTTCGACATCATCTTCTTCTAAATCCAAATCATCAAGCTCTAATTCCTCAAGCGGTTTCTTTTTCGCTTTCATAATCCCCGGCAATGATGGATAACGTGGTTCATTTAAACCTTGTTGTGCCGTCACTAATAACGGTAACGATGTTTCAATCACTTCTTCGTCCCCTTCAACATCGCGCACCACTTTCACATTACTTCCATCAATTTCTAATTTCGTAATTGTTGTTACATAAGGAATGCCTAACAATTCCGCAACGCGTGGGCCAACTTGACCGGAACCACCGTCAATCGCTACGTTTCCTGCTAAAATTAAATCGGCTTCTTTATCTTTTAAATATTCCGCAAGCACTTTTGCCGTTGTATATTGATCGCGGTTTTCTACATCATCTTCAATGTTAATAAGCACCGCTTTATCTGCTCCCATCGCAAGTGCTGTGCGAAGCTCTTTTTCCGCATCTTCGTTTCCAACTGTAACGACTGTCACTTCTCCACCGTGTTGATCGCGTACTTGAATGGCTTCTTCAATCGCATATTCATCGTACGGATTAATGATAAATTCCGCACCTTCTTCACTTACTTTCCCATTTTGAATCACAATTTTTTCTTCCGTATCAAACGTACGTTTCATTAATACGAAAATATTCATGTTTCTCTCCCCCTCTTATTTTCCTCGGAACTGTGGTGTCCGTTTCTCAATAAATGCAGAAATGCCTTCTTTCGCATCTTCCGTGACAAATACTTGCCCAAAAAGCTGCGCCTCTTTTTCCACACATTCGTGGAACGTTTTTGTTCTTGCCTCATTAACAAGCTGCAATACCGCTTGAACAGAAATCGGGCTCTTTTGTGCAATTTTTTGTGCAAGTTGCTTTGCTGTATGAAGCAACTGTTCTTCTGGCACCGCTTGATTTGCTAGCCCCCATTGAACCGCTTCTACTCCTGTCATCGGTTCGCTTGTCCACATCATTTCTAACGCTTTTGCCATACCGACATGGCGTAACAAACGCTGCGTACCTGCAAATCCAGGAATAATGCCAAGCTGTAATTCTGGCAAACCAAGTTTGGCCGTTTCAGATACGATGCGCAGATGGCAACTCATAGCCAACTCTAACCCTCCACCAAGTGCAGCACCGTGAATGGCCGCAATAATCGGTTTTGGAAACTGTTCAATCTTCTCCATCACTTGTTGCCCTGCACGAGCGAGTTCAGCTGCTTGTTCGCTCGCATCAATTGCTGTAAATTCTTTAATATCCGCACCAGCTGAGAAAAATCTTCCTTCCCCATGAAGAACAATCACGCGTACTTGATCATCTTCTTTTAATGCATCAAGCCGTTCTGAAAGCTCTTTCAAAACAGAAGAGGCTAAGGCATTGGCTGGCGGGCGATGAAATGTCAAAATCGTCACATACCCCTCTTGTTGAACGGAAAACATGTTCCCCCTCCTTCGTATATATCGGAAGGTTGTTGTTTATACACAACAACCTTTCGTTACCAATTGATGAACCGGCTTTGCTAATGCGACAAGATCATATTTTTGCTCATTCATTACCCACGTTGTCACCATTTCGTCAATGGTTCCGAAAATCATTTGACGCGTAAGGCGTACGTCTAAATCTGAACGAAATTCCCCTTTGCCAATCCCTTCTTGTACAATGCGATCAACTACTTTTAAATATCCTTTCAAAATTTCATTAATTTTCAGACGTAACGATTTATTCGATTGACGAAGTTCCAATTGGGTAACGATTGCTAAATGCGGATCTGCCGCTAACATTTGAAAATGTTTTTGAATCAACAAGAACAATTTCTCCGACGGACTCGAAATTCCTTCTATTTCTTCTTCAATTTTTTCAATGAAATAGCCCATTTTTTCTTGAAACAACGAAATTAAAATATCTTCTTTATTTTTAAAATACAAGTAGATTGTACCATCCGCTACACCTGCTTGTTTCGCAATTTTTGAGACTTGAGCTTGATGGTAGCCGTTTTCAGCAATGACGATCACAGCTGCATCAATAATTTGTTTAAACTTCGGTTTATCGCGTTTCAACTTTGCATTCTCCCTTTCAAAAATATGAATGAACAATCATTCATATTTTTATTTTAAAGAGAGGCCAAAAGCGTGTCAAGAAAAAACGTACAAAGGTTATTTTTGCTTTTCTTTTTCTTCTTCAACAAGCGCACGGCGCAATATTTTCCCGACTGCTGTTTTTGGCAATTCTTTTCTAAATTCATAAATGCGTGGCACTTTATATGCCGCCAATTTACTTCTCATAAATTGGTCAAGCTCTTCTTCCGTGCACTGTTCCCCTTCTTTCATCACAATAAACGCTTTTACCGTTTCACCGCGATAAGCATCAGGTACACCAATGACGACCGCTTCTTGCACTTTCGGATGTTCATACAACACTTCTTCTACTTCGCGCGGATATACGTTATAACCGCTTGCAATAATCATATCTTTTTTCCGATCTACAACAAAGAAATATCCTTCATCGTTCATATAGCCTAAGTCACCTGTATATAACCATCCGTCCCGAAGCGTCGCAGCCGTTTCTTCTGGACGATTCCAATATCCTTTCATCACTTGCGGTCCACGAACAACAATTTCTCCGATTTCATTCACATTTGCTCGTTCGCCCGTTTCTAATGAAACGATCATCGCCTCTGTATCTGGCCAAGGTACACCGATACTTCCTTTGATTCGTTTTCCATCCCAAATAAAATTAGAATGCGTCACCGGAGAGGCTTCTGTTAAACCGTATCCTTCAATAATTTTTCCGCCTGTTACCGTTTCGAATTGTTCTTGCACTTCAACTGGAAGTGGAGCTGAACCGCTAATGCATATTTTAATCGATGATAAGTCATATTTTTTCAAACTCGGGTGGTTCAGTAGCGCGATGTAAATCGTTGGCGCACCCGGAAATAGCGTTGGCCGCTGTTTTTCGATCGTTTTTAACGTCGTTTCGACATCAAACTTTGGCAATAAAATCATTTTATATCCTTCCATAATGGATAAGTTCATGACCGCAGTCATCCCGTATACGTGGAAAAACGGAAGCACTCCGAGAATCGATTCGTTGCCACGTTCACATTTATACATCCATTTAGCGCACATGAGCGTATTCGCTGTTAAATTATAATGTGTAAGCATCGCTGCTTTCGGAAATCCTGTCGTCCCCCCTGTATATTGAAGCAGCGCAACATCTTCGATCGGATGAACGTCCACTTTTTGTACTTTTCCACTTGCTAGCGATAATGCTTTCGTAAATAAATGGCAATTCCCTTCATGTTTGACGCGCACAATCATTCCTGTTTGTTTCTTTTGTACAAACGGATATAATACGTTTTTCGGAAACGGCAAATAATCTTTTATGCTTGTAATGATCATATGTTCAACATTTGTATGCGCTTTCACTTTTATGATTCTCGGATAAAGTAAATCAAGAGCAATAATGATTTTTGCACCGCTGTCATTTAACTGATATTGCAACTCCCGTTCGGTGTATAGCGGATTTGTTTGTACAACAATGCCACCTGCAAACAAAACGGCATAATAGCTAATGACCGCTTGAGGGCAGTTTGGCAACATAATCGATACGCGATCGCCTTTTTCTAAACCGAGCTGCTGTAAATACGACGCCAACTTCAATGCTTGCTCATATATTTCTTTGTACGTCAACTCCTTTCCTAAAAAGTGAATCGCTGTTTTGTGCGGAAACTGCTCCGCTGCTTCTTGCAAAAATTGTTGCAACGGCTTGCGCGGATAATCAATCGAATGAGGAACTTGCTGAGGATATAACGCTAGCCATGGTTTCTCCATTTTGTTTCCCCCTTTTTCTATAAGATTATTTATATTTTATAATATTTTCTGAAATTTTTGTATCAAAAAATAAAAAGGTGCCTACTGACACCTTTTATGCAAAAAATGTGAGGTATATGACACCTATAAGCAAAAACACACCGCACAATACAAGCAATACTTTCGCTAACGTTTCCATTTCTTTCTCCTCTCACCGTATACTTGCTCCGATGACAAACGACAAACCGATAGAAATGACCATCGAAATAAATCCTACCGCGCGATTATCGTTGGCAATTTCGTCGTCAATGTTAAACTTCGGTGTTAAAAACTCATAAATAAAATAACCGACTAACAACAAGACAAAGCCATAAATCCCCCAACCGATCATCGTTAACAGTGAATCGTGATGATCGATTGAATAACGAAAAATATTCGCAATACCAAATATTTTTCCGCCTGTCGCCATCGCTACCGCCATATTTCCTTTTTTAATTTCTTCCCAATTTTTATATTTCGTCACAAGCTCAAAAATGGCTAAAAATAAAACTAAACATAAAATGACGACACTAAAATTGGCAGCAATATGAATCATCTCATTTTCCCAAAAAGCGCTCATAGTTCCTCCCGTCACTGTAATTCGACAATGGTGACGCCTGTTCCCCCTTCGGTCGCTTCACCAAACCGAATGCTTTTCACCGAACGATGATTTTGCAAATATTGTTGCACTCCTTTTCGAAGTGCGCCTGTTCCTTTTCCGTGAATAATGGACACGCGTGGGTATCCTGCTAATACTGCGTCATCAATATACTTTTCAACGCGAAGCAACGCATCTTCATATCGTTCACCACGCAAATCTAGCTCAAGCGGAACGTGATAATCGCGTCCTTTCACCGTCGCAATCGGCTTTGTCTCCATTGGTGTTGGACTGCTTACATACTGCAAATTTTCTTCATCCACTTTCATTTTTAAAATACCGATTTGCACAAGCCACTCTTTATCGGATACTTTCTCAATCAACTGCCCTTTTTGATTGAGATGAGTGACTTTCACTTCATCACCAGGTTGTAAAGGTTGCTTTTCTTTTTGCACTCGCTTTTTCTTTTTCGTGTCGATTTGCGGTATAGCTTCTTCTAGCTTTTTACGCGCAGCGATGAGTTCATGTTCTTTCATCGCGATCGCTTGTTGTTTTTGCATCTCGCGAAGGTTTTGAATGACTTCTTCTGCGGTTTTCATCGCTTTTTTCACAATGAATTCTGCTTCTTCTTTCGCTTTTTCTAGCAAATGATCGCGTTGTTCATGCCATTCGTTCCACTGCTGTTGTAATTCGTTTCGCAGTTGTTCCGCTTCTTGACGAAGTTTTTCTGCTTGCTCCCACTCTTCTTCTGCCCGCTTTTTGCTTTGCTCTAGAGAAGCAATCATATTTTCGACTTCATTGTTTTCCGCACTAATATACGTTCGTGCGCGCGCAATAATATGTTCATCTAATCCGAGCCGTCGAGAAATATCAAGCGCATTGCTTCGACCAGGAATACCGATCAATAGTTTATACGTCGGACTTAACGTTTCGATGTCAAATTCAACACTTGCATTTATCACACCACGACGATTATAGCCATATGCTTTTAATTCAGGGTAGTGCGTTGTCGCTACCACTCGCGCACCACGGTTATGCACTTCATCTAAAATAGCAATGGCTAACGCTGCACCTTCTTGTGGATCCGTTCCTGCACCAAGCTCATCAAATAAAACGAGGCTATGCTCGTCCACCTGTTTTAAAATCTCAACAATATTGACCATATGAGAAGAAAACGTACTTAAACTTTGTTCAATCGATTGCTCATCTCCAATATCGGCATACACCGAACGAAATACGGCCAGCTGCGATCCGTCTAAAGCGGGTACTTGCAATCCAGCTTGCGCCATGACAGTAAACAAGCCAATCGTTTTTAACGTGACCGTTTTTCCTCCTGTATTCGGTCCTGTAATTACCATTGTCGTATAGTCGCTCCCTAGTTCAATATCGTTTGGAACGACTTGATCAGGTGGAATAAGCGGATGACGAGCTTGAATGAGGCGAATATATCCACGCTCATTGATCGCTGGCTTCGTTGCTTTGATCGCTTTAGCGTATTTTGCCTTAGCGAACAAAAAGTCAAGCTGTGCGAGCAATGCCACGTTTTCAACAATCATTGTCGCCTGCTCTCCCACAGAGGCAGATAATTCACTTAAAATCCGTTCAATTTCTTGTTTTTCTTTGACACGCAATTGTTGCAGTTCATTGTTTAATTCTACAACCGATTGCGGTTCAATAAATAACGTCGCGCCCGATGAGGACTGATCGTGTACAATGCCGCCATACGTATGGCGATATTCTTGTTTGACCGGAATGACGTACCGATCGTTACGAATCGTAATTATCGCATCAGACAATGTTTTTTGAGCCGATGATGAGCGAATAATACTTTCTAACTTATCGCGCACTCGCCCTTCAATCGTGCGTAGTTGGTGGCGCAACGAACGAAGCCGATCGCTTGCTTCATCAAGCACTTCCCCGCTTTCATCAATACAGCGATATATATGTTGCTCAAGCTCAACAAGCGGAACGATTTGCTCGGCATATGCCATCATATGCGGAAGCTCTGCCTCGGTCCCTTCTAAAAATTTTTTCAACTGCCGTGCTGCTCGCATCGTGCTTGCGATATCAAGAAGTTCATGTGGGCTAAGCGTTCCCCCGATGCTTGCACGCTTCGTTTGTGGACGTACATCAAATATGCCACCTAGCGGCACGTGGCCGCGCAAACGAAGAACCGTTGCTGCTTCATCTGTTTCTTCTTGCCAACGCACAACTTCCTCAACAGATGATGACGGCATAAGCGCCACAACTTTTTCTTTTCCTAACGAGGAAGACGCATATTCCGCAAGTTGTGCTTTTACTTTATCAAACTCAACAATGTGTAACGTTTTTACGTGCACAAAGTAACCCTCCTGCTGTTTATTTTCGCAAAAAAGACATGAGTTGGTCGATATCCCATGTATTTATGACCGTTTCTTTGCGAATCCACCCTTTACGTGCGAATGCAACACCGAGTTCCATATCATCCAACATACGAATATTGTGTGCATCCGTGTTAATCGCAATTTTGACACCAAGCTGTTGCGCTTTTTGTAAATAGGTGTACGTTAAATCGAGGCGATGTGGATTGGCATTTAGTTCTAGCACCGTATTTGTTTCTTTCGCAAGCTGTAACAATTGTTCTATGTTTACAGCGTATCCGCTTCGCTCGCCAATTAACCGTCCAGTCGGATGAGCAATCATATGAACGTATGGATTCATTAGCGCTTCTTTTAGACGTTTCATTATCGTTTCTTCTGGTTGTGAAAAAGCGGAATGAATGGAAGCGATGACAAAATCAACAGTTTGTAATATATCATCAGAAAAATCTAACGTTCCATCTGGTAAAATATCCATTTCAATGCCAGATAAAATAACAAAGTCATCGTATTGTTCGTTCAGGCGAGCAATTTCTTCTTGTTGCCGTTTTAATCGTTCGACAGTTAACCCATTTGCTACTTTTAAAAACTGCGAATGATCGGTAATCGCCATATAACGATACCCTTTTTTGCGGCATGCTTCCGCCATTTGTTGAATCGAAAACGCACCGTCGCTCCATGTCGTATGCATATGTAAATCGCCGCGTATATCGGATAAAGAAAGGAGCGGCGTCCCATCATATGCATCGACTTCTTGTCCACTTTCACGCAGTTCTGGAGGAATAAACGGCAAATGAAAATGAGCAAAAAATTGCTCTTCTGTCGCAAACGTTTTCACTTCACCTGTTTGTATATGCTCGACGCCGTACTCGCTAATTTTTTCACCACGTTCTTTCGCTAACTGACGCATGCGCACATTATGATCTTTTGAACCAGTAAAATGATGAAGCGTCGTAGCAAAATGTTCAGGAGAAACGATGCGGAAGTCAACATTGACAACATACTCATACGTTAACTGCAACGATACTTTCGTTTCACCGTTTGCAACAACGTCATGAATATGTTCAAGTTGCAACAACTGCTCACGAACAAGCGAATCATCGTTTGTTGCAATAATAAAATCTAAATCTTTTATTGTCTCGCATACACGGCGCAAACTGCCCGCGCGCGAAAACTGAACAATCCCTTCCATCTTCGCAAGCTGACGTTCGACATCTAAAGCCACTTCAAGCATAAACGCAATCGGCAACCGCTCAGGGCGCGCATGGAGATTAGCGAGCGCAGCTAAAATGTTTTCTTCTGTTTTTGCGCCAAAACCGCTTAATTGTCGCACGCGTTGAGCTAAACATGCCTCTTTTAATGTTTCGATATCGGTCACGCGTAACTCATGATACAGCTTAGCAATTTTTTTCCCGCCAAGTCCCGGCAATTTTAAAAGCGGAAACAATCCTTCAGGAATTTCTTTTTTTAACTGTTCAAGCACATCGCTCGTTCCTGTCTGTAACCATTGTTGTAAAACGGCTGCTGTTCCTTTCCCAATGCCTGCAATCGATGTAAAATCAGCAATATCTGTTAAGGCGCGTTCATCTCGTTCTAACGCTGAAGCTGCTTTGCGAAAGGCGGACACTTTAAACGGATTTTCTCCTTTGATCTCCATATATAAAGCGATTGTTTCAA
This sequence comes from Anoxybacillus gonensis, assembly GCF_001187595.1. Taxonomy (GTDB): domain Bacteria; phylum Bacillota; class Bacilli; order Bacillales; family Anoxybacillaceae; genus Anoxybacillus; species Anoxybacillus gonensis. The sequence continues at coordinate 2,160,172 of NZ_CP012152.1, forward strand.
GCAAACGAATCGCTTCTTTTTTACTTTTTTCCATTTTATTCCCTTCCTTTCGACGAAAAAACTTCTCTCAAACGGAGAAGTTTTTACGCCATATATTGCACGAGCATATGCTTCACAAAGTCGGATAAAATCGGTGTATGCTTGACGATTAAACTAGCGATAAATGAGTCGTGGAGCGGTTGTTGAATCGCAGCCACAGGAACAAGGGCACTCACGTATAAAAGCACGAATAAAAGCAAATACACTTCCATAAATCCAAGCGCCCCGCCTGCCCAACGGTTTACGCTTTTTAAAAGCGGCAACTGTGCGACGAAGTCTAACATTGAACCGATCACTTGCATCACGATTTTCGTAACAAAAAACAAAACCGCAAAGGCAATCGCACGATAATATGCTTCATCTAAATTGGTGCTTTCAATGAGCAATTTCATCGCCTCACCATCGCCGAAGCTCGGATACGGCACCCACAACTTCAGCCGTGGCGCTAGTTGGTCGTAATATTTATACGCAACGATAAACGCGATAAAAAAACCTGTCATATGAATAAATTGCAAAATAAATCCTCGTTTCAATCCAATCATTAGACCCATGAGAAGGATGAAACAAATGAGCAAATCAATCATCGCTGTCATCATCCTTTTCTTTATTCATTTTTCGCAAAAGACGATCGTATTCATCTTTTAGTTTAATATATTCATGAACGATATTGACAGCCGTTAGTACGGCGAGCTTACTCGTATCAAGCGTCGGATTTTTCGCACTAATTTCACGCATTTTGTCATCAACAATTGACGCAACGAGACGAATGTGACTTGAACTTTCTGTTCCGACGATCGAATATTGTTGCCCGTATATATCTACTGTAATGCGCGTTTTTTGCTGCTCCTTCAAACCGTTTCCCCCATTCATCCGATCTCCCGTTTCGGCAAAATTCTACCTTTTATCTTACCACGACTTGCAGATATATGAAAAGGTATACGAAAAGAAGAGCGGGCATCGACACCCGCTCTTACTTCATAAATGGCCACCAATTCGCCCGTCCAAACGTTTTCGCCATCACCGGAATAAATAACGGCAAAACGATCAGCGCATATAAGAAAAGGCCTGTTAAAATAATTGTCGCAATTTGCAATAATGATAGCACACCTGATGGATACATCGCCGCAAACGTTCCTCCTAAAATGACCGCTGCGGAAATAATGACTGTTCCCATGTGACGCATCGCTTCAAGCATCGCTTCTTGAACAGTTTTGTCGCGATATTCATTAAAGCGATCCATTAAGAAAATGCTATAGTCAATGCCAAGCGCCATTAAAATAACGAACGCAAAAAACGGAACAGCCCAGTTCACTCCTTCATATCCAAGCATATTGACAAATACAAGTTCGGTGAATGCCATCGACGTATAATACGTTAAAATAAGCGATAACATTAAGTACGCCGGCATAATGAACGAACGAAGGAGAACAATTAAAATAATCGCAATCCCTATAAGCATAAATAATGACGTGCGCGCATAATCGTCGGCAGAAACGTCGCGTAAATCTGAGTATATGCTTGTCACGCCACCAACGCCTACTTTCGCATGTTCAAGTTTCGTACCGTTCACTGCCCGAGCGATCGCTTCTTTCACTTCTGCGATTTTTTCCATCGTTTCTGTTTCATATGGATTGGACGAAAAAACAACGTCGAACGTCACTACTTTTCCGTCTTTCGACATATACGCTTCCTTTGCTTGAGCAAATTCCTCGCCCGTTAACAATTGTGGCGGCATATACCACCCTGCCATTTCTTCATCTGGTGCATTCGCTAAGTCAGAAACGTACTGCTTTGCAGACTGTAGTCCACTTTCTACTTGTCGCAATCCATCGACGCTTTGATTTAATCCCGAGATGAGTTGATCCATTTGGCCATTGAGTTGTGAAAAACCTGTAAGCAATTGCTGTTGTCCTTCATTTACTTTCGCTAGTCCATTTGTCACTTCTGGCAATCGTTGAACAATTTGTCCTTGGCCATCTGCCGCTTGCTCTAATCCTAATCGAAGCTTTCCGAGTCCAACGATGACTTCATCCATTCCATTCACGAGCGCCTGTTGTCCATTTGTTACTGTCGCAAACGATTCATTCGCTTGTTGCAAACCGAGTTGAATTCGTTGTAGCGCATCATTCACTTGAACAAACGCATAAGAGAGTGTATTCATTTGCACACTGATTTGCTCAATCGCTTGCTTCACATGTGCATACTCCGCGTCTTCACGCAAACTCGCATGCCGTTCTTCCATACGATTCAGCGACTGAGAAAGAAGAGGCAATTGTTTGGCAATCGCAGTAAGTCCTGCTTCCATTTGTTTATATTGTTCGCTTAGTTGACGCAATCCGCTCGTTGCTTGCTCATATCCGTTTCGTAACTCATTCGCTCCATCATGCAGCTTTTTCATATTCATTTGTATCGTCTGCAATCCTTTTTCTAAATCAGCCGCACCGAGCGCTCCACTTCGCACGCCATCTTCTAATTGCTTCAATGCTTGTTGTAAATCGTTCATTCCCGTTTTCAACTTCGTCGTTCCGTTGACGAGTTCACGAATGCCGCCCGTTGCCTGCTCGAGTTTCGGGGCTGACTTGGCCATTTCACTGCTCGCTTCGCTTAAACCGGAACGAATTTGTCCGATGCCGTCTGCTCCTTTTCCTAATCCATCTTTTAACTGTTCCGCTTGCTTTGTCACAAACAATTGATCGATCGGCTCTCCAAGTGGGCGCGTCACCGAACGAACAGCGTCCACACCATCAATATTTGCAACTTCACGGCTAATTTTTTCAATTAAGTAGTAATATTGCTCGTCATTCATCGCTTCGTCGTTTTTCATGACGATTTTCGTAGGCATCGCTTCCCCTTCGCTAAAGTGAGAAGAAATGATGTTGAACGCTTTGACGGAAGGATAACGATCGCCAATTTCCGCCATCGAGTTAAAAGAAAGTTTGCTATCATACGTAAATAAAATCGGCAACGTAATGATAGCTACGATCACGAGCGCCCATAGTGGTCGTGCGAAAGAAAAGCGACCTGCCACATCCCATAATTTGCTCGGCTTATGTTCAAGTGCACCTTTCATTGGCCAAAACAGCTTTTCGCCAAGTGTAGCCATAAAAAACGGCACAAGCGTAACAAGCGCAACAAGTAACACAACGACACCAACCGCAACGGCGGAGGCGGACTGATACAATTTAAACGTCGATAATCCAATCGATGCGAAGCCGATCATCACCGCCAATCCGCTAAAAATAACCGTTTTTCCTGCTGTTTTATACGTTGCGATAATCGCTTCTGTCCGGTCTTCTCGTTTCGCTAGTTCTTCTTTAAAACGGCTAAGCAATAAAATGCAATAGTCTGTGCCAATCCCGAATAAAACGGCGACTAAAAACGTTTGGGTAAATGTAGAAAGCGGAAAATCGACGCGGTCGACGAGAAAAGCGACAATCGATTGCGACACAACATACGTCAATCCGACCGTTAACAACGGCACAAACGGAGCGACGAGCGAACGGAACACAAGAAATAAAACAACTAAAATAAAAACAACGGTAATGCCTTCTGTTTTTTTCAACCCTTCTTGTGAACTTTGTACAACATCTTCATCAATCATCCAACTACCTGTGTAATAGTGCGGCACATCAATATGCTCGATCGCCTCATAAAGCGCTGTGCTTATTTCTTTTGCTGTACGTTTGTTTCGTTCTAATTGAAGCGAAATGAGTGCCGTTGTTTCATCTTTTGAAACGAGCTTTTCTTTTAGCGTGCGATCATCAAGTGGCGAAACGATTTGCATTAAACCGAGCGATTCTTTTTTCGCCTTCAGTTGCTCTACAGCTTTCTCGATTTCTTTCCAATCTTCATCTTGCAAGCGATCTTTTCGATGAAATACGAGAACAGCGCTCATTTCCCCTTCTTTCTTTTCTTGTTTTTGTACTTCTTTTAGTAGCTCGCTAGCAAGCGAAGACGAGTAGCCGTCTGGAACGGTAATTTGCCCCTTTTCGCGCACAAGTTCCCCCATATTCGGTGCAGTCATCATCAGTACGACGGCTGCTAACATCCAAAGAAGCAAAACGGCCCACTTTCCGCGAATGATCGCTTTCATTTGCTTTCCCCCATTTCTTGTAAAATCATCGCTAGCTTTTCATACGTTTGAATAAACTGTTCAATTTCTTCATGTGAAAGTTTCGTCATAATTGCTTCCACAAGTTCATACACGTTTTGTTCTGTTTCTTCAAGCCATTTCCTTCCCTTTTCCGTCAGCGAAAGCGCAATAACACGACGGTCGTCTCCCCCTCTCCCTCGTTCAATCATTCCTTTTTCAACAAGACGATTTGTCATCGCAGTAATGGCGCTTTTATTCACCGCAAACACGTCCGCCAATTCCGTTGATGTGCATACTCCTCGCTTATATATGTAGCGCAATAAATAATATTGATCGTGCGTCACATCATCTAACTCACATTTCATCAGCGCCGCCCCTCGTTTATTCACGAGAAACGAAACGGACAAATAGCGCTCAATCAATTGTTGTATGCTTCTCTCCAACACTTCATGCCTCCTGTCAAAATAGTTCAATTGTTTAACTATTTAATAATATAACTATGAAATACAAAACAGTCAATGATGAAGGGATGGATGATATGGCTCTGTTTTTTAATTCAATCGTAAAAATATATTAAAAAATTTCAATAAAATTCCCGTGTTGCTTCAACTAACACCACGGGTTAATGAATTAAAAGTAACTATTCAGTAATGTGTTGCCAAGTAACCGTACGCAAATACAAAAATAAAAATAAAGGTTAACAGAACACCTAATATTGTTTGATTGTGTGTATTTCCATTACTGTTTAATCTTTTTAAAAAAATCGTGAAATTTAAAAACCACAAAGAACCAATTATCGGTAGAGTAATTAGGTATAGAAACTCCATTTTAACCATTCTTGTATATTTTACCTATTCAACCTCATTATACCTCCAGTTTCTCTCTCTTTCACCGCCAACATAGTGTCGAACCCCGCCATTTTTTGGCGGTGTGCACGCCAATTTTGGCGGACTAGACAAAAATTCCCTCATCCATTCGATGAGGACATAAAAACCCCATCCAATGCTTATGCATCAGATGGGGGCTTCGTTTTATCCGCGCAATGTGGCGCCGAATTGTTGTTCGACCGCTTTGATCACTTGTTCATGAACGTTTGTTACTTCTTCATCTGTTAATGTCCGCGCTGGGTCGTAGTAACGGAGCGCAAAGGCAATTGATTTTTTGCCTTCAGGAAGGCGGTCTCCTTTATAGACGTCGAAAATCGATACGTCTTTTAATAGTTCTCCGCCCGCGGCAATAATTGCTTTTTGCAGCTCACCCGCAACAATATGCTCATCGACGACGAGCGCAATATCGCGCGTAATGGATGGGAAGCGCGGAATCGCTGTATAGCGAATGTCATCTACTTCCGCTTTCAGTAACGCTTCAATGTCTAGTTCAAACACATACGTTTCTTTTAAATCCAATTCTTTTTGTACGACCGGATGAAGCTGACCGACAAAACCGATTGTCTTATGATCTAATAAAATTTCTGCTGTACGCCCTGGGTGAAGGTGATCGCGTTTTGCTTGCTTATATTCCACGCGGTTCTCTAATCCTAGCAACGCAAATAAACCGTCTAAAATGCCTTTTGCAACGTAGAAGTCGACCGCTTTTTTCTCTCCTTGCCATACATGCGCATGCCATACTCCTGTCAAGACGCCGGCTAACCGCTCTTTTTCGTTTGGCAACTCGTTTGCATTCGTTGCTAAATATACCGAACCGATTTCGTATAGCGCTACGTTTTCGACTTGGCGAGCGCGGTTGTAGCTTGCGGCTTCAAGCAAGTGCGGCACTAAACTTTGCCGTAAGACGCTTCGTTCTTCACTCATTGGCAATGCCAAACGGATCGGTTCCGCCGTTTCAAGCGCAAACATCGTCGCTTTCGCCTCGTTTGTGAGCGAGTACGTAATTGCTTGGAACAAGCCCGCATCTTCTAAATAACGGCGTACTTTACGACGCTTTGCTTGGTATGGTGTGAGCTTGCCTGGGTTTGCTTCCCCGACTGGAAGAGTTGCTGGCAAGTTGTCATAGCCATAAAGACGCGCCACTTCTTCAATGATGTCTTCTTCAATCGCAATATCGCGGCGGCGCGATGGAACAGCAATCGTAAACGTTCCGTTATCTTCTGTGAACGTAAATTGCAAGTTCGTTAAAATGCCTGCCACTTCTTCTTTCGTAATGGTTGTGCCAAGCACGTTATTGATACGGTCTAGTGTAATCGTGACAACGACCTCTTTTCGTTGCAGTGTGTTCACTTCCACCACACCGCCAACGACTTCACCGCCAGCATATTCCGCCATTAACATCGCCGCGCGGTCAAGCGCTTCTTTTGTCCGCGCTGGGTCGATGCCTTTTTCAAAACGTGTGCTCGACTCGCTGCGCAACCCATGATCTTTGACCGCTTGGCGAACAATCGGGCTTGCGAAATACGCGGATTCAATAAACACGGTCGTTGTGTCATTTTTTACTTCCGAGTTCGCGCCGCCCATCACACCGGCTAAAGCGACAGGCTCTTTGCCGTTTGTAATGACAAGATGCTCTTCTGTCAGCGTCCGCTCTACATCGTCGAGCGTCACAATCGTTTCACCTGCTTTCGCGCGGCGAACGACAATTTCTTTTGAACCGAGGCGGTCGTAATCAAACGCATGAAGCGGCTGGCCGTACTCAAGTAAAATATAGTTCGTAATATCAACAACGTTATTATGCGGTCGAATACCCGCTGCCATTAAACGCGCTTGCATCCAAAGCGGAGATGGACCAATTTTCACGTTTTTCACAATACGTCCCGCATATAACGGATTGTCTTCTGGCGCGTCGACGCGTACGGAAATGTAATCATAAACGCTTTCGCTGTTTTCGTGAAGTTCGATTGCCGGCAACTTCACGCTCCGTCCTAAAATAGCCGCTACTTCATAAGCAACGCCAATCATACTTAAACAATCGGCACGGTTTGGGGTTAATCCTAATTCTAACACTTCATCATCCAAGTAAAGTAGTTCTAACGCATCAGCTCCGACCGGCGCATCGCTTGGGAAAACGAAAATGCCATCAGCGTATTCTTTCGGCACTAATTTTGATTCCACGCCAAGTTCTTGTAACGAACAAATCATGCCGTTCGATTCCTCACCGCGCAATTTAGCGCGTTTAATTTTGAAATTGCCAGGCAATACCGCACCAACTTTCGCAACGGCAACCTTTTGTCCTTTTGCGACGTTCGGTGCCCCACAAATAATTTGCACCGGCTCTCCTTCACCGATATCAACGAAACATTTGCTTAATTTATCAGCATTCGGATGTTGTTCGCGCTCAAGTACATGTCCGATGACGACACCTTGTATTCCTTTATTGCGCACCTCAACACTTTCCACTTCAATGCCTGCTTTTGTGATGCGATCAGCCAATTCTTTTGCCGTAATATTTGTTAAATCAACATATTGTTGTAGCCATTTATATGAAACAAACATCATGCCAACCTCCTTTTACACCCGATTAAATTGTTGCAAGAAACGAACATCGTTTTGATAAAAATGACGAATATCATCAATGCCGTACTTCAACATCGCAATACGCTCTGGCCCCATCCCGAACGCAAAGCCTGTATATTTTTTCGAATCAAATCCTGCCATCTCCAGCACGTTCGGATGAACCATCCCAGCACCTAAAATTTCAATCCAGCCAGTACCTTTACATACTCCGCATCCGTGTCCGCCGCAATTAAAACATGACACATCAACTTCGACCGACGGCTCAGTAAATGGGAAAAAGCTCGGGCGGAAACGAATGTCGCGGTCTTCACCAAACATTTTGCGAGCAAACTCGCGCAACGTTCCTTTTAGGTCGCTCATGCGAATATGTTCATCAACGACAAGCCCTTCAATTTGCGTAAATTGATGCGAATGTGTCGCATCGTCGTTGTCGCGGCGATACACTTTTCCCGGGCAAATGATTTTTACTGGACCGCGTCCTTGATGCTTTTCCATCGTGCGCGCTTGCACAGGTGACGTATGCGTACGCAATAAAATTTCCTCTGTAATATAAAAGGAATCTTGCATATCGCGCGCAGGATGACCTTTTGGCAAATTGAGCGCTTCAAAGTTGTAATAGTCTTTTTCGACTTCCGGCCCTTCGGCAATCGTATAGCCCATGCCGATAAATAAATCTTCAATTTCTTCAATGACGCGCGTCAACGGATGATGATTCCCGCGTCTAATCGGGCGTCCTGGAAGTGTCACATCAATCGCTTCCGCCGCTAGTTTTTTCTCGACTTCTGCTTGTTCAAGCGTTGTTTGCTTTGCTTCAAGCGCTGTTTGAATCGCTTCGCGCACTTCGTTCACAAGCGCTCCCATCACAGGACGCTCTTCAGGAGACAATGCTCCCATGCCGCGCAACACTTCTGTAATTGGGCCTTTTTTGCCGAGATATGCGACGCGCACGTCATTGAGCGCTTTTAAATCGTTTGCCTGTTCAATTTTTTCAAGTGCTTCTTGTTGAAGCTGTCGTAACCGCTCCTTCATAAAAACCCTCCTCTGATCTATATAAATAAAAAAACTCGCCCCTCACATAAGGGACGAGTGCACTCGCGGTACCACCCTTGTTAGCTATGCCGTTCGCATAGCTCACTTCATTCAGATAACGGCTTCCACCGGAACGCCTTTACATTTTGCATATGCAAAATGGTCCAAGCGCCAACTCCCGAGGTGAATTCACTTGCTTCTACCATAAAAACGCTCGCAGTCTATGGCGTTTTCTCCCTGAATGGCGATCGGCAAGCTACTCTTCTCGATCATCGTCTTTTCATCATGAAATTCTTCATTTATTATAAGCAAATGTGCCATCAGGTGCAAGGTAATCATGCAAACATACGTTTATTTTTTCTGTAAATGATACAGTAAAATGCCTGTCGCAATGGCGACGTTTAATGATTCCGCTTTTCCATAAATCGGCACATATAAATTCGCTGTCGTCTGTTTTAGCCATTGCTCACTCACTCCGCTTCCTTCGTTGCCAACAATTAATGCAAATGATGACGAAGGAGCGACAGAACGATAGTCTACCCCATTTTGAAGCGATGTGCCATAAATCGGAATATGTTCATTTTGAAAGCGAGCCATCCATTGTCCGATGTCTCCTTTTATAACAGGAAAATGAAACAGTGAGCCTTGCGTCGCACGAATGACTTTTGCATTGTATACGTCTGCGCTCCCTTCACCAACAACAACGACGTCTACTCCTGCGGCATCTGCGGTGCGAATGATCGTCCCTACATTCCCCGGATCTTGAACGGCATCAATGAACAATGCTGTTTGCACATCGTCGACGTTCCAATGCAATTGTTTGCATACCGCTGCGATGCCTTGCGGTGTTTCCGTGTCGCTAATTGCTTTCATCACGTCATTTGTCACAATCGTCATCGGAATATGCGCAACGTTCCAGCTTGCTGGAATAGTCGCATGTTCAGCGATGATGATTTCTTCAATATGAACGCCGCTTTTTATTGCCTCTTCGACTAAATGAAATCCTTCAATGAGAAACAATCCGGTTTTGTCGCGCTCTTTTTTCGTTAAAAGTTTTTTCCATTGCTTCACTCGCTCATTTTTCGGTGATTCAATTCGTTTCACTCGTTGTTCCCCCAATGTTTCGCAATAAATTCATCGCGACCTGAAGCAGCGCGGTCTTCTTTATAGTGCTTCGGATTTTTTTTATGGTAATTTTGATGATAGTCTTCTGCTGGATAAAACGTTGTCGCAGGTAAGATTTTGGTAACAATCGGTTTTGAAAAACGTCCACTTTCTTCTAGTTGTTTTTTCGATTGCTCCGCTAATGTTTTTTGTCGCTCATTATGATAAAAAATAGCTGTTCGATATTGCGGACCGCGGTCATGAAATTGCCCGCCATCATCCGTCGGATCAATTTGACACCAATATAACTCTAACAATTTTTCGTACGGAAACACACTCGGATCAAACGTAATTTGCACCGCTTCATAATGCCCTGTCGTCCCTGTTTTCACTTGTTCATATGTCGGATTTTCCACATCACCACCGGTGTATCCAGAAACGATGCCATAAATGCCATCAAGCTCTTCAAACGGAGTGACCATGCACCAAAAACAACCTCCAGCAAATGTTGCTTTTTCCATCTTTCTCTCTCCTCTTTTAATGAATAGTAGTTACCATTATAGCAAAAACTACGTACGCAATACATAAAGAATGGAGTGAAAACAATGGACTTCAACTTACGTGGTGCCGTGATGGCAAACGTCGCAAACAGCTCAAAAGACCAATTAGAACATACGATCGTCGATGCGATTCAACAAGGGGAAGAAAAATATTTGCCTGGTCTTGGTGTCTTGTTTGAAGCATTATGGAATCATGCAACAGATGAACAAAAACAATCGATGCTTGCCACATTAGAAGAAGCAGTAAAAAAATAGCCTTCCATGCGAAGGCTATTTCTTGCACAATTTATTTTAAGGGGGGATTTTTATCGTCTAAACGCTTTCAATTTTTTCGACAGTTCCTTTGTTTGTAGGTATATTTCTTTATACATTTCGAAAATTTCTTTATATCTTTCTACAGCTCGGCTATTCGGCTCAACAACTTGTTCTACGTCTTTAAATATACGAGCACAGTGTTCTAAAGATGGGAACCACTTACAACCGTAGGCCGCAATCATCGCAGCTCCCATACTTGGACCTTGTTCATTCTTTAATTTTTCGATTGGTGTAGCGAATATATCTGCTTGAATTTGTAACCACTCTTCACTCTTTGCCCCACCGCCAATCGAAACGACTGTATCCACACGTTTTCCACTCGCTCTAATGATTTCGACAGATTCATTTAAAGAAAACGTAATCCCTTCTAATACAGCGCGCGCAAAATCCCATGATGTATGAATAGCATCCACTCCGATAAAAGAAGCACGAATATCAGCATCTGCATGAGGAGTTCTTTCCCCAACTAAATACGGTGTGAACAATAGTCCGTTCGCTCCAATAGATGATTGATACGCTCGTTTGACAATTTCAGAAAAAGACATGTGATTTAAAAACGTTCGCTTAAACCAATCAAAACTATATCCCGCAGCTAACGTTACACCCATAATATAGTACGAATTTGGTTTTGCGTGATTAAAATAATGTACTTTTCCCCCAAATTCTCTTTCACCAGTTTGTTCAAATGCAAGCACGACACCAGATGTCCCGATACTACACATCGTTTGTCCTTCTTCTAAAATGCCCGCACCAATTGCCCCACATGCGTTGTCTGCTCCACCAGCAAATACTTTTGTATTTTTTGACAATCCGGTTTTTTCTGCTATTTCCGGCAACAATGTACCAACATAATCCGTGGACTCAACTAATGGCGGACATAAATGAATATTAATATCGAGCGCCTGACAAATTTCCTCACTCCACACCTTTTTACTTATGTCTAGGAGCAACGTTCCTGCTGCATCAGAATATTCCATAGCGATATGACCCGTTAGACGCATGCGAACATAATCTTTTGGTAATAAAAACGTACGGACTTGTTTATAAAGATGCGGTTCGTGCTTTTTTACCCATAATAATTTGGGTAACGTAAACCCTTCGAGTGCCCGATTTTTTGTAATGGACAACAACTTATCTCTTCCAACTTTCTCTTCAATTAATCGGCACTCTTCTGTCGTTCTTGTATCGTTCCAAAGAATGGCTGGACGTACAACCTCATTGTTTTCAGATAATAATACTAGCCCATGCATTTGTCCAGAAAAACTGAGTCCGACAATCGAACTGGGATCGACATTTGATACTTGCAACACTTTTCGTAATGCAGTAATCGTTTTTTCTACCCAATCTTCTGGATTTTGCTCGCTATATCCTGAATATGGTTGATAAAGGGGATACGCCTCTGTGCACTCCCCTTTTACTTTTCCAGTCCAGTCAACAAGTAATACTTTAACTGCACTCGTTCCCAAATCGATGCCAATGACGTGTTCCAAGTTCATCCCTCATTTCGTTAACGAGCTACACAAACTTCAAGTAAATATTGGTTAAGCAACGTTTTTAAACGTTCTTGCCGTCCTGAACGATTGGAAATATCGCGAAGATTTAATGCATATGCCTCTAGTGTATGGAAGTCGGCCTTCCCATCAATGATATCCCGGCCAATTCCTTCTGTATAGCTTTTATACCGTTCCTCAACAACTGATTCAAACACACGATCCTCAATTAAACGATACGCCACTTTTAGTCCAATCGCAAAGCTATCCATTCCGGCAATATGGGCGTAGAATAAGTCTTCTGGTTCAAACGAACCGCGTCTTACTTTCGCATCAAAGTTCAATCCGCCTTTTCCGAGTCCGCCATTTTGTAAAATTTCGTACATCGCAAGAGTAGTAGAATACAAGTCTGTTGGGAATTCGTCGGTATCCCAGCCAAGCAACGGGTCGCCTTGGTTGGCATCGACCGAACCGAGCATTCCGTGAATGCGCGCTACGCGAAGTTCATGTTCAAATGTATGACCTGCCAATGTCGCATGGTTTGCTTCAATGTTGAATTTGAAATAATCTTTTAGTCCATACGTCTGTAGAAACGCTAATGCTGTTGCAACATCAAAGTCGTATTGATGCTTCGTTGGTTCTTTTGGTTTTGGCTCAATTAAAAATTGCCCGTCAAAGCCAATTTCTTTCGCATAGTCAACCGCCATATGCAAAAAGCGGGCTAAATTGTCCAGTTCGAGCTTCATATTTGTATTTAACAACGTTTCATAGCCTTCACGCCCGCCCCAGAATACATAGTTTTCTGCACCAAGTCGTTTGGCAATTTCTAAGCCTTTTTTCACCTTTGCTGCTGCATACGCAAACACATCTGCATTGCAAGAAGTGGCTGCACCATGTACAAAACGAGGATGTGTAAATAAATTAGCTGTATTCCAAAGCAACTTGGTTTTGCTTGTTTTCATGTATTCTTCGATCATATCAACAATCGTATCTAAGTTTTGATACGTTTCTTTTAACGTCGCTCCTTCTGGGGCAATATCGACATCGTGGAAGCAGAAAAATGGAATGTTTAGCTTATCAAATAACTCAAACGCTGCCTCCACACGCGCTTTTGCCAAATCCATTCCGCTGTATCGGTTCCACGGGCGGATCGCCGTACCAACCCCAAACGGGTCTGCCCCATCCCCAACAAATGTGTGCCAATACGCCACCGAAAAGCGCAAATGCTCCTCCATCGTTTTATCCCCGACTTTTTCTTCCGGATTATAAAACTTAAACGCAAGCGGATTTTCCGATGCCGGGCCTTCATACACCACTTTGTCAACGTTTTCAAAATACGCCATACTAAAATCCTCCTCGTCATTTAGTGAAATCGAACTTCTGATAACAGTATAACGCCTTTTTATTTGTTTGTCTATTAGATAAACAAAGTTTGTTTGTTATAAGTTTATGACAATTTCCCCTCTATCTTTCGGAAACATTTTAATGCCCCTTTCATTACAATGAGAGAACATAAACTAGCTCCATAAAACGGAATGAGCGCCGGTATAGACAAAAACAACATTCCTATCAAAATAACCGAGATAGTCAGCGTCAATGTTGTTGCCGGATTAGCTATTCCGATGAAAAATGAATGTTTTATATAATCAACTACTCGCAAATGGTAATGAACATAAACCGGAAAAATATACAAGCAAACAATGAAATAAAACATCGTAATCATCAGCAAAAATGCCAAAAGTATGAGGGAGAGAATCCCTTTCGTGTAAGTCATAAATAAAAAATCAAGAAACAATACACCGGCACCGGTTCCTAAAACAAATCCTATTGCATTTGTTCGCCAAAATTCTTTTTTGTATGTGGAAAAAAACGTCTGAAATACAGGAATATCCTCTTGTCCTGTCAACCATTTTCTCATAACAGTAAATAAAGAAATGGAAGATGGAGCGATTCCAGCCACAACCAGCCCAGCGAAAGTAAAGAAAAACCAAAGAACATTCACATACGCTAATCTCATTCCCCATTCACATAAACGAAAAAGTTTTCCTTCCTCCCAGTACAGTTGCCCTTTCATCTTCCCTCCTCCAACCATAAAATGCTCGTTACGCCGCGCGGGTAGTATTTGCTGCCGCTAATTTCACCAGCGATAATTTGGTCGCTCCAACTCCAAATGGAGAGCGTCGGATGCGTGAGCCACGCGACATGAGCCGCATCAGCCCGTTTTCCTTGTTCGTCCCATTCCCACCCTAAAATGTGGCGAGCAATAAACTGGCATAAATAAATTTTACTTAACCACGAGTTGTTGCTTGTCGAGGAAATTTTCCATCCGCCGTCTGGAAAGAGGCAAATTCCTTCCTGTAATACATAACGCAAATGGTTGCGCAGCGCTTGAATATATTTCCCAAAACGTCCATCCTCTTTTAACGCCTCATGGCAATTCGTAAAATAAGGGAATACAAGCCCTTCAATGGCTGGAATGATTTTTGAGTCATTTCCTTCCCCCATCACCGCTGGGATATATCCTTGATCCGTCACATAGCTTACGATAGTCGCTGCGCATTTTTCCGCTTGTTCACCAGCTAACACGGCTAGCTCTTCGTTGCCGACATCGCTAAACAATTTCTCAAGCGCGACATAGGCTGCCCAGCACTTTCCTGCTAAATATAAGTTATTACGCGCTTGGCCGAGGGAAACATCTAAACTATCATATGTTGTAATCTCTGCGCCACCCATCGTGCGCGTGCTATCAAGTTCCATAATTCCGTTTCGCTTTTCTCGGTCTGGATGATCGCGGCGAACCATGCTTTCAAGGCACTGCTCCAAAATGTCGAGCCGCTTGTCGCGCCATGCCCAATCTTTCGTTTGCTCAATGTATACCGCCGCGCAAAGCACCCAGTTGACGAGCTGTTCGTGTGTCATATGCGAAAAGCAGCCGCTAATGCCATATAGCTCATATGACGAGTAATGTGGGCGCGAGAATGTGTTAGCAACTCCCATATCATGGGTAAAGCTGATGCCGCCCGGATATTCCTTTTCGTCTCCCGGAAAACGGGCACAATCTTCGTAGCTGTATCGCTCCACATACAAATCAAGTACATTTTTCACCGTCCAAGGGTTCATTTTCAATTCAAAAAAGAGTTGGTCAACCGTTAAATCAAACGTGTTCATCATCCGATATTCGCCTTCATTAACGACCCAAATCGGCTTTCCTTCATGCTCAAGCAACTGGGTATTGCCATAGTAGCTGCGAATCGCATGCGCCATCATAAACTTCTGATCATCGGAGAGCCATTCTTTTTCAATGAGTTCATTCGAACGGAACGACTGCTCCTTTAATACGTCCGACTTCTCTAACGCATAAAGGCCGACTTCTTCGAGATTCTTGAAGAAACGGGTGTAAAAATAAGAAGTATCCATTCCCGCCGTTGCATAGCCGCCGCGGTAAAAACAAACGGCAAATTGATATGTTTTCTTTTCTCCCTCCGGCACATCGACGATTAACGCCCCAACTTTCCCAAGTCCAAATGTCCAGTTTTCTTCAAGCGGTGTTGTTAAAATATCTTCCATACTAAAATGCAACGCAGAGCGAACACCCTCGTCTTTGGAGACAATGCCCACAATCCGTCCTTGGCCAACCCCGCGCAACTGCGGGCACGTATCATCGATCCGCCGCATCGAGGTGTACGGGTCGGTGCCTTCGAATCCAAAAAACGCCCGCCGTGTTCTTGTCCCGTTTGTATTATCGATCGTCATCTCTACAATCACAGCCGGAACCAACGCCAACTTGAGTTCTTCCTCGGCTGCTATTTCAGGATCAGGCACCGCCTTTACTGGCGAATAAATCGTAAACGTTAAATCCCTAGATTTCCACGTATCGGTTGCCACACGGAATTCGCGCTTGATCTCCTCTTTTGCAAACGGAATAAGAATGTTTGGTTTTTGCGGATTTGGATCTGGATTTTCAATATCGTATCGTCTGCTTTCATCTTCATTTTCCATTTGTAAAAATGGCAATACATCATATACATTTGACTGTTCTAATGACTCTACACCAATAAACACATTTTGTCTTGGAGGACGAGCTAATTCGAGATCTAATCCTCCACTTTTTCCGGGAAACCCCAGTGTAAAACTAGCAAATGCCCCGACTGGTGAATGATGCGCATTAAAAAACATATTTTTCGGCATAACCATACCCCTTTCTTATCCTTTAATTGCCCCAGCTGTAATTCCTTCCATAATTTTATTGCTTAAAAAGAAGAAAATAATTAAAATTGGTAACACACTAATCATTAAAGTAGCTCCAATTGCTCCCCAATCGGTTGTATACTGTCCGATGAAATTTTGTATTCCTACTGTTAATGTTTTATACTCGTCTGAACTAATGAATGTGTTAACAAATACAAACTCATTCCAGTTATAAATCATGTTAATAATTGTCGTTGTTACAATAACCGGGGAAGTCATTGGCAAAATTACTTGGAAAAACATACGATGCACAGAGCAACCATCCATCACAGCCGATTCTTCAAGTTCACGTGGCAAAGCATTATAAAAACCTAGTAAAATCATAATCGTGATAGGTAAATTGAAACCTATATTTGTTAAAACAATCGACATCGGATGATCGATGAGCTTCACTTTCATAAAAAAGTTAAACAAAGGGATAAGTGTCGAGTGTATCGGAATCATTAATCCGACCATGAACAATCCAAGTACGACATGTTTAAGTTTCCAATTCATCCGTGTAATCGCAAACGTTACAAAACTAGCTAATAAAACGGTAAAAATGACTGATACAGTAGTAATCCACAAACTGTTGAAAAAATAAAGACCAATATCCCCTTCAACCCATACCTTCACATAGTTTTCCCAACGTGGAGGGGAAGGTAAAGAAAAAAGAGGCGTATTAAATACTTCTTGGTTGTTTTTCAGAGAGAAAAATAATAACCAGACAAGAGGAAGTATTTGTAATCCACCTACTAAAAATAGCATCATATAAAAAAGAAACATGCCTATTTTTTTCATATATATATATGTCGATTTCTCCATCGTATCAGCACCCCATACACTATTAATATTGAACTTCTTCTTCTGTGTGCGTTAACTTTCTAATTAACCACGTAGCAACAATACAAAGAATCAACAGAGAAAAAGCAATTGCACTCCCGTATCCAAAATTGAAACTACGAAATGCTTTTTGATACATGTAAGAAGCAATAACTTCACTTGCTCCGTTTGGTCCACCGCCAGTCATTACATAAATCAAATCAAAATATTTCAAAGAACCGACAACAGCCAATACGATTGTCACTTTGATTACACCAGCAATGAGCGGCAATTTAATTTTATATGCTAACTGCCAAGGATTAGCCCCATCAATAATAGCTGCTTCAATAATGGAAGATGGGATATTTTTTAAAGCTGCGTAGTAGATCAATATATAAAACCCTGCGTATTGCCAAATTATAGGTATAAAAACAGAATATAGTACAATTGAAGGGTCAGCAAGCCAATTTGGAGGATCATCTACCCCTAAAGATGAAAGAAATTGGTTCAACATTCCGTTGGAAGGATGATAAATTCTTAACCATAACTGAGCAATAGCCACAGAGGAAAGCAACATAGGAATTAAATAAATTTTCCGAAGCATATTTGCGCCTTTTATCCTTCCCGCAAGAATAAGAGAGACAACTAAATAACCACCAAGGCTCAAAACAGAAAAAACAGCTAATAAAAATGAATGATATACACTTTCCCAAAACATGCCATCTTTTAATAACTGTTTATAGTTGTCCAATGCAATAAATGTTCTTTCACCTATTCCATCCCATTGCATTAAGCTATAATATCCCGTCATAATAATCGGGACATAAACTAATATAACGATCATTAATAAAGCAGGTAGAACGTATAATGCGATGACACGTTTATCAGACATTACTTTGTCCATATTATTTCCTCCCTCATACTTTGAGGAAAAAGGACATATTATAAAAATATGTCCTTTTTCTGTTCTTCATATCTAGCGTGTGTTAGACAATGCTTCTTGGTGCTGTTTTGCGAATTTTTCCGGTGTGACACTTTCCCCAAATAACGACTGAATTAAATTCAAGTGAGTTTGTGCGGCTTCTGGGTTCATCTGCACATCGGCAAATAATGTAATGTTGCTCGCATTTGCTAATTCATTTAAAACATCAATATACATTTGTGGTAATTCAATGTTGGCGGTATTCACTTTTGTTGCTGGAATGACACCAGCTCTTGTGACAGAACGTTCTCCCCATTTTTCAACAAAGAACTTCACAAATTGTTTCGCTTCTTCTTTATGTTTTGAATTTTCAGATACAAATAACCCTACGCCTGGTCCACCAACCCAGCTATCAATATTTCCTTTTCCACCTTCAACTTCTGGGAACTTGAAAAATCCTACTTTTTCTCTAAATTCTTTTGGAATATCTTCATTTGTTGTGAACTGTGGTAAATCCCATGTTCCCATCAAATACATAGCAGCCTTTTCATTTGTAAATTCTGCCTTTGCTTCATCATTCGATAAACCGTTAAATCCTTTAATAAATGCTTTCATTCTCACAAGATTTTGTATTTCTTCTGCAGCTTGTACTAAACTCGGATCCTCAAACGTACCGCTCCCGTTAATCGCATTTTTTAATGTATCTGCTCCACCAATACGATCAGCTAAATACATATACCACATCGAACCTGTCCAACGATCTTTATTTCCTAGAGCAATAGGGGCAACCCCGTTATCTACCAGTACTTGTACAACTTGTTTAAACTCATCGTATGTTTTAGGGACTTCCAAATTATATTTTTCAAAAATCCCTTTGTTATAGTAAATAGGAGTAATATTCAACTCTAAAGGAAGGGCATATGTTTTTCCTTCTAATGCATATGGCTCTGTTGTACCTGAAACAAAATTTTCACGCAATCCGTCGGCTAACAGATCATCTAGTGGAGTAAAGAGCCCTCCTTTCGCATAAGGCTCTAAAAACCCTGCAGCCCATGTCATCCCAATATCAGGAAGTTCATTCGAAGCCCCTAATACTTTCAGTTTGTTTTTATACTGTTCGTTTTCCAAAATTTCTTGTTTAATCTTTACATTCGGATTTTCTGCTTCAAACTCTTGAATAATTTCGTTTACAATCATGTTATGCTGCTTAGAACTTCCCGCCGGCCAAAGATGCATGAAAGTGAGTGTTACTTTTTCCTCACCTTTTCCTTCTGTGTCTTTCTCAGCTGTTTTTTCTGAACAGCCCGCTAAAACAAGCATTAAAACAACTAGCCACAATATTGTATGCGCTTTCTTTAACACTTTCAAAATCCCCCTTTCGTTTTCTTACTTCTAATGTAGCACGAGTGATGGCTCCTAGTAAGGTAACATTCATCATTTAAAATTCCATTTTTTTTAGATACTCTTTTCGAAAACGATAAGGAGTAATCCCTTCAAACTCTTTAAATATTTTAATAAAGTACTTAGATGTTTGATACCCTACGACGCTACTAATTTCAGCAATCGATAAATTCGTATTTATTAATAAGTTTTTCGCCTTTTGTAATCGACATCTTGTTACATATTCACTAAACGTCATATTCATTTCTTGCTTAAATAGGGCGCTAAAATAACTCGAATTTAAATATACATATTTAGATACATCACTTAAACTAAAAGGTTTGTCGAGGTTTTCATGAATGAACTGAATCGCTTTTTTAATAGGTGAAGAAAGTTTCTCTTCGTGTATTCCTATGACATGGTCATCCAAAATCTTTTCGATCTTCTTTGCCTTTTCCAGACTTTCTGATATATCAAGTGCTTTCTCCACCGCTTCAATCAGTTTATCTTTATCTACCGGTTTAAGCAAATAGTCTACAACACCTAACGTGATCGCCTCCTGAGCGTACGTAAACTCGGAGTAAGCCGAGATAATGATAATAGGAATTTCATTTTTTTCCTTAAGGGTACGAATAAGTTTTAAACCTGAAATTTGCGGCATACGAATATCTGTTAATAACACATCGATTTTTTTCTTTTGTAAAATAGAAACTGCTTCTTCAGCACTACTAGCACATGCAATTTCATATTTTCCCATTGCCCACAAATTTAGAACCTTTTTCATTCCTTCACGTGCTCTTGGCTCATCATCAACAATCAAAATCGTTTTTATACTTCTCACGAAGCTTCACCCACTTTTAGGAATTTGAAATGTTACACATGTTCCTTTCCCTGCTTCGCTGTGAATAAGTAACTCTCGCTCTTCGCCGTAGTAAAGCTGTAATCGTCGGTTAACATTCATGAGCGCGATCCCACTCCCTTTCATCGAAGGAACCGTTTTACTTGTTAACTTTTCTTTCAACGTTTTCAAATCTTTTTCATCCATACCGTTTCCATCATCTTGCACCTTAATAAGCAACTCATTTCCCTCCATACATTCTGTCATGCTGATTGAAACTGTACCTATACCTGTTTTATTTCCAACTCCATGCAGAACTGCATTTTCAACAAGCGGCTGAATGAGTAATTTCGGAATTCTTACATGTAAACAATGGTCAGGAACAGTAATTTTCCAAACAAATCGTTCTCCCCACCTTACCCTCATCACTTCCATATAACGTTGAATATGTTCCATTTCCTCTCGAATTGTCACCCATTCATCATGATCAGAATGGCTAATTGTGTAACGGAACAGCTCAGCCATATTTAATACAAATTTCGCTAATTCTTCTTCATCTCTTTCAATAAGCGACCAATACAGCGCATCAAGTGTATTAAAAAGAAAATGTGGATTGATCTGAGCCTGCAACGCTTTCAGTTCCGCTTGACTTCGAACTAATTCTTTTTCGTAAACCATTTGTATTAAATGATTAATATCATTTACTAAAGAGTTGTATGTTTCAATTAATTCATCAATTTCAATAGTAGACGAAATCGGAGGGCTTAATTTTAATTTTCCGTTCCTCCCACCGTGCATAATTTTCGTTAACTTTAAAAGTGGGCGAGTTACAATAGTGGATAGAAAAAAAGAAAAAGCAAAGAAGATGATAAAACCAAAAGTACCTGAGAGAATTATTGCATTTTTTAAAATATCGACACCTTTTATAAGCGCTTCCAAAGGCGTAACGATAATTATCTTCCACTTTGTAAGAGGTGAGGTCTGCTCGACAACCATATAATTTTTTTCTTCTTTTTTCTTTACATATAAAACGTGTATGAGATATGCGGGCAAACTTGAGAAAATTTTGTGACCTTTCTCATCTAATACCAATGTATAACTTTGATTGTTTATTTTTTGTTCAGAAAAACCACTAAATTGAAAATAATCAGTATTAACCCGTACTAACAAGTAACCGCCTGATGAAAAAGAATGATCTGTCAATCGAATTTGACGCGCAACGACAAAAAAATGAGACGATTTTGGATCTTGCCCAATCCAAACCATCTTGCCACGTTGTTTTTTTATTTCCTGAATCCATTCTACTCCCACTCGCTCTACTAAATTCATTTCATTTAGAGGAAATATTCGCTTATAATCGTTTGTATATAATTCAAACGATTGAATACCATCAAAATATGTTTGATATGAGTTTACTACTTGCATTAAATACTGCCTCTCTTCAAAACTCAAATACTTACCTTGTACTTCTTTCAAAAATGTACGTTGAACATATATATCAGTCACAATTTGGGCAGTTAGTGAATTTAACTGTTTATACAAAGATTCTAACCTTCCATTTGCTTGAATAATTGTTTGTTGTATTTGTTCTTCTGCATTTTTCTTCAGTAGTGACGAAACAATATGAAATGTAATAACTCCTACAAATAATAGCACAAGTGTCATCACAAAAATATAGATCGTTAAAATTTGATTACGTAGCGTATTAAAGCGAGCCATCTTTTGTTTAACATATAGATGGATCATTAAATCACCTCTGTCTTCACATAACTAAAACACGTTCCCACCATATAAATTTAGATTGAAAAGGCGCCCCTTCTTTCTTCTTGACTTACATTATAAAACCCTCCATTTTGTTTGTCTATAAAACAAACAAAGTGAACTAGAATTTTTCATACAATTGTGATACATTGATAATCAGGGTGATAAATTTGACAAGAATAACTGGAAATCCACATTTAATTAAAAAAATTAATAAATCGCTTGTTCTTGATATGGTGAAAAGCCAAGGGCCTTTGTCACGGGCGGATGTGGCACAACGGTCCGGATTAAATAAAGGGACTGTTTCTTCTTTAGTAAAAGAGTTAATGGACGAAGAGCTTGTGTATGAAATCGGGCAAGGAGAATCAAGCGGTGGTCGACGGCCTGTTTTATTGTTATTTAATGAAAAAGCCGGATATTCCATTGGCATTGATTTAGGGGTTCATTACATTCTTGGCGTGCTAACCGATTTGCAAGGAAATATCGTCCTTGAAAAACAAGTGATGTTTCATGACAAAAATTATTCTTCTGTGCTAACACGTATAAAAGAAACCATTTTATATTTAACGGAACGGATGCCAGACAGCCGATACGGCTTAGTCGGAATTGGCATCGGCGTTCCAGGTATTGTTGATAAAGAAGGAGAGTTATTGTTCGCCCCAAATTTAGGATGGAAAAACATCCCGCTAAAACAAGACATCGAAGCAACGTTCCACGTTCCTGTCATGATTGATAACGAAGCAAACGCTGGTGCATATGGGGAAAAACGTAGTGGTGCAGGTAAAGATTTTCGTAACATCATCTACGTAAGTGCCGGTATTGGCATCGGTGTCGGCTTAATCCTAAACGGAGAGCTATATAGAGGAACAAGCGGGTTTTCTGGAGAAAGCGGTCATATGACGATCGAAGCCGACGGTCCACCGTGCCGCTGTGGAAGTATTGGCTGCTGGGAATTGTATGCTTCGGAAAAAGCGCTATTGGATGGAGCGAGTCCGTTTTTTGACAATGAGGTATCGTTAGAAGAACTATTACAATTGGCAGAAAACAATCATCAAGACGTGCTCGCATTATTAGAGCGCATCGGTCGCTATTTAGGCATTGGAATCAATAATTTGATCAATACGTTTAATCCAGAGCAAGTCATCATCGGCAACCGCTTATCGATGGCAAAAAAATGGCTTTTCCCTGCCATCCAACAAGTTATCGACAAGCGCACCTTGCCGTTTCACCGCGCGAATGTCAACATTCATTTTTCTAAATTATCGCTTTATTCAACGGCATTAGGAATTTCTTTTTTTGTCATCGAAGATTTCCTGAAAAAAGGGAAAAAAATAGAAGTGTTTCTGTAGAATAAAAGGCATCCAAACGAGCTGGATGCCTTTTTCTTAATACGCCCCGCGAATAAACGGATGGATTTCATTTTTATAAAACTCTGTTAACCGTTCCTTTTCTTCTTCGCTAAAGGACGGGACGTTGAGCGCCTGCAAATTGTCTTCGACTTGCTGTACCGTTTTAAAGCCTGGGATGACGCATGTAACGGAGTCATGATCTAAAATCCAGCGCAATGCGGCTCTTGTCATATTGCCTCTGCCGTCTGCGATCCACGCTAGCTGTTCACTGAGCTCTACCCCTTTATGAAACTCAAGCCCAGCGAACGTTTCGCCAACATTAAAGTGTTGCCCATCTCGATTAAAATGGCGGTGATCATTTTCGGCGAATGTTGTATCTTTTTTAAATTTCCCTGTCAATAATCCGCTTGCCAACGGCAGCCGCGCCAATATCCCGACACCTTGTGCTTTTGCTTGCGGAAGCAATTGTTCTAACGGTTTTTGGCGGAAAATGTTAAAAATGACTTGCAATGCTTTCACGTTCGGATTCGTTAGACAAAACAGCCCTTCTTCCACCGTTTCGACACTTACGCCATAATAGCGAATCTTTCCTTCTTGCTGCAGCTTATCCAACACTTCAAACACCCGACCATCTTTTAACACTTCAAACGGCGGGCAGTGAATTTGATATAAATCGATGCGTTCACGTTGCAAGCGCTTTAAACTTCCTTCGCAATATTTCCGCACGTTTTCTTCGGAGTAGGTGCGAAAATCATGAATGTCCCCCGCCCGACAAAATTTCGTGGCGATATAAATGTCGTCCTCTTTTCCTTTTGTCGCTTTTGCTAGAAGTTCTTCACTATGACCGTCGCCATAAACATCTGCCGTATCGAAAAAATTGACACCAGCATCAATCGCCCGCTGCAACCCTTTCAATGCTTCACTATCATCTGTTTGCCCCCAAGAACCGCCAATCGCCCACGTTCCGAAACTTACTTCGCTCACTTCCAGTTCTGTGTTTCCTAACCGACGATAGTTCATCTTTCTCCCTCCTCATGTACACGAAACGTATATTTCGTAACAGATGAATACACTTCACCTGCTCGCAAAATGCAAGAAGGAAAATGCGGATGATGTACCGCATCCGGCAATGCTTGCGTTTCTAAACAAATGCCTAAATATTTTCGCGATGGCACTCCGTTTACTTTTATTTCATCCGGAAGCTGATTGCCCGTATATACTACTACCCCTGGTTCGTCTGTTTCTACTAGTAATGTTCGTCCGCTTTTTGGGTCGAACAAAACGATTTCTTCGTCGTGATGAGCATTTAATAAAAACGGATGATCATACCCTTGCCCGACTAAAGCAATTTGCGGATGATTTGCTTCCACGCCTTCTTTGATTGTTTTTCCTTCACGCAAGTCAAAAGGCGTATTCGCCACATCTAAAAGCACACCGGTCGGAATAAACTCATTATCCAGCTCTAAAAACTGATTGCTCTTGATTTTTAAACGATGGTGTAAAATATCGCTTTTTAAATTGCCGCTCAAATTAAAATACGTATGGTTCGTTAACGTGAGCGGCGTGTCTTGGTCAGAAGTCGCACGGTAAGAAATAATGAACTCGTTTTGGTTATTTAACGTATATGTGATTTGAACGTCTACATTGCCCGGATAACCTTCTTCTCCATCGACACTTGTATACGAAAATTGGACGCCGGCTTCCTCTTTTTTAGAAAATCCCGCTCCTTGCCAAATGGCATGATGAAATCCTTTTTTGCCGCCATGTAAATGGTTGCCGTTTTCATTTTTGTATAACGTATAGGTTTTTCCGTTTAATTCAAAAGAGGCATTTTTTATCCTTCCCGCCACTCTTCCGATCACCGCTCCGAAATACGGGCTGTTTGTAAGATACGGAGAAAACTCATTGAACGCTAAGACAACATTTTCATAGTTTCCGTGTTTGTCAGGAGCCAATATTTTTGTAATGATGCACCCATAATTTAAACACGTCACTTCCATCCCGTTATCGTTCGTAAAGGTATAGGCGATAATCGGACGGCCATCTACTTCCGTCCATTGTTCCTGTACAATTCTCATCCCTCTTCCTACCTTTCTTCGTACGTTGCTTAAACGGTTAACTCGACCACTTTTCCTGTTTCCGCTGACATGCGGCACGCATCTAACACTTTCGCTTGTTGGATGATCGCATCGTCCGAATAGCTTGGCGTTGTTCCAGCGAGGATACATTGTGAAAAGTGCTCCACCTGTAGACGGTATTGGTCGCCGTTTACTACTTCTTCCCGCGTTTTTCCGTCATCCGTTTGGATGATGATTAAACCGTTGCCTTGTTGTATGTCAGGACGGTACGCCCGCGGAACGGTTACTTTTCCCTTCGTTCCGATAATTTCATATTCATTGCGGGAAAACATATCGAAGCTGCAATCAAATAAAGCATGCACGCCGTTGCTCATCTTTAGCCAACCACTTGTGACTATATCTACACCTTTCATGTGATCAAAAGTGGAGCGAACAGACAAAATAACTGGTTCTGCATGTAACAAAGAACGGATCGAATGGACACAATAACATCCTATATCTAATAAACTTCCTCCTCCGAGTGATTTCTCCATTCGAATATTATTTTCTCGCTCGACAAGATAAAAAGAAAAACTTGCTCTCATACTTTTTACAATTCCTATTTCTCCTAATGACATTATCTCTTTTACTCTCTTATGTTGCGGGTGGAATTGATACATAAATGCTTCCATCCAGATGACACTATTTTCTCTACAAACCTCTACCATTCTTCGAACATCGTCTTCACATAAAGCAGCTGGCTTTTCACAAAGAATATGTTTTTTATGTTCTGCCGCCTTGATTGTCCATTTCATGTGCATGTGATTAGGAAGCGGAATATATACAGCATCAATCTCGGGATCATTCAATAACTGTTCATAAGTACTGTATACCTTAGGAATGTGAAAGCGTTCAGCGATCTCGTGTACTCTATCATTTCCACTAGCAATAGCTACAACTTCTGCGTTCTCTGCACGCTGAATAGCTGGAATCATCGTCTCCCTTGCAATATGAGCCGTGCTTAAAATTCCCCACCGTACTTTTTTTGACATTTCATTCACTCCTCGTGTAGATAAAGACCGAAACCAGCTGTACTGTCAGTCCTCTCAAAAATATTGAATTTTCTTTAATTATCATTTTCTTAATTATAACAGCAACATTTTAGTTTGTTCAATAAACAAACTAATTAACTTATTTGTTATATAAAGAAATAGCTTTCGCCAAAGCGGAAGCTATTTCTTTACTGTATAAGCACAGCTGCTTTCTCTTACGACAAGTTTCGTCGGAACAACAATTTTTTTCGGAATCTCTCTTTTCGTTTGAATTTGTTCGACAAGCAATTCAACCGCTGTTTCTCCCATAAATTCTGTGTAAACTTGCACAGTGGATAATGGAGGCTGAACAAATTTTGATGTAGGGAGATCATTAAAACCGACAACTGTAATTTCATTTGGAACATCAACTCCTGCTTCATGCAACGCCCGCAACGCTCCAATAGCCATCGAGTCGCTTGCAATAAAAAACGCAGTTGGCCGATTCGGCAGCTGAAGTGCTTGTTTCATTAACATATACCCATCCTCTGCAATAAAACGCCCTGTTAATACATATTCTGGAATAAACATACCTCGCAAATATAAATATTCGTAAAATGTACGCTCACGCTCATCTTGAATTAAATGACCGTCATCAACATATTCACGCCCTCCAATATAGCCGATATGTTTATGACCGAGATCAATTAAATATTGAAGAACGCGAGCTGTCGCTTTTCGAAAATCGACAACGACAGAATCAAAGCGATCTTCATCAGGCGAATAGTCAACAAAAACGATATGGTCGGTAACAGATGCAAACAAGTCAATTTCCCTTTTCCCAAACTTCCCGACCGCTATAATCCCATCTAACCCTGTCAACCACTCCGATTCATACGAGCCTTCTTTTTTAAATAACTTGACTAACTCAATTTGGCGGCGAAAACATTCCTTTTCAACACCAAGGCGCACAGCCATGTAGTATGGATCGTCAAGCTCTTGAGATTCCGAATACCAGTTGACCACCCCAAAGCGAAGTCGGTCTTTTGCACTCATTTGATTGCGTTCTCTAGGCGTTTTATAGTTCAGCTCTTGGGCAATTTCAAAAATGCGCTTTTTCGTTTCATCCGAGACGGATAACGTTGTATCGTAGTTTAGTACACGCGATACAGTGGCGACCGAAACCCCTGCTTTCTCGGCAATTTCTTTCAATGTAGCCATCGATGCCACTCCTTTATTTATGCTAAATTTTAACGATTTGACTATCATACGGTCTTAGAACCAAATCGCCAAATTGTTTCTCTTGATCGGTATGATTTAAAATGAATAGATACTCCACATCTTCACATACACGTCGATATACTTCGACACCTTCTGCGCTTTCTACATGCCATATGTTATGCTTTTGCACAACTTCTTTAGCCATGTCACGAAGCGCTTGAACATCTACTCCTCCTCCAACGTAATAGACGTTCCCATCACCGTATTCATTTTCAGTTATCGCAGCGAGAGGATAAAACGGATCGTCATATCGATATAATACATTAGCTGTTGTTGGTTCAAGCAAATCTCGCCATACGGAGCACATCGCCTTTTTACCTTGCCATCTTCCTTCACCGATGATTGGAACATGACGATATGCTAGAGATTCTACTTCATGAATATGCGCACCGATAAGATCACTGACGTGCGCAGGTAATACATGTTTAAAATGAATATTATTTTGTTTATTTTTTAGCCCTGTTCGGAAAGAAAATATAATTGTCCCGCCACGACGAGCAAACGTTTTCAATTTTTCTGCTAATTGTTCGTCAATGATTTGTAATACAGGAACGATAAGTACTTTATATGTTGAAAAATCCCGTGAAACAGGAATGACGTCAATATTTGCATTTAAGCGATAAAACGGCTCATATAACCGAAGAAGTTCGGTTGTAAAGTCAAACGCCTTACTTTGCGGCTGAAAACGCCACGACCAAATGTTATCATAATCATATAAAACAGCAATATGCGCTTGAATTGGCGACTGTAATACGTGTTCAAATGTCGGAATATGTGAAAAAACAGATTGTACTTCTTTATATTTTCTACCTCGTACGTTGCTATGGTCAACGATGCCATAACAAAATTGCTCGGCCCCTCGATCCATTCCTCGCCAGCTAAAATATAACATATTCGTACATCCATGAGCGAACGCTTGATACGACCACATTTTTGCTTGATTCGGTCGCGGTAAATATCCGATCATCTCATGTCCTTGAGCCCCCATTAACTCTTCAACAATCCAATAATTTTTTCCGAGCAATCCGCGATTAAAATCATGACTCATCGCAATCGCCGCAGGAGAAATCGGCTCATCTAGTCCTCCCCATACCGGATAGTTATCGTACGATACAAAATCCATTTCGCGCACATTTTCTTCGTGATCAAACCATTTATTAAAAAATCCGCCAGATACGTTTGTCGTTACTTGCTGATGAGAACCTTTATATTTTTTGACGATGTTTGTCATTTCATGAGCGAAACGATTGACTGAAAACGAACGAAAACGTGCCCAATCTAACTGCAAAGACGGGTTATGCGTTGTTATTGTTTTTGTTGGCATTGGGATTTCTGAAAAATCGTTATACGTCTGCCCCCAAAAAATTGTTCCGTACGCTTCATTTAATGCGTCAATTTGTTTATATTTTTCTTTCAAAAATTGCTGAAACTCACGATGACACTGTTCACAATAACACATATCGCTTCCTTCATGTCCAAATTCATTATCGATTTGCCAAGCAACGATCGCTTCCTCATCTTTGTAATGTTTAACAAGTTGTTCCGTTATATTGGCTGCATATGAGCGATACGTTCTCGAATTAAAACAATATTGTCGTCGTCCCCCAAATACACGAGTACGTCCATATTCGTCTTTCGATAAAATATCTGGGTGCTTTTTTGCTAGCCAAGCTGGAAACGTTGCGGTCGGCGTACCAAACATGATCGAAAGCCCGTTTTCTTTCAACTTTTTTACTACTTCATCGAAAAAAGAAAAGTCAATATTCCCTTCTGCTTTCTCCATTAAATGCCAAGAAAATTCCCCAATACGAACGATGTTAGCTCCAAGCTCTTTTATTCCTTGAATATCTTCATCGATCATTTCTTTTGGCCAATATTCTGGATAGTAGTCCACTCCTACATACATGGTTTCTCCTCCGTCTTTATCTATGTTTTTCTTGAATATGACGAATAAAACGATAAAACGCTTCCTTTCCTTCTTCCGTTCGTTTAAATACACCCGCATGTTCAAGCACTTGTTCGAATCGTTTTCCTACTTCTTCTTTTAATAGCTCATGTACATCATCGATGAGCGGATGTCTCTCCATAATCTCTTGCACCCATTCCCAATGTTTCAATAATGACGAATCCCATTGCTCTCTTCGTGTGTTATTTTTCATGTATGTTGCAATCGTCTCTAATTCATTCGCTAATCGGCTAGGCAATACAGCTAATCCCATGACTTCAATTAAACCGATATTTTCTTTTTTAATATGATGCAATTCCTCATGCGGATGAAAAATACCATACGGATATTTTTCTGATGTGCGATTGTTTCTTAACACAATATCCATCTCGTACAACTTCTCGCGTCTACGAGCAATTGGCGTGACCGTATTATGCGGTACATCGTTTGTTTGTGCATATATATCCACTTTCGGATCGCTATACGTTTGCCATTCTTTATAGATAAAATCACTCACTTCTAACACATCTTGTTTTTCTCCGCGTATACGTATCACTGACATAGGCCAACGAATGACGCTCATTTGTACGTGAGGATAAGCAGCGAGTGTAAACGAAAAATCAGCTGAAGCTTTTTCAATCGCAAATGTATATTGTCCACCTTGAAAATGATCGTGCGATAAAATCGATCCTCCTACAATAGGTAAATCCGCGTTTGAACCGATAAAGTAATGAGGAAATTGATCGACAAAATCAAGCAACCGCTCAAATGTTTTTCTTTCCATTTTCATCGGTACATGCTTATCGCGAAGCACGATGCAATGCTCGTTGTAATAAACGTAAGGTGAATATTGAAAAAACCAACGTTCGCCGCATAACTCAACAGGAATGATCCGATGGTTCGCTCGCGCAGGATGTCGAATCGTTCCAGCATACCCTTCATTTTCAATACATAGCAAGCAAGGAGGATAATGTTGCTCTTTTGTTTCCTTCATGCGCGCAATATCTCGAGGATCTTTTTCCGGCTTAGATAAGTTGATCGTTATATCCATATCGCCGTATTTCGTTCGCACTTTCCATCGTCTATTTTTCATCACTCGGTCTACACGAATGTAATTGGACGCTTGACTCAGTTCATAAAACCAAGTTGTTGCTTCTTGCTTATTTCGTTTATATTTCTCATAAAACGTTTGAATAATCGTAGACGGACGGGCCACAAAACAATTCATGATTTCTGTATCAAATAAATCACGTTCTGTCACTGTCTTTCCAGCAAATCGCCCATGCGCTTCCGCCCAATTCATGATATGTTGTAAAATCGAAACAAGTGGACGGTCGGAGGAGGGGGTAACGTCTACTTGTTTCCATTCATCCAGCTTTAACAAAGCTAGCAGTCGATTGCGCGTATAAATGACATCTTCTTTTTCAATTAAACGATGATAAAGTGCATACTGAATAAGTGCTTCAATTTCTTCATAAATGTTTACCATCGCTACACCTCTTCATACCCGTTCGGATTCGCTTTATGCCACTCCCATGCCGAAGAAACAATTTCTTCTATTGTTGTATATATTGGCTTCCATCCAAGCTCACGTTTCGCTTTTTCGGATGAAGCAACTAAGCGCGCAGGATCCCCAGGGCGTCTCGGCATAATTTTGGCGGGAATCGGATGCCCTGTGACACGACGTGCTGCTTCAACGACTTCTTTGACAGAAAACCCGTTGCCATTTCCTAAATTGTATACGACGCTTTCACTACCCTTTCTTAGTTTTTCCACCGCTAACATATGAGCATCTACTAAATCTAATACGTGAATGTAATCGCGAATACAAGTGCCGTCATATGTGTCGTAGTCATCTCCAAAAATATGAAACTCTTCTCGTTTTCCTAGCGGCACTTGTAAAATAAGAGGAATGACATGTGTCTCAGGGCGATGATCTTCGCCAAGCATCGTTCCATACGCGCCTGCGACGTTGAAATATCGTAAAGAAATGTAACGAATACCGTATGCAATGTTCGCCCATTTCATCATTTTTTCCATTGCTAGTTTTGTTTCACCATACGGACTTTCAGGATTTGTTTCATCTTCCTCTTGAATAGGGATATGTTTTGGTTCCCCATACACAGCCGCTGTTGAGGAAAATACAATTTGTTTTACGCCATGTTCATTCATGACATCAAGTAACACTTCTGTTCCATAAACATTATTGTTGTAATAAGCTAATGGTTTTTGGACACTTTCTCCAACAAGGGAATGAGCCGCAAAATGAATCACTGTATCTATTTCATGCTTTTTAAATATGTCGCTTAAAAAGTGACGATCACGAATATCTCCCTCGTAAAACAGCGCATCTGAATGAACAGCTTTTCGATGCCCGGTTTGTAAATTATCGACAACAACGACTTGTTCTCCTTTTTCAATGAAACGATACACGGCATGACTCCCGATATATCCTGCTCCCCCACAAATGAGAATCATCGCATGCTCTCCCCTTCTTTTGTCAGTTGTTTCGCCCCGTCACCAATTTTCGCTACGTAAAAACTTGGTGCATACCCTATCTCCATTTCATACATTTTCCCAACTTCTTCGATAAACGACGGAATATGATCGTCTTTTACAATATTTACTGTACAACCGCCAAACCCCGCTCCTGTCATGCGTGCCCCAATCGTCCCTTTATGTTTCCACGCTGCCTCCACGAGCGTATCTAACTCTTTTCCCGTCACTTCGTAATCATCACGCAATGATTCATGTGATTTGCGCATCAATTGTCCAAATGTATGCAAATCTCCCTTTTGTAAAGCAGAGGCAGCTTGTTTCGTTCGTTCATTTTCCGAAACGACATGACGCACTCGTTTTTGTTCTATCGGTGAAAGAACATGTGCATATTCGTTAAACTGCTCGATCGTTAAATCACTAAGAGAGTGGATGCTTACATAGCGCTGTAATTTGGCAAGCGCCTGTTCACATGTCGCACGGCGCTCGTTATATGCTGAATCCGCTAACTCTCGCTTTTTATTTGTATTTGCAATAACAATCGAACAATCTTCTAAAGAAAGGGGCAAATATTGGTACTTCAGTGTCTGGCAATCAAGCAATAACGCATGTCCTGCTTTCCCCATTCCGACCGCAAATTGATCCATAATCCCGCAATTCACACCGATATATTCATTTTCGACTTTTTGACTAATTTTTACTAATTCCATCATCTCCATACGAAGTTGAAACAACTCGTTCAACATAACGGCGGTAGCGAGCTCGATAGAAGCAGAAGAAGATAGCCCTGCCCCATTTGGAATATTGCCATAGTATAAGACGTCAATGCCCTTTCGAACATGTTTCGGCATAAGTGCTTGGATGATTCCCTTTGGATAATTCGCCCATCCATGACACTCTTCATAGGAGAGTTCGTCCTTTCTTATCGAAACGATTCCATCGTCATGAAAGTTTTTGGAATAGAGCCGAATCATCCCATCATCATTTAATCGAGCGACCACATACGTTCCGATATGCAATGAACAAGGGAGCACATACCCTCCGTTATAATCAGTATGTTCACCGATTAAATTGACACGACCGGGGGCAAAAAACGTATAAATGTCTTGCCCACTTTGACCGAATAATTGAATAAAATCACGCACTAACTCATCCATTTCATTTCTCCTCCTACTCCGTTGCCTTTAGCACCGCCAAACAAGATACATAATCCCCTATCATTACTGTTTTCTTTGTCCTTACCGTTCCCATATAAAACGGGGGAAGAAAAAGTCCGATATGCATAAGTTCATCGCCACAAAGTGTCATCGTTTGATCATCTATCGTTACTTCATACTTTAACGACGGATGTAGACCTTTTAAATGCAATCGCATGAATGAAGGGTTTGGTTTTGCGACAAAACGGTAAAATGCAACGATCGCTTCTCTTTTGTCTTCGGAAACAACCATCCATGCTGCATCCGTTCCTTCAAACGGGCTCATTAAACGATAAAAAGTGCCGTACTGCAAAAGCGTGCGATATTTTTTAAAAAAGGAAATTTGTTTTTTCACTTGTTGCTTCTCTTGCTCACTTAATGCTGCAGGATCTAATTCGTAACCAAACGCTCCAAACATAGCCACATGCCATCTTGTCTTTAAAGGCGTCACTCTCCCGGTTTGATGGTTAGGTACAGCGGATACATGTGCACCTATGGAACTAATTGGGTAAACGAGCGTCGTTCCATATTGAATCTTGACACGCTCGAATGCATCTGTATTATCACTTGCCCAACTTTGCGGCATATAGTAAAGCATACCGGGATCAAAACGATTTCCGCCGCTAGCACAAGATTCAAATAAGACATATGGAAATTTATTTGTAAGTCGCTCGAGCAATTCATATAGTCCGAGAATATAACGATGGGCAACTTCTCCTTGCCTACTTGCTTCGAGTGAAGAAGAACCAATTTCCGTCATGTTTCGATTCATATCCCACTTCACATATGTGATATTAGCACTTTCTAACAAATTACAAATCGTATGATACAAATAATCTCTAACATCTCGTCTTGTTAAATCAAGAATGTACTGATTTCTTCCATGCGAAATCGTTGAACAATTCGGTGCTTTTAACAACCAATCTGGGTGACGCTCATATAATCTACTTTTTTCAGATATCATTTCTGGCTCTATCCAAATACCAAACTCTAGACCTTTTTCATTTATTCTTTTAACAAGCTCCGATAACCCATTTGGAATTTTATTCAGATCTACAGTCCAATCCCCTAGTGATGTCGTATCATCATTTCTTCCTTCAAACCACCCATCGTCTAAAACAAATAATTCAACCCCTAACTCCTTCGCTGACTCAGCAATGGTTAATAGTTTTTCTTCATGGAATTGAAAATACGTTGCTTCCCAGTTATTAATTAAAACGGGGCGTGGGCGATGGCGCCAAGGTCCTCGCACAAGATGAGAAGCATATAAACGATGATACGTTTGGCTCATTCCATTTAATCCAGCAGGTGAATATACCATGACGACTTCAGGCGTTTGAAACGACTCATTTGAATGTAAAGTCCAACGAAAATCAAACGGGTTTATTCCAATAAAAGCGCGTGCAACATCGTAATGGTCCACTTCTACTCCTGCAATAAAGTTTCCGCTATATACAAGGCTAAATCCGTACACATCTCCAATATGTTCTGTTGCATCGATACGTTTTAGAGCAAAGAAAGGATTATGCTGTGAACTACTTGTTCCGCGTTTACTATCAATAAACTGAACTCCTTTTTTCAGCACTCGAGACGTGACATGGCGTTCACGAATCCACGCTCCATCTAAATGAATCATCTCAAATTGAGCATCTGGATAATCGACAACAGCACTTAATATTCTCTCGATAACAATCGGATGCTGACCATCATTTGTTACACGAGCACTGCGAGTAATGACGCTTTCATGTTCAAAGACACTATATTGTAGCTGTAACTCTACACGTGATATTTCATCATATAACGTAATCATAAGCGTCGTCACATCGTTCTCATTATCTACATATGTTGCAGGAAGACCCTCAAGCTTCGGCTTTCCTTTTATCACTTTGTATGATTGAAAAACAAAGCGGGTAATACGACTCCCATTTTCATGCCATATGTGAAATGCTGGTTCACGAAAATCTGTCGTTCCGTACGCTGGATATTCTTGTTTAATTACCTCAAGCGAAAATGTTTGATCTCCTTTATATAAAAATGTTGCATTTCCAATTGGCTCATTTGGCAATTGAAATAGATGAGAAAAGTTTTCACGATGATTGACTTTTTTTCCGTAATACAAATGACCAAGTTGACCGTTTTTTAATACGCAAAAAATATAACTACTTTCCTTTGTTTGTAAATGAAACTCCCGTAGCGACTCATTAATAAAAATTGGCACTTTATTTCACCGCGCTTCCTAACATACCGGAAATAAAATGGCGTTGTAATGATAAAAAGAAAATAATGATCGGGACAGTAGCTAAAGTCACCCCTGCCATCACTTGCCCATAATCAATGCGTGATAAGCCGAATAAACTAGAAAGTGCAACAGGAAACGTGTACATATCCGTTGATGACACAGCAATTAAAGGCCATAAAAAGCTATTCCATTGATACATAAATAGAAAAATAGCTGTCGCTGCAAGTGCCGGTTTCATAGATGGCAATACGACACGAAAGAAAATGCGCCATTCCCCTGCTCCATCTATTCTTGCGGCTTCAATGAGAGCGTTTGGAAACGCCAACATGTTTTGTCGCATTAAGAAAATGGCAAATGGATATGCTAAATTTGGTAAAATGAGTGCTTTATACGTATTTAGCCATCCGAATGCAGCCATCATTTTAAATAACGGAATAACCGTTGCATGATATGGAATCATCATCGACAATAGAAAAATAGCAAAAATCGTATCTCTTCCTTTGAATTCGAATTTAGCAAACGCGTATGCAGCCATCGTACAAATAAGCAAACTAAAGATTGTATACGTAAGAGAAACAAACAAAGAGTTAAAAAGTACTCGACCGATTCCAATAGATTCATTCAAATTCGTTACATTTTCAACCAATTTTGTCCCTGGAACAAATGAAAGCTGCTTTGAAAAAAGCTTTCCACTTTCATTCGTGGCACCGATAAACGCCCAATAAAATGGAAATAGCGAAATGAGCGCTCCGATCGTTAACGTAACGTATAAACTCATTTTTTTCATCGCTCATCCCCCGATACTTTAAACTGAATAAAGCTTAAAATAGCAATTAAAACGACAATAACGTACGCAATTGTTGAGGCATATCCAAAGTCAAAATAACGAAATCCTGTTTGGTACAAATACATTCCAATCGTTAACGTTTCATCGCTTGGCCCACCTTTCGTAAGCGTATATGGTTCATCGAACAATTGAAGCGTTCCAATTGTTGATAAAATAGCTGTAAATAAAATGACCGGTTTCAACTGAGGGATCGTAATGGAGAAAAATTGTCTCACTTTACTTGCTCCGTCAATACTTGCTGCTTCATATAAATCTTCCGAAATATTTTGTAAAGCTGCTAAATAAATGACCATGTTATATCCAACCCAACGCCATGTCATGGCTAAAATAAGAGATACTTTCGCCCAAAACGGATGAGATAACCACGGAATGGAACCAATCCCTATCCACTCCAACAGTTGATTCATCAGCCCATCATTCATTAACATAATTGAAAAAATGATGGAATAGGCCACAAGTGACGTCACAGCTGGTAGAAAAAAAGATACACGAAACATCGCTTTCCATTTTAAAAGTGACGAATGGAGAAGGACTGCTAAAATAAGCGCTAAAAACAGCATTATTGGCACTTGAACAGCTAAAATAATAAATGTATTTTTTAATGCTTTTAAAAAAATTGCATCATTAAATAAACGTCTATAGTTTTCTAAACCGTTAAATGTCATCTCCCCACCTACACTCGTTTGAAAACTCATTACGAACGAGTAACCAATTGGATAAAGCATAAAAATTGAAAAGAAAATGACAGAAGGGGCAATAAAAATGTACGGTACAATCTTCTTTCTCCATACATGTTTTTTCATTTTTGTGCGCCCCTCAACTTTAGGAGTCATTGAGTTTGCTTCGACGATTTTCGTACTCAAATGCCCTCTTCCTTTCCTTATTTGCTTTTAAGTAGAAATGAGAGATTTAGTCATATCACTAAATCTCTCATTCATTTTTCAAATACCGATATTTTAATAAGTGTTCATTTCTCGCTTCGTTCGATCTTTCAAACGTTTAGCTGCTTCCTCAAGTGCCTTCTTCGGTTCTTTTCCGTTAAACACATCAGCCTGTGCTTTAATTGCTTCATCTAAAGCAACAGCATAGTCGTTCGTATAATAAGCTGTTGGAATATCTTTCATTTCATTTGCGAATAACTCCCAAATTTTTTGACCTCCGAAAAATTCTACACCACTTGTAAATAATTCAGAGTCATATGCACTCGCTAACGATGGAAATAAACCATATTTATCCATGGCCATTAACTGAATATCTTTTGTTGTCGAGAAAAACTCTAAAAACTTATATGCTTCATCAACATGTTTTGAAGAAGCAGGAATCATCCAACTACTTCCACCTAAATTTGCAGCGCGGTTGCCACCAGTTTCAAATGCTGGAAGCAAAAATACTCCCCATTTTCCATTTGTATCTTTCGCTTGATCAACGATTGTTCCATAATACCAAGCACCGAATGGAACAGTAGCTACTGAACCGTCTACTGTTGCTGATACAACACCATTCCATCCATCAACATCTTTAATGAGTCCAGCGTCATCAAACTTTTTCAACATTTCCATCGCTTCTACAGCTTTCGGGTTTGTTAAGTCAATTTTCCCATCTTGGTCGAAATAGTAAACGCCACGCTGATTCAGCATCATACGGAAAATCGGATCGTCTTTAAACTTATCGAGAGGCATTGCAAATGCACCAGTTGCCTCTTTGATTTTTTTAGCTGCTGCTAAAAAATCATCCCATGTCTCAATGTCCTCTGCTTTTACCCCTGCTTTTTCAAACAAATCTGTGCGATAGAACATTCCTGTTGGACCTGCATCAAACGGCATCGCATAAAACTTTCCGTCAACAGATGTTAAATCTTTTTTAAACGTTGGAAATACGTCTTTGTATTGATCAAATCCTTTTTCTGATAAATTGACAAATCCTTTTGGAAACGCATTTACATAACCATGGATACGGTCGTCTTCTACAAGAACGATGTCAGGAAGACCTGTTCCCCCTGCGGCTAAACCTGTGGATAATTTATCGTATACATCTAAACGCCCAATATCTTCCACTTTTAATTCAATGTTTGGATTGCTTTTTTGAAACTCTTTCATCGCTTCGTTTAAAGCACCAACGTTTACGTTCCATGCCCAAGCTGTCAATACAACCTTCTCACTTGATCCTTCCCCTTTGTCGTCCGTCGATGATTGTTTGCCACTACAAGCTGCCAACACAAGTGCTGACGTCACGATCAAAGCAAACCATTTCCAATAACGTTTAAACATTCATTCTCCTCCCCTTTTTTGAACTTGTTTATGTAAGCGTTTTCGCCTACTAGTAAAAATTTTAGTAAATTTTTTCGTTTCCGTCAATAAAAATTTTCTGAAAAAAGAAAAAAGCCGACCGTGTACAGGTCGACTTCTCTTAATTAAAGGTAATTTCTTTTACTTTCTCTTCATCCAATCGCTTAATGACTTCGACTAATAGTTTTACTGTTTGTTCGTAGTCATCGCGATGAAGAAGCGCCGCATGGGAGTGAATGTACCGTGTTGGGATGGAGATTGTCAATGCCGGAACGCCGCGCATTGTCATATGGATCGCACCTGCGTCTGTTCCGCCACCTGGCATCACATCAAAGCGATATGGAATGTTCATTTCTTCCGCAACATGAATGACAAATTCGCGCAATCCTTTATGTGAAACGAGCGTTGCATCGTATAAAACGATATGCGGGCCAGCGCCAAGTTTCCCCATCGCCTCTTTTTCTGACACGCCCGGCGTATCGCCCGCGATACCAACATCAACCGCAAATGCAATATCTGGTTCAATCGCAAAAGCAGATGTTCGTGCACCGCGCAAGCCGACTTCTTCTTGTACTGTGCCAACGCCGTATACAACGTTTGGATGCTCGACGTCTTTTAATTGTTTCAACACATCGATCGCAATCGCACAACCGATGCGGTTATCCCATGCTTTCGCAAGCAACATTTTTTCATTGTTCATCACTGTAAATTCAAAATATGGCACAATCGCATCGCCAGGGCGCACGCCCCAAGCAAGCGCTTCGTCACGGCTAGAAGCTCCGATGTCGATAAACATATCTTTTATTTCCACCGGTTTTCTTCGCGCTTCAGCAGGTAAAATATGTGGCGGTTTTGAGCCGATGATGCCTGTAATATCACCTTGTTTTGTGACGATTGTCACGCGTTGAGCGAGCATCACTTGTCCCCACCACCCGCCAAGCGGTTGGAAACGAATAAAACCTTTTTCATCAATTTGGGTGACCATAAAACCGACTTCATCTAAGTGACCCGCAATCATCACTTTTGGTCCGTTTTCTTTTCCTACTTTTTTGGCAATTAAGCTGCCGAGACGATCAGTCGTTACTTCATCTGCATATGGAGCGATGTACGATTTCATCACTTCACGTACTTCCCGTTCATTGCCCGGAACACCTTTTGCATCCGTTAACGCTTTCAACATCGTTAACGTTTCATCTAATTTTTTCACGTATGTCACTCCTCTCTATGTACAACATTCATTATACTAAACATTTTGACAGTTGTTAATAATTGTGACTTTGTCGCTCATGGTTCACTTCGTTTTTTGCGACATACGCTCGTTCAATTTGTTCAGCATTGAATTGAAGCGCATGACCAAGCTGTGCATACGCATACACTAATTGATCATATGCTTCTTCGTCCATCTTTTTGCGAAACATCTGAACGGCTTCAAATACGTGTAAAAACTGTTCAACAAGCGGTTTACTTTCTTGCACATGTGGCCATTGAATATGTTCATAAAGGGAAAGATCAAGCCCGAGCGATAAAATAAAATGAAGGCCGTCTACATATTCCTCTAAAATCGTTTCTTCTGCCGCTTGCGGCTTCGAACTCCAAAATTTAAAGCAACGTGTTTCGTTTGCAAGTTCTCCAATTTCAACAAGAAGAGCTAACAACTTGCGCTCCACTAAACGTTCACCGCGCAAACCACGCTCCGTTTCAATTCGCTCATCTAATTGCCGTTGCATAGAAAATAATTTTTTTATATCCATTTTTTCTCCCCCTCTTATAAAAAATGACCATCCCCTCAAGGGAGAATGGTCATTTCCTTTATTATTTGTTTAAGTTTTCTTTTGCGATGTTGGCAAGTTGTGTGAATGCTGCTGCATCGTTTACTGCTAAATCAGCAAGCATTTTGCGGTTTACTTCGATTCCTGCAAGCTTTAATCCGTGCATTAAACGGCTGTAAGAAAGACCGTTCATGCGCGCTGCAGCGTTAATGCGCGTAATCCAAAGTTTGCGGAAGTCGCGTTTGCGTTGGCGACGATCGCGATACGCATACATTAACGATTTCATTACTTGTTGATTTGCAACTTTATATAAACGATGTTTTGAACCGAAATATCCTTTTGCAAGTTTAAGAATTTTTTTACGACGTCTGCGTGTGACTGTACCGCCTTTTACACGTGGCATAACATTTCCCTCCTAAAATTATTTTACGTTATCTAACAATTGACGAATGCGTTTGAAATCGCCTTTTGATACAAGCGTTGCTTTACGAAGTTTACGCTTTTGTTTTTGTGTTTTGTTTGCAAATAAGTGGCTAGTGAATGCGTGTGAACGTTTTAATTGACCTGTTCCTGTCTTTTTGAAACGCTTCGCTGAGCCTTTGTGAGTTTTCATTTTTGGCATAAGGTGTTCCTCCCTTTTGTTATTTGTCGTTTTTCGGTGCTAGCACTAAAAACATGCTGCGGCCGTCCATTTTCGGAGCCGTCTCAACCGTACCAATATCCGCGCACGCCTCAGCAAATCGATCAAGCACGCGCTGACCAATTTCTTTATGCGTAATCGCACGTCCTTTAAAGCGAATCGTCGCTTTTACTTTATCTCCTTTTTCAAGGAACTTCCGTGCGTTGCGCAATTTTGTGTTGAAGTCATGTTCTTCGATCGTTGGGCTTAAGCGAATTTCTTTTACGTTAATTACTTTTTGCTTTTTGCGCGCTTCTTTTTCTTTCTTTTGTTGCTCGAAGCGGAATTTGCCATAGTCCATAATGCGGCATACTGGCGGTTTCGCATTTGGCGCAACCATCACTAAATCTAAATTTAAACGCGCTGCAATTTCTAACGCTTCTTGCTTCGTCTTAATCCCAAGCTGCTCGCCATTTGGATCGACTAAACGAACTTCACGTGCCCGAATGTTTTCATTAATAATAAAATCTTTGCTAATAACTAGCCACCTCCACGGTTTTTTCAAACTTGTTTGTTAAAGCAGAACGCACATAACAAAAAACGTGTGGGCATAATACACCCACACGTCTCGCTCACAACATTTCTTTGTCATGAAACCTGCTAACAGCCATGCGGCGTCGATCAGGTGAGAAGCGGGTGCTTCTGCTTGTGTTCAAACAAGTATTTACTTTTACTCTAACATATATACCATATATCAAAACACATTGTCAACTGATGTCAATTGATCACAACAAATAAAACTATAACAAACATAGAGAGAAAATGCAACTATTTATTTACGCACTTCTTTTACGATAGAGTCAACGAACGCATCAAGCGGCATCGTTTCGCTTTTTTGTTCGCCATATTTTCGCACGTTCACTGCCCGTTCATTTACTTCATTATCGCCGACAACGAGCATGTACGGAATTTTTTGCATTTGTGCTTCGCGAATTTTATAACCGATTTTTTCTTCACGCTCATCGACTTCAACACGAATGCCTGCCGCTTGTAACGCATGTTTTACTTCATACGCATAATCCATATGAACAGCTGGGGAAACAGGAATAACTTGTACTTGTACAGGCGCTAACCATGTCGGGAACGCCCCTTTATACTCCTCAATTAAAAAGGCAACGAAACGTTCCATCGTTGATACGACACCGCGATGGATGACAACCGGACGATGCGGTTTTCCGTCTTCACCGATATATGTTAAGTCAAAACGTTCCGGTAACA
The DNA here is from genome assembly GCF_001187595.1 of Anoxybacillus gonensis. Lineage (GTDB taxonomy): Bacteria > Bacillota > Bacilli > Bacillales > Anoxybacillaceae > Anoxybacillus > Anoxybacillus gonensis. The sequence goes on from NZ_CP012152.1 coordinate 2,202,611, forward strand.
AGAAATCAAGTTGAACCGTAGATAACGTTTCATCTTTTCCAAGCGCTGTTCGTACTTGAACGTCTAGTTTTGGACCGTAAAACGCAGCTTCTCCTTCTGCTTCGTAATAGTCAAGTCCAAGCTCGTCCATCGCCTCTTTTAACATGCTTTGTGCTTTTTCCCACATCGCATCGTCATCATAATATTTTTCTTTATCTTGCGGATCGCGATACGACAGACGGAACGAATAGTCCGTTAAACCGAAATCTTTATATACATCTAAAATTAAATTAACGACACGCTTAAACTCGTCTTTAATTTGATCTGGGCGAACGAAAATATGCGCATCATTCAATGTCATTCCACGAACGCGTTGCAATCCTGTAAGCGCACCTGACATTTCGTAACGATGCATCGTACCGAGCTCTGCGATACGAATTGGCAACTCACGATAGCTATGAATTTTATGTTTATACACCATCATATGATGTGGGCAGTTCATCGGACGTAAGACGAGCTGTTCATTATCCATTTCCATTGGCGGAAACATTCCATCCTTATAGTGATCCCAATGACCAGACGTTTTATATAACTCGACGCTACCTAGCACTGGTGTATATACGTGTTGATAGCCAAGCGACAGCTCTTTATCGACGATATAACGCTCAATTGTTCGGCGAATAGTTGCACCTTTTGGAAGCCAAAGCGGCAATCCTTGTCCTACTTTTTGCGATGTCATAAATAAGTCGAGCTCTTTTCCGAGCTTGCGATGATCGCGCTCTTTCGCTTCTTGTAAAAGACGTAAATATTCATCTAAATCTTCTTTTTTGAAAAAGGCCGTACCGTAAATGCGTTGCAACATTTTATTTTTACTGTCACCACGCCAGTATGCACCTGCCACGCTTAACAGTTTAAACTCTTTAATTTTTCCTGTTGATGGGACGTGCACTCCGCGGCAAAGGTCGAAAAATTCGCCTTGTTCGTAAATGGAGACGATTTCTCCTTCTGGAATGTCGTGAATAAGCTCAATTTTTAAATGATCGCCAATTTCTGTATAACGACGAATCGCCTCTTCACGACTAACTTCTCGACGAACGATATCTAAGTTTTCTTTCACAATTTTTTTCATTTCTTGTTCAATTTTCGGTAAGTCTTCTGCTGTAATTGGTACATCGACATCAATATCATAGTAAAAGCCGTTTTCGATGACAGGGCCAACACCAAGCTTCACATCTTTGTACAATCGTTTAATCGCTTGTGCCATTAAATGCGCTGTGCTATGACGTAAAATGTCAAGCGCCTCCGGCATATCTTGCGTAATAATCGAAATGGCGCCATCTTCTTCAATCGGTGTTCGCAAATCGATCATGCGATCGTTTAGCTTTCCTGCAATTGCTTTTTTCTTCAATCCTGGACTAATGGACGCTGCAATGTCTTCCGTCGTCACTCCTTTCGGAAACTCCTTCACTGCTCCATCTAGAAATGTAATTTTTACTACATCCGCCAAAGCTTTTCACTCCTTTTTTTAGAAATAAAAAAAACTCGTCCCAAAAACGAGGGACGAGTTGGTTTCGTGGTTCCACCCTTCTTCCCGTCTATACGGATATAAATCGAGCGTATAAACGGCTTCATTTCGATAACGGCGCAAACCGTCAGCAATTACTAAACGGGCGATCGTCCCATTGTTCACTGCTGAAGTTTAGAGGTGGTAAGTGCATTTTTCGTGTTAGGAAGGTTTCAGCCTATGCCTTCCCTCTCTGTGAACCGTAAAAATACACCCATGTCCTCATCATCACTTTTTGCTTTATTCATTATGTATGTCATTATAAGCATATTTTTTTGGAAAATCAAGAGGTGGTCGCAGCTCCATTCGCTCTTGGAACACATTTTGAATCGTTTGAATCATTCCGACATCTGTCACATTTGTATACATATATATTTTTTCTGGCGCTATCGATACGAGCGGCGCTAATACAGACGTATCAATGTACATCGGCTGACTCACCATCAATCGACGGTCAATAAACTGCTTTAATTGCTGAGGCGACAAGTGAAAAAATTGGTCATCAAAAAATTGAAACGTTTCGTTTTCATATACTAAATGAAGAATGCTCATTTGTGGCTGGCGCGACACCACGATTTCGCGCAACAGTTGAACAAACGATTGGTATTCTTGTTCTAATTTATATTCGTCAATCGCTAATTCGACATAATGCATAAGCCGATCATAATACGGCTTTAAGCGAAAAGTCATAAGCGACTCAAACGAAAACACCCCTTCATGCAAACATTCATGTAACGATTGAGCAATAAGTTGCTCACGCGGTATATTCATCTTTTTTCCGAGACGATAATCATGCCTTTCGCCGTCAATAAACGAATACGTAAGCTGCAAAATTTGTTGTTGTTCTTCTTCATTTTCATAAAAAAACGTTCGCGAAATGATCGATAAAATCCAACGTGCTTCAAACGCTCGAATGATACATGAAGCAAAAATAGGAATGAACAATGCGCGCATATGCGCAACATCCCGTTCATGAAAAAAAACGGTAATCGTCTTGTCATCATAAAGCAACTTCCCATATGGTTGCGGTGCTTTGCTTAACTGTGCAAATAGGCGTTGTGCATCTTGTCCATTTTGAAATACGATATAAATCAACGGTGCCCCCCCTTTTCCCGAAACATGCTTGTTTTATATATATGGGGAACACCGTTTGTTTATCACAGTTCCATTCGGCGATTTTTTCCTTTCATTTCAATCGGAGTAGCTAAATAGACAATTCGTTCAATGATTCGTGCCGCTTTTACTTGTTCTTCTTCCCCTCGCTGTGAGTGAGCAAGGTGATGCGTCAAACGTTTTAAATCAAAATTTGATGTAAAACATGTCGGCAAATGTTCAAGCATACGATATTGTAAAATCGGACCGAGCACCTCATCGCGCCACCAGCTTGACATTAATTCTGCTCCTAAATCATCGAGCATAAGAACGGGTACTTGCTTTGCATATTCAATCGTATCTTGAAATGCATCCGTTTGAAGTGATGATTTTAGCGAGCGAACAAACTCTGGCACGTACACAAGAAATGATGCAATGTGCCTTTGTGCTAACTCATTTGCCATCGCCGCTAACAAATATGTTTTTCCGATGCCAAACGATCCATATAAATATAGTCCTTTCATTCGCTTGCCTATTTCATATGTCGATGCAAACGTGTTCGCAAGCTCGATCGCTTCGATTCGCCCAAGATCGTCCGTTTCTAGCTTATCAAACGAGGCTTGCAACATATCGCGCGGAATAAATAAACTACGAATAAGCGACTGTTGCTTTTTTCGTTCATCATCTTGCACTTTACGAGCACACCGCTCATACTGCACGTCAATGTTTTTCCCTTGCCAAATTAAATGAGGCGTATAACCTTTCAGTAAGTTCGGACATTGTTCTAAGCTTTGGCAACGTTCACAATGCTTACTTTGTTGCACAAACTCGTACAATTTACCGAGATGACGATTTAACATCGCATCCGTCACGTGATGGCCACGCAAAAATGTTTGAACATGAGGATCACGTAAAATGTCGCGCTTCATCGCCTCATATCGCTCTTTAAAATCGTGACGATTCATCAAATGGTGAATTGTTTCCCGAATTGGTTTCATCGTTTATCCCCTAACTTTTCGGTTTTTTCAACCGTTCTTCCAACTCGCGCCGTTTTTGTTCTAGCTCTTCTTCTGATTTCACTTGTTTTCGCTCAAATTGTGAATAGTCCGTCTGTAGCCAATCTGGCAACAGTTCGGTACGAATCGGTTTTTTCGCGCCTTTTTGCTCTTTTTCTTTCATAAATGTTTCATATTCTCGCGCTTCTTTTTTCGCTAATTCCATCGCTTGTTTCACCGTACGTACCTTTTTTCGCGCCCATGAACTCGCAATTTTTTCAACATATTTTTTCGGCAACTTCATATCCGTCCGCAGCATGACATAGTAAATAAGCACGTTCATGACACCTGGCGGCAATTTTTGTTTAAACATAATGTCTTCAATCAACTGTAAATCAGCTAATGCCGGTTCAACTCCACCAGAAAAATCCATAAGCAATTGTCTCGGCGAAACGGTTTCTAGTTGTTTTATTAAATATTCTTCTTCATTTTTTGGCTCGACATGTGCCATCGTTCGCTCCGCTAACGGTTGTACCCGATCATATAAACGCGGAAGCGCTTCACCACGTTCAAATTGATACCATTCTTGCGCCGCTTTTCGTAGTGCTTCGATGTCAATTTGTTCAGCGGGATCGATGACGCCCATCACAATTTTTTGCATATCAAGAGGACTAATCCCATACAGAAAAGAAAGCTTTTTGATTGCATCTTTTACTTTTTCAGTAATCGCCCGTCGTGGTACAAGGTGATGGGATAGTCCAGCGTAAAAGGCATCAAAGTCAAATATATCATCTTGCATCTTATACATCGCTCGTTCTTTTCCTATATATTGCTGTCCATCTTGAAGCATCACTTCTTGTTTCGCTTCATCACTTAATTTATGAATCATTTTTTCGGGTTGGATGGATGAAAAGACATCGTGAAATGAGCGGGTGATAGATGTAAATGACGTACGATCAATGGCACGATCAGAAAAAAACTTTTTCAGCTTTTGAAATTTTGTTTTTCCGACACGGTCATATAAAAATACATTTAAAACGCCATCGTTGAAAAATTGTTCTGGTGTAAGTGGAAGAAGCAATTCATAAATAAATACCCGTTCATCGTCTTCATTCGTTCGTTTCATGTACGTATTTAACAACCCGATCCCTTCAAGCTTTAAACGCTCGGCATATATCGTCGGCAAACTGCATTGCATGATCGCCATTAAGCTATGATGTGTCGTCTCCTCGCTCCATAGACGCGCTTGTTCAAGTTCGCTCCATAACGTCATATATAAGCTGTACGCTTGAGCCCCGATTAAAGGTTGATATAAAAGCGTCAATACTTTTCGGTCTAGTTCACTTAACACTCCGTTCGCATGGACAATATATCGGTCGACCGCAATTAACTCTTTCCAACTATATTCCATCTTATCGACCTTCTTCATATGAAAAAGAGCACGTTATGCTCTTTCTCCTTGTTCTTTTTTAATGAGCTCTTTTAATTCTTCAATAAAGACGTTTAAATCTTTAAACTGTCGATATACAGAGGCAAAACGAACGTAAGCGACTTCATCGATTTTTGATAATCTTTCCATCACCATTTCGCCGATCGTTTCACTTTTTACTTCATTTATGCCACTATTGCGCAATTCTCGCTCAATTTGCTGCGTCACTTGCTCTAATTGTTCAAGGGCAACCGGCCGCTTCTCACATGCTTTAATCAGCCCACGCAATATTTTTTCACGACTAAATTCTTCTCGCGTTCCTTCTTTTTTCACGACAATTAACGGTGTTTCCTCTACCTTTTCAAACGTTGTAAAACGAAAATGGCAACGTTCACATTCGCGACGACGGCGAATGGAACGCCCTTCATCAACTGGACGCGAATCAAGTACACGCGTCCCATGATGGTGACACGATGGGCATTTCATATGTATCAACTCCCGATAGTAATCTTACCCTTATAGTAGACAAAAAAAGGCACATACACAACTACTTCTCACTATATATTCCCGATCCGATGTATGTTAATCGTTTAGCTAATTGATCATATAAACGAATAATAAGTTGACGGCTAAATCCAAAGTCGATCGGCAACCACTTTGTTTCTGTTGTCACAGAAAAATCAATAGCTGTTTCAAACAGTCGAACAGAAATGACTGTCACGACGATAAATGCTTTTTTTCCTTTCGTAAGCGATACACTCATTTCTCCTCTTTCTTCAGAGATTGCTACAATATGATAGCCGTCCATTTGCTCAAATATTTCTTTCACTGTCTTTAATGCAGCCGTTTGCGTCGTTTTGTAATAGCGGCTTTTTAACTGCTCATCCGGGTGACGTTCCGATGTTTCATTATGATTCGTTAATACGTATTTCCACTTCACCTTTCGTCTCCTCGCCTTTCAATGAATGATAAAAAAGAGGTGCAGAATCTACACCTCTTTTCTCTTACATTTTATTATAAAGCTTTTGCTTGTTTAATTTCAATCGGACCCATGCCACGAGGCAATTCAATTGTTTCACGTGTTTGCGCGCCTAACGCTTCTGCAATATAGTCAGCAGCAATTGTTGGATCTAAATGTCCACATGTGTACACATCGATACTCGCATACCCGTGTTCAGGAAAACTGTGAATTGTTAAATGTGATTCAGAAATGATCACAACACCGCTAACGCCTTGTGGTGCAAATTTATGAAATGCAACTTCACGAATTTCCGCACCTGACTTTAACGCTGCATCAACAAATGTTTTTTCAATAAACTCGATGTCATTCAACTTATCAAAATCGCATCCCCAAAGTTCTGAGATAACGTGACGACCCATTGTATCCATGATCGTATCCCCCTTTAATAAATTTTGAAAAAATAAACGATGAATTTCTTTTGCTTTCTGGAATGTATAACTACCACGGGGGAAAGTTAGTCCAAAGAGGTCCTAACCCTTTAAGTAGTCACATTACCATGCGTTCAAGAAGTTCACGAAAAATAGTATACTTTGTTTATATATTTTTTTCAATATTGTTTTTTGTTTTTTTGTAAAATAGGCATAAAAATAACGCTGGAGCCCCAGCGTTATGACATGGCAACCGCTTCATTTTTTAATAACTGTTTCGCGACAAGCTTTGTTAAGTCGACAACGCGGCACGAATAACCCCATTCATTGTCATACCATGCTAATACTTTTACTTTTCGATTTTCGATCACCATCGTGGATAAGCCATCGACAATGGCAGAGTGTGGATTCGTATTAAAATCAATGGATACGAGCGGTTCCATCGTCACGTCTAAAATACCTTTTAACGATCCACGCGCTGCTTGCATAAATGCCTCGTTGACTTCATCGACCGTTACGTCTTTTTTGACATCGACAACGACATCAACAAGCGAAACGTTTGGCGTTGGAACACGCAACGCCATGCCGTGCATTTTTCCTTTTAAATGTGGCAATACGAGCGCTAACGCTTTGGCTGCACCTGTCGTTGTTGGAATGATCGATTGTGCGCACGAACGTGCACGGCGTAAATCTTTATGTGGATTGTCAATATTTTTCTGATCGTTTGTATACGCATGCACAGTTGTCATCAATCCATTTTCAATGCCGAATGCTTCATCAAGCACTTTCACAACCGGAGCTAAACAATTTGTTGTGCATGAAGCATTTGAAATAATGATATGTTCCGGAGAAAGCATATGTTCATTTACACCCATGACAATCGTTACATCTTCATCTTTTCCTGGCGCTGTTAAAATGACACGTTTTGCTCCTGCTTCGATGTGCATCATTGCTTTCTCTTTTGCGTTAAACTTTCCTGTCGCTTCAATGACAATATCGATTTGAAGCTCTCCCCATGGCAATAGGCGTGGATCACGGGAATTGAGCAACTGTACTTTTTTCCCGTTTACAATAAGCCCATCTTCAACCGGAATAACTTCTCCATCAAATTTGCCGTGGTTTGAATCATATTTTATTAAATGAGCTAACGTTTCAGGCGGATAGCTCGCATTAATCGCTACAATATCAAGATCTTGTTCAATAATCGCTTTTCGGAACACCATTCGTCCAATGCGTCCGAACCCGTTAATCGCTACTCTCGCTTTCATTATATAGCTCCTTTCAATATATATGTTATACTATTTACTTGTTATCTACAAAAATAGTATAACACTTTTAGTGTGTTTATGCTATAAAAAAATAAAAAAAGGGCGTCCTATTTTTCAAGGACACCCCAACGCATTAAGCATGTATGCAGTTGTCGTTTCGTTTCTTCTATCGTTCCGTTATTGTCGATCACAGCATCGGCTTTCTTTCTTTTTTCTTCAAGTGGCATTTGTGCTTTGATTCGCGCCCACGCTTCTTCAGCCGAAAAGCCATTGCGCTCACAAAGCCGATGAAGCTGGGTTTGTTCATCGACATATACAACGAGAATGCGATCAACGAGATGCTCTAATTTGCTTTCGAATAGAAGGGGAATATCAAGAACAACTACCTTTTTCCCCTGTTTCGCATATTGTTCTTTTTGTTGTAGCATATGTTTGCGCACAAGCGGATGAACGATGGCATTTAACTGTTTTCGCTTTTGTTCATCATCGAACACGATCGCACCGAGTTTGCGGCGATCAATTGCTCCGTTTGCATCTAAAATGTCGCGGCCGAACGTTTCAATGATGGGCTTATACGCCTCACCATTTATTGCTGTGACACGATGGGCAATTTCATCTGCATCAATGACAGGAATATGTAAGTCGCGAAACATCGCCGCGACCGTGCTTTTTCCGCTCGCAATCCCCCCTGTTAAACCGATCATTAACACTTACCGTCCCCCCTACCTCATTTTAAAAATACCAAGTACAATGAGCATAATTCCAGGCAAAAACGAATATTTTTGTAGCCAGTCATATGTCCTAAACGACTTACCAATTTTTAAACCGCTAAATAAAAAGCTAAAGCTAAGCAAACAAACGAGAAATGTCGTAAACGTTACAGAATAATTTAAAAGCGCTGCGCTCACTCCGGCTCCAAACGCATCAAGAGACAACGCAACACCTAAAAATACAGCTTCCATCCCTGTAATCGTACCTGATCGGTCAAAATCAGCCATCGTCGGCTTGCGTAAAATTTGAATAACAATACCGAGCGAACGAATTTCTACATTCATGAGAAACTTTTCTTCATTGTCGTCTCGTTTAAGGATAAATTGAATGAGCATCCATAGCCCTAATACGATCAATATACTTCCACCCATTGCGTTCGCAACAGTTGAGGAAAAAAACGCATATATGATGCGTCCAATGCCCATCGCTACTAAAAAAGTCATGCACGAAAACAGCGAAATAATGAGCAATGACCGAAGCGGAATATGCACATTCCGCATGCCATACGTAATCCCGACAGTCAAACCGTCGATGCTAACAGCTAAAGCAAGTAAAAATAAAGACCATGTGATCATCAGCGCCCGCCCCTTCCTTTGAAAAACTACCATAGTATATGGAAGAGGCCTAGGCAATGTTCTTACACTATGTTTGACAATGTTTACAATAATGCGTACCGCGATTCGCAACCGTTGTTTTGACAATGGGCTCTCCACATCGACGGCACGGCTTGTTTACGCGACCATATACGTACAATTGCGTCTGAAATGTTCCTATTTTCCCTTGTGTATTGACGTACGTTCGAACCGTACTTCCCCCTTTTTCAATCGCTTCTCGTATCGTTTCAACGATCGCTTCATGTAACGCTTCTACCTCCTGCGTCGTTAACGTAGCTGCGAGGCGTTCTGGGTGAATGGACGAACGAAATAGCACTTCATCGACATAAATGTTCCCTAACCCAGCAACAATCGTTTGATCAAGCAATACCGCTTTTATTTTTCGTTTTGTTCGTTGAAGCTGATCGGTAAGCCATGAAACAGTAAACTGCTCATCAAGTGGCTCGATGCCGATATGCAATAAAGGAGGAATGTTTTCCCCTTTATCGCACAAATGCATTGTCCCAAATTTACGCACATCGCGATAACGAAGTTCTGTACGATCTGTAAATGTAAAAAAGATATGCGTATGTCGATCAAATGGAGCATTTTCTTTTTCGTATATGTAGCGTCCTTCCATACGCAAATGGGACACAAGAACGACATCATCCAATTGAAAAATTAAAAATTTTCCTCGTCGTTGAATATCGGCAATCGTTTTTCCTTTTAATCGTTCACAAAATGTTTCTACGTCAGGATGTTGAATCATCTTTTCCCAATGCACTTTCACCCGTTCGATCGTTTTGCCGACAACAAGCGGAAGAAGCGTGCGCCGCACCGTTTCCACTTCAGGTAATTCTGGCATCATGTGTTCATCCTTTCTTTACTTTGCATCATACCACGTCGGTCCAAAGTGATAATCGACCTTTAGTGGAACACGTAATGATACCGCATTTTCCATCACGTCTGGAACAAGTTTTTTCAACAAATCAATTTCCTCTTTTGGAGCCTCTAAAATCAGTTCATCATGTACTTGCAATAATAGACGAGCTTGTAACCGTTCTTCATGTAACCGTGTCGCTAAATCAATCATCGCCTTTTTAATAATATCGGCAGCACTTCCTTGAATCGGCGTGTTCATCGCTGTCCGCTCAGCAAAGCTGCGAATATTAAAGTTGTTGCTCGTAATATCCGGTAAATAGCGACGACGATGAAGCAACGTCGTAACATATCCTTTTTGTTTCGCATCTTGTATAATTTCTTCCATATACCGTTTGACACCCGGATAACTTTGAAAATATCGCTCGATAAATTCCGCTGCTTCTTTGCGTGTAATGCCTAAGTTTTGCGATAATCCGTAGTCGCTAATTCCGTAAACGATACCAAAATTGACGGCCTTCGCTTGTCGGCGCATATGTGCGGTTACTTCTTCTTCCTTTACATGAAAAATGTCCATCGCTGTTTTCGTATGAATGTCGAGATCATGATGAAATGCTGCGATTAAATTTTCATCGTTAGCAATATGAGCTAACACCCGCAACTCAATTTGCGAATAGTCAGCCGCAAAAATGACCCAGTCATCAAAAGATGGGACGAATGCTTGACGAATTTTTCTTCCTTCTTCAATGCGAATCGGAATGTTTTGTAAATTAGGCTCCGTCGAACTTAAGCGCCCTGTTTGCGTCAATGCTTGTTGGAAAATGGTATGCACTTTCCCTGTATCTTGACGAACTACTTTCATTAATCCTTCTACATATGTCGATTGTAATTTTCCGAGCTGACGATAATGTAAAATTTGCTCGATGATTTCATGGTAAGGAGCTAATTTTTCTAAAACATCCGCCGATGTTGAATAACCTGTTTTCGTCTTTTTTACAATCGGCAACTGTAATTTCTCAAACAAAATCGTCCCTAGTTGTTTTGGGGAATTGATGTTAAATGTCGTTCCTGCTAATTCATAAATGCGTTGCTCAATTTGTTGAAGCTGAGCGGTGAACTCTTTCCCCATGTCTTGCAAGCGATTCACATCTACTTTTACACCGTGAAACTCCATTTGTGCCAAAATGAACGTAAGTGGTAACTCTAAGTGAATAAGCAATTCGAATTGTTCATTTTGCTTTAGTTCATGAATATATGTTTCTTTTAGCGAAGCGATCGCTTTTGCTTTTCGTACGAGATGTTCAGCTAATACATTTGTCGGGGGAATAGTTTGTTTTGCCCCTTTTCCGTATACTTCTTCATCGCTTTGTACGTCTGTATATTGCTTTGTTTTTGCAACAGCAGCGACATCTCCGTTTGCATCTGTCGGATTGAGCAAGTATGCAGCTAATAATAAATCAAAATCAACACCTTTCAATTCAATGCCGTGCCACTTTAGCGCAACAATCGCTCGTTTCGCATCAAACACACTTTTTTTACATCGCTCATTCTCAAGCCATGTTCGAAATATAGATGAGGCGAAAGCAACATCTGTCGGAATAAAAAAATGTCCTCGCTCATTAACAAGTGCAAATCCGAGAATCGGTGCTTGATGATAATTCGCATCGAGCACTTCGACAACAAGGGCGCTCTCTTCCGTCAACATATGTTCTTCAATCGTTTGCACCGTCACAAAAGAGACGTTCGTTAACGATCGTTGTTCATGTAAAGAATTTCCGATTTTATCCATTAACGATGTAAAACCTAGCTCTTGAAATAACGCTGCCAGTCGCTCAACATCGTATGACTGCCATGCTAATTCATCAAGCGATAGCGTAAGCGGAACGTCGCGATGAATGGTTGCTAGCTGTTTACTTAGTAGCGCTTGTTCACGATACGTCTGCAAATTTTCTTTTAGTTTTTTTCCTGAAATATGTTCAAGTGATGCAAGTACGTGTTCAACTGTTCCGTACTCCTTTAACAACTTTAATGCTGTCTTTTCTCCGACTCCCGGAACACCTGGGATATTATCCGATGCATCTCCCATTAACCCTTTTAAATCAACAATTTGCGCCGGCGTTAATCCGTACTTTTCAAGTACATGTTCTGGTGTATATCGTTCCATATCTGTTATTCCTTTTTTCGTCACATGGACATGAATACGCTCAGACGCTAATTGAGTTAAGTCCCGATCCCCTGAAATAATCACAACGTGAAATCCTTCTTTTTCCGCTTGTGTCGCGAGCGTCCCAATAATATCATCGGCTTCATAATTTTCAAGCTCATACGTGCGGATGTTATACGCATCAAGCAACTCACGTAAAAATGGGAACTGTTCTGATAGTTCCGGTGGTGTTTTTTGTCTCCCACCTTTATATTCTGTATACACGTCATGACGAAATGTCGTTTTCCCTGCGTCAAACGCCACGAGCATGTGCGTCGGCTTTTCTTCTTCAATGAGCTTCATTAACATCATGGTAAAACCGTAAATCGCATTTGTATGAATCCCTTTATCATTATGTAAGAGCGGCAGAGCAAAAAAAGCGCGGTAAGCGATGCTATTGCCGTCGATCAATACTAATTTATTTGCCAAACCGAAAACCTCCTCTTTATTCACTTACGCTTATTTTACCACGATACCCGTAAAAAAAGAAAAAAGACGAGAACGTTCGTTGTCCTCGCCTATTCCAAGACAATCGGCTTCTTGGATGAAGGGGTTTTCATCTGTTATCTTACCAATATTTTTTGAATATATGGTAAATCGTTTGTAAATATATCGTAAAAAATTACTCGTCTAAACAAGCATCGATGCGAAAATGCACGGTAAAGGTCGTTCCTACCCCTACTTCACTTTTGACAGAAATCGTTCCGTGATGTGCCTCCACTAAATGTTTTACAATCGCCAATCCAAGACCTGTTCCACCTGAATTGCGACTTCGTGCTTTGTCTACGCGATAAAATCGTTCAAAAATGCGCGGAATTTCTTTTTGTTCAATACCAATTCCTGTGTCGCTGACATGAACACGCAATTGTTTATCGTCCTTTTCGATGGAAACAGTGACGCGTCCACCTGCTGGCGTATAAGCGATGGCGTTGTTAATTAAATTAATAAAAATTTGCTTTAAACGATGTAAATCCCCATACATATAACAAATCGGTGCATTCGATGTGCATGATAATGCAATTTGTTTATCGTTTGCTTTCGCTTCAAGCATAACAATGACTTCTTTTAATACTTCATGCAAGTCAACAACAGATACATTTAATGTAAATCCTTGTTGTTCAATTTTCGATAAATCAAGCAAATCTTGAATTAAATGTTGAAGTCGTTCACTTTCTTTTAAAATAATCGTTAAAAAATATTCAAGCGTTTGAGCATCATGCATCGCCCCATCTAACAACGTTTCCGCAAAACCTTTAATCGATGTAATCGGCGTTTTTAGTTCGTGTGAAACGTTCGCGACAAAATCTTTTCGCATTTGCTCAAGCTTTTTTAGCTCAGTAATATCATGGAACACAACAATAATTCCTTTCCATTCATCGTTCGTTCCGATAATCGGTGTTCCGTATACTTCGAAATGTTTTCGCTCAATACCGACAGGAAGAAGCAATTGTTTACGTACGTTTACTTCGGTCATAAATATTTCTTCCACAAGCGCAATAACTTCTTTATGCGGAAACGCCTCATAATATAAACGATGAACATAGTCGGACGGATCAATATGAAACATTTCCTTATACGCGCGGTTCATCAGCGAAATGTAGCCACGTTGATCAATTAAAATTAAGCCGCTCCCCATATTTTCAATTAATGCCCGCAAGCGATCTTGCTGCATTTCTTGCATGCGCACCATCTCTTGTAAATTGCGCGCTAAAATGTTAAGCGACTGACTAAGCATTCCTGTTTCATCTTCTCGACTTTCGTACGTTCGCGCCTTATAATTGCCGCGTGCAAGTTCCATCGCCACTTTTGTCGCGGTCTCAATCGGTTTTGTATATTGATTCGTAATTTTAATACCTAATAAAAGAATGATGAAAAATGCAATGCTTAAGCTGAATGTAAGCAAAATCCAAATTTGTTCATTTACCCGCTCAATCGCATATATCGGTAAGCTGAGAACGATATGCCCCAGTTGTTCATCTCGTTGCCAAAATGGGACCGCATAGTAATATAAATCTTGCTCTTCTTCAAATATAACGGACCGATCTTCTTGTTTTAATAACGTTTGAATCAATTTTTTATGACGTTTTTCATCAATGGATACGTAATTGTTCGTATCAAACATAAGCTTCCCATCTCGGTCAACAATGGTGATGCGAGCAGACAACATATCGCTAATGGCACGCAATTTTTGCTCAAACGATGATGATTGGAGCGATTTATTTTCCATATATAAAGCTAAAAGCTTCGCCTCTTTTTCCATACGTTCATGGACAGTATCTGCATAAAATTTTTGAAATAATTGGCCTAATAATAACCCAAGACCAAATAAAACAGATAAAATGACTGAAATGAGGCCAAGCAATAGCCGAGAGCGAAATTTATTCATCCGCTTTCGGCTCCTCTAGCTTATACCCTAATCCGCGTATCGTTTTTATATATACGGGTTTTCGCGTATCTTGTTCAATTTTTTCACGCAAATGGCTAATATGTACATCGACAATGCGCGTATCACCAGCAAAATCGTAATTCCATACGGCGCTAAGCAATTGATCGCGCGTCAGCACACGCCCTTTATATTTCGCTAAATATGCTAATAGTTCAAACTCTTTCGGAGTTAATTCTAATCTTTGCTCTGCAAAATACGCCTCATAACGATCTGGGAAAATTTTTAGTTGCCCGACAATGAGCGAATCGTCACCATTTTCTTGTTTTTCTTCATGTCCATGAATGGTCGTTCGGCGCAAAATCGCCTTGACACGCGCGACAACTTCGCGTGGGCTAAACGGCTTTGTCATATAATCATCAGCACCTAGTTCAAGCCCAAGCACTTTATCAAACTCATCGTCTTTTGCCGTCAACATTAAAATAGGTGTCATCACTTTTTGTTGACGCAATTGCTTACATACTTCGATACCATCTAATTTTGGTAACATTAAATCGAGAATGATAAAATCGGGTCGTTCTTCCAATGCTTTATGAAGCCCTTCTTCCCCATCATAAGCTGTTAATACAATAAATCCTGCCTGCTTTAAATTGTACTCTAATAAAGTGACGATCGAGTGCTCATCATCGACAACTAACAGACGTTTCGACATAGCCATCCTCCAACAACGTAAATTTGTTACATTTTTATTATAACGGGTTACTTTGAAAGATAAAAATAAAAAAAGAGGCGATGCCCCTTTTAAAAGTTATCTAATGCTTTTTCTTCCATAAACGGATATGGAGGAACGACACGCAACGCCCCAACTAATATTTCTTCTCCATCTCGAACCGCTTGAACGGAAATATGAATTTCATTGTTTTCTTCATCAACATGCGTTACTTCAAATAAAAACTCCACGTGTTCATAATGATATACCGGTCGTTTAAATTCAATCGTTTGGGAAACGATATGACTTCCTGGACCTGGTAAATATTTCGAAATAGCTGATGTAATCATACCTGTTAACATAATCGCTGGTACGATCGGACGTTTCAACGGTGTTTGAGATGCATAGTCATGTTGAATATAAAGCGGGTTCGCATCGTTTGTCAGCCCTAAATATAACAATAAATCTTTATCTTCAATCGCTTCCGTTAATACGAGCTTCTCCCCTACCGAAATGTCCGAAATTAAACGCCCAATTTTACGCTTTTTCCCTAACATCGCCATCTCCCCTTTGTTTGACCATATATAAAAATTCGGGGAAAGGTCCCCCGAATTTTTTATCATTGTAATACTTTCATCACGTTTTTCACCGATTCAACAGATTTCGCTAATGCTGCTTTTTCTTCTTCTGTTAGCTGTAATTCGATCACTTTTTCGATTCCGTTGCCACCTAAAATCGTTGGCACACCTAAATAAATGCCTTCATATCCGTATTCGCCTTCTAAATAAGCGATGGCTGGAAGAACTCGGCGCTGGTCTTTTACGATCGCTTCAACCATCTCAGCAAGGGAAGCGGCTGGCGCATAATAAGCACTACCGTTGCCTAGCAAGTTGACGATTTCACCGCCACCTTTACGCGTACGTTCAACAATGGCATCTAAACGCTCTTTTGGGATTAACGTTTCAAGCGGAATGCCTCCTGCGTATGAGTAACGTACAAGCGGTACCATATCATCTCCATGACCGCCTAAAACAAATCCTGTAATGTCTTTAACAGATAAGTTTAATTCTTGTGCAACAAATGTTCGGAAACGTGCGGTATCTAATACACCCGATTGACCGATGACGCGGTTTTTCGGAAAGCCTGATTCTTTAAATACTGTATATGTCATCGCATCTACTGGGTTTGTTAAGACGATAATAAAGCAGTTTGGTGAGTATTTGACGACTTCTTTCGTTACAGCTTTCATAATGCTTTGATTTGTCGTTACTAAGTCGTCACGGCTCATCCCTGGCTTCCGCGCAATCCCCGCAGTGATGACAACGATATCTGAATCAGCCGTATCCGCATAATCTGACGTACCAATAATGTTCGCGTCAAAACCAAGAACTGGGCTTGACTCAAGCATATCGAGCGCCTTTCCTTTTGTCGGATTTTCCAATTGTGGAATGTCGACAAGAACGATATCCCCTAGCTCTTTTTGCGCTAAAATAAACGCTGTTGTCGCTCCCGTAAATCCAGCACCGATAATTGAGATTTTTTTACGTTTCATACCCACGTTCTTCCATCCCCTTTTTTCGTTTATTCGCTCATATTTCGAATGAGAGCATCCGCAAATTCAGAGCATTTCACTTCTGTTGCACCTTCCATTAAGCGCGCAAAATCATATGTGACCACTTTAGATGCAATTGTTTTTTCCATAGAGTCAATAATGAGTTTCGCTGCTTCGTTCCAACCGAGATGTTCAAACATCATTACACCAGATAAAATGACCGATGACGGATTTACTTTATCTAATCCTGCATATTTTGGTGCCGTGCCATGCGTTGCTTCAAAAATTGCATGACCTGTTTCATAGTTAATGTTTGCACCTGGAGCAATACCGATGCCGCCTACTTGTGCTGCAAGCGCATCAGAAATGTAATCGCCGTTTAAGTTCATCGTCGCAACAACATCAAACTCGCGTGGACGAGTTAAAATTTGTTGTAAGAAAATATCTGCAATCGCATCTTTAATGATAATTTTTCCTGCTGCTTCTGCTTCCGCCTGCGCTTTGTTTGCAGCTTCTTTTCCATGCGCTTCAACGATGCGATCATACTCCGCCCATGTAAACACTTGATCGCCAAATTCTTGCTCAGCTAATTCGTAACCCCAGTTTTTAAACGCACCTTCTGTATATTTCATAATGTTTCCTTTATGAACGAGCGTCACAGATTTGCGGCCGTGTTCAATCGCATATTTAATCGCCGCCCGCACTAATCGTTTCGTTCCTTCTTCTGAAATTGGCTTAATGCCGATTCCTGACGTTTCAGGGAAGCGGATTTTGCGTACGCCCATTTCATTTTGTAAGAAATCGATCACTTTTTTTACTTCTGGCGTTCCTTTCGCATATTCGATTCCAGCATAAATATCTTCCGTATTTTCACGGAAAATGACCATATCTGTATCTTCAGGACGCTTAACTGGAGAAGGAACTCCTTTAAAATAGCGAACCGGACGTAAGCATACAAATAAATCGAGCTCTTGGCGAAGCGCAACGTTTAAGGAGCGAATGCCTCCACCTACTGGCGTTGTTAACGGACCTTTAATCGCAATTATGTATTCACGAATCGTATCAAGTGTTTCTTGTGGCAACCATTCACCTGTCAACTTAAACGCTTTTTCACCAGCAAGCACTTCTTTCCAAACGATTTTTCGTTCACCTTTATACGCTTTTTCAACAGCTGCTTCCAATACGCGAGAAGCGGCTGCCCAAATATCCGGGCCTGTCCCGTCCCCTTCGATAAATGGGATAATTGGGTAATTTGGAACGTTTAATACTCCGTTTGTAACTGTAATTTTTTCTCCTTGCATCATCATACCTCCAAATCATGTAGTGTAAAAAGGTGAGAGGCGAACTTCTCACCTTTTCTAAACAATTGTTATGCGCGTTCTTCAAGCGGTACGTACACTTGTCTCATCGGTCCTGTATATTCTGCACGCGGGCGAATGAGACGGTTGTTTTCGTACTGCTCTAAAATGTGTGCAAGCCATCCAGACATACGGCTAATTGCAAAAATTGGTGTAAATAAGTCGTGATCAATTCCTAAACTATGGTAAACAGAAGCTGAGTAGAAGTCAACATTTGGTGGTAACCCTTTTGTCGATGTAACAATCTCTTCAATTTTCACCGACATGTCATACCAATGCGGTTCACCTGTTAACTTCGTCAATTTTTCAGACATTTTCTTTAAATGTTTTGCGCGTGGGTCTCCGTGACGATAAACGCGATGACCGAAGCCCATAATTTTTTCTTTGTTGTTTAATTTGTTATGAATGTACGTTTCTACATTTTGTAGCGTACCAATTTCCGTCAACATTTTCATGACCGCTTCGTTTGCTCCGCCATGAAGAGGTCCTTTCAACGCGCCAATCGCTGCAGTAATGCCAGAGTATACATCTGATAAAGTCGCAACACAGACGCGCGCTGTAAATGTTGAAGCGTTCAATTCATGGTCCGCATGAAGCACAAGCGCCTTATTAAACGCTTCTTCAGCGATTGGATCCGGCTCTTTACCTGTTAACATATATAAAAAGTTTGCCGCAAAACTTAAATCTTTGCGCGGTGGCACAGGCTCTAATCCTTTGCGAATACGCGAAAACGCAGCAACAATCGTCGATACTTTCGCCTGTAAACGAATAGCTTTGCGATAGTTCGCTTCCGGATTCATCGCTTCCGCTTCTTCATCGTACAATCCAAGGAACGAAATCGCTGTGCGAAGCGCCGCCATTGGATGAACTTTGTCAAGCGGATACATTTTAAAATGATCAATGATTTGTTGCGGAATATCGGCATTTTCTGCCAACTGTTTCGTTAACGCTTCTAACTCTTCTTTGTTTGGCAATTTGCGGTGCCAAAGCAAATAAACAACCTCTTCAAATGTAGCATGTTCTGCTAAATCATCGATATTATACCCAACATACGTGAGCGTATCATCGATGATCGAACTAATTGTGGAAGTGGTCGCTACAACCCCTTCGAGACCGCGAGTTACTGTCATCTTACATCTCTCCTTTTCTCTTTTATTCCCCTTTTCCCATGTTGAAACGCGTCGTCGAGCGATTGCTCAAAACAGCTGAATAAAAATGCAAAGAAAATGCTTACATTTTGTTATATATTCACCTGTCCGCTTAACGAAGCGAGCAGGGGAATATATACGATAGTTTCGTACATGCTCCAATACCATTATAAACAATTATCAGACTTTTGTGAACTAAAAGAAATCATAATTCAAAAATATTATTATAAAAAAGTAATAAATCACGAAAATATATCGACCATTTTCATGAGCATATACGCAATGCCCGCACCAATTAACGGCCCGACCGCAACGCCTTTGAATAAAGATACAGCTAAAATCGTACCAATGACAAGCGCAGTCGTCATATGCGGGTCTTTCGCAAGCAGCGTGACGCCTCCTTTTGCTAATAAAGCGACCGCAATGCCTGACAACATTGCAATCCACGCGTAAACCGATCGAACAGACTCTGCCAGCTCTTTCAAACCTATTTTTCCAGAGGCAATCGGAACTAATACAGCAATCGTAATGATGGTCACCCCAAGATTGATTCCTTTTTGTTGTAAGTAAGGGAATACTTTTGCACTTAGTCCGATGCTTTTCACAACGAGTAAAAAAAGCACTGCGAAAATAAGAGAATGATTTTTTGCCATCATGCCAATGACAAGAAGAATAAATAAAAAAATAAACGGCTGCATTAAAGATTCACCTTCTTCTTTGAAACTTTTTCTTCTTTTGCATTGTATATTATAATAGTCATAAATGACAAAAGACGGGAGGTGAAGACGTGCCAACTCAATATGTATATCGCTCCCTTCGCTTTTTATTTGTCATCTTTGTCATCATTGCTGGGTTAGCGAGTTTATATTATGTATCAACGTTAACGTATCCGTTTTTAATTGCGTTAGCGATTGCCTTTTTCATTAATCCAGTTGTGGATGTATTAGAGAAAAAAGCGAAAATGCCGAGGGCGCTAGCGGTCATCGTTGTTTTAATTTTTTTACTTGCACTCGTTGCAGGGCTTGTTACTCTCCTTGTCGCAGAAATTGTGACGGGCACACAATATTTAGCAACAGTCGTTCCAAATCATTTTCAAAAGCTTGTTGTTTATCTAGAACAGTTTGTCGCTAGTCAACTAATTCCATT
This sequence comes from Anoxybacillus gonensis, assembly GCF_001187595.1. Classification (GTDB taxonomy): domain Bacteria; phylum Bacillota; class Bacilli; order Bacillales; family Anoxybacillaceae; genus Anoxybacillus; species Anoxybacillus gonensis. The sequence goes on from NZ_CP012152.1 coordinate 2,223,069, forward strand.
TTACAACCAGCTAGCTACGCTCTTTAAAAATTTAGATACATCTCAACAAGATACGATTATGACAAACATTCAGTCGGTTGGAACGAAAATTGCGACAACAGTCGGACAATTTATTCAAAATATATTACAAAATATTCCTTCGATTATCGGATGGTTGCCTAATTTCGCGACAATCTTTATTTTTTCATTGCTCGCTACATTTTTCATAAGCAAAGATTGGTATCGTCTAAAATCGTTGTTCCAAAAACTGTTACCAAACAAAGTGCAAACGAGCAGCACAAAAGTGTTTACTGAACTAAAAAAGGCACTGTTTGGCTTTCTTAAAGCGCAAGCCACACTTATTTCTATTACAACGCTCATTGTATTAGTCGGCTTGCTTGTGTTGCGAGTAGAATATGCGATCACGATTGCGCTTATTATCGGCATTGTAGATATTTTGCCGTATTTAGGAACAGGTTTAGTATTCGTTCCATGGATTGTTTACGCAGCGCTGAGCGGTGATACTCATTTTGCCATCGGTCTTGGCGTGCTATATATCGTTGTTCTCGTACAGCGACAAGTGATGGAACCGAAACTTCTTTCTTCTAATATCGGGCTCGATCCATTAGCTACATTAATCGCTTTATTCGTCGGTTTCAAATTGATCGGGTTTCTCGGATTAATCGTTGGACCAGTATTGCTTGTCATTGGACGCACGCTACATCATGCTGGCGTCTTTCAAGACATTTGGAATTTCATTGTTGGCAAAAAAGAAGCATAAGCGACGAGCTTATGCTTTTTATTTCCGAATGTATATCCAAGTTTTCGTATAAAACATCCACTTAAACAAACGGACGAGCCATGGTTTCATTTTTTCGCGCGCAAATGGGAGAAGCAAAATAAAACCTGCTGTATCAGTAATAAATCCTGGCGTTAACAATAACGTCCCGCCAACTAAAATGCAAATCCCATCTAATAGCGCATCGCTTGGGATACGTCCATTCATCCATTCATCCTTCGCGCGCTGAAGCGTATGCAATCCTTGCCTTTTTGCTAAAAATGCGCCGATAATGCCTGTCGCCACGATGAAAGCAAATGTCGGCCATATCCCGATTGCTTTTCCTGACAAAACGAGAACGACAATTTCTAACGCTGGAATAACGATAAAAAGAAGAAAAAAGATGTTACGCACACACATCCCTCCAAAATAATTAAAGAAGGGGTTGTCCCCTTCTTTAATTATAACACGCTTGCGTGACCACGATAAATGGCACCAAAGCTTGCGTCTACTGTAATATCTTGTCCATCTTTTAAAATGGCTGTTGCGTTGTTTACACCGACGATGACCGGAATGCCTAAGCTTAAACCAACAACAGCTGCATGGCTTGTTAAGCCACCTTCTTCTGTAATGATCGCAGCAGCTTTTTCTAACGCTTTCATCATATCCGCATCTGTTGCAGGAGCAACTAAAATACCGCCTTCAATCATTTTTTCAACTGCTTCTTCAGCTGTTTTTGCTACAACAACTTTTCCAAATGCTGATTTGCGACCAATGCCTTGACCTTTTGCAATCATATCGCCAATCATATGCACTTTCATTAAGTTTGTCGATCCTGTCTCTCCAACCGGAACGCCTGCCGTAATAACAACGAGATCACCATGTTTCACAATACGTGTATCGAGAGCTGCTTCAACAGCAATATCAAGCATTTCATCTGTTGATGTGGCATGTTGAGCAACGCGTGGGTAAACCCCCCAAACGAGCGCTAATTTACGCGAAACACCTTCATTTGATGTAACTGCGATAATTGGCGCTTTTGGACGGTATTTCGAAATCATGCGAGCTGTATGGCCGCTGACTGTCGGCGTAACAATTGCTGCGACATCTAAGTTTAATGCGGTGTGAGCAACCGATTGTCCAATGGCATCTGTAATCGTTGTACCGCTTTGTTTGCTTCGTTTTGATAATAAGTCGCGATATTGTAACGCTTGTTCTGTGCGCAAAGCAATGCGGTGCATCGTTTGTACCGCCTCTACTGGATAAGCACCTGCTGCTGTTTCACCTGACAGCATAATCGCATCTGTTCCATCAAAAATGGCATTCGCGACGTCGCTTGCCTCCGCACGAGTAGGGCGTGGGTTGCGTTGCATCGAATCAAGCATTTGTGTCGCTGTAATAACCGGTTTTCCGAGCGCATTACATTTTTTAATTAATTCTTTTTGCACAAGCGGCACTTCTTCTGCTGGAATTTCAACACCTAAATCTCCGCGAGCAACCATTAAACCGTCTGCCACTTCTAAAATTTCGTCAATATTGTCTACGCCTTCTTGGTTTTCAATTTTCGGGATAATTTGAATGTGCAACGCGTGATGTTCTTCGAGCAATTCACGAATTTCAAGCACGTCAGAAGCGCGGCGAACGAACGATGCGGCAATGAAATCAATGCCTTGTTCAATACCGAAACGAATATCTTCTGCGTCTTTTTCAGTAATGCCCGGCAACTTCACTTTTACACCAGGGACGTTTACACCTTTTTTATTTTTTAGTACGCCACCGTTTAACACTTTCGTACGAATTTCTTTTGCCTCTTTATCGATCGCTAACACTTCTAATCCGATTAATCCATCATCTAATAAAATGGTGGAGCCGACATGAACGTCATCAATTAGCCCTTCATAAGTAATCGAAAATTTTTCAGGCGTGCCGAGCACTTCTTTCATGGAAATCGTCACTTCAGAGCCCGCCTTTAACTCAATCGCCCCATTTTCCATGTTATGCGTACGAATTTCTGGACCTTTCGTATCCAATAAAATCGCTACCGTTTTTCCAGTTATTTTTGACGCTTCACGAATGTTGCGAATGCGCGCTGCATGCTCTTCATGACTTCCGTGCGAGAAGTTGAGGCGAGCGACGTTCATTCCTGCTTCAATAAGTTGCACAAGCTTTTCTACACTTTCACTCGCTGGACCGATCGTACAAACAATTTTCGTTTTGCGCATAAACACCCTCCTACAAATTGCATATGGAAACGATACCATAAATATACATTAAATTGAAAGCTCTTTGGACAATTGGTACATTTTTTGGTCAACTGTATGTTTTTGTGCTAACGCTTCAATGATGTCATGATCAACAAGTTGATTGTTTTGAATGCCGACACAACGTCCGCCTTTTCCTTCAAGCAACAATTCTACGGCACGAGCACCTAAACGGCTTGCAAGCACACGGTCAAACGCTGTCGGTGAACCACCACGTTGGACGTGACCTAACACAGTTACACGCGTTTCAAAGCCTGTTGCTTCTTCAATTCGCTTACCAAATTCCACACCGCTACCGACACCTTCAGCAACAATAATAATACTATGTTTTTTCCCGCGTTCATGTCCACGTTTCAGACGCGCAACAATTTCATCCATATCATAATCTGCTTCTGGAATTAAAATGCTCTCCGCTCCGCCAGCAAGACCGGCCCAAAGCGCAATGTCCCCAGCATGACGCCCCATGACTTCAATGACGTATGTACGCTCATGAGATGTCGCTGTATCACGAATTTTGTCAATTGCATCAATAACCGTATTCAATGCTGTATCAAAACCGATCGTAAAATCCGTTCCTGGAATGTCATTATCAATTGTTCCCGGCACGCCGACGCAAGGATAGCCGTGTTCTGTTAATTTTTTCGCCCCTTGATACGAACCGTCACCACCGATCACAACGAGCCCTTCAATACCATGCTTTTTCAATTGCTCAATTCCTTTTAACTGTCCTTCTAACGTTTTAAATTCTGGGCAGCGGGCCGTATATAACATCGTTCCACCACGATGAATAATATCGCCAACATCCCCGATTTCAAGTTTCTTAATGTTTCCGGCAATTAACCCCGCATATCCGTGGTAAATGCCGTACACTTCTAATCCATGGTAAATTGCTTTTCGAACAACTGCGCGAATGGCCGCATTCATTCCTGGTGAATCGCCACCGCTCGTAAGCACACCAATTCTTTTCATCGCTCTTCACCTCTTTAAAAAAGTAAAATAAGAAGTATGACCTCTTACTTTAAGATAACATGAAGGTATATGGAACACAATACATAATGAAATGTTTCACAAAACGTTGATTTTTTCACGCTACAAAAAGTTTACCCAAAGTCGCCCTTTTCATGTAATACAAAAGGCCATCGAAATGGATGACCTTTTTTACATAACGGACACATGTTGTTGTGACTCAATAAAATCGCCAATCTTTTTATATTTTTCATATCGTTGTGCAATTAACTGTTCAGCATTTAACGGAAGCAATTCACGTAACGAACGTTGAAGAACGTCATCAATATATTTCGCCTGCTCATCAACATTTCGATGCGCACCGCCGCGCACTTCTGGAATCATTTCATCAATGACGCCAAGCTGCTTTAAATCTTTTGCTGTAATTTTCATCGTTTCGGCAGCCTTTTTTGCCAACGATGCATCTTTCCATAAAATAGCCGCTGCCCCTTCTGGCGAAATGACGGAATACGTTGAATTTTCAAGCATATGGACATAGTTTCCAACACCAAGTGCAAGCGCACCGCCGCTTCCGCCTTCACCGATCACAATGCATACGACAGGGACAGTTAACCCCGCCATTTCAAACAAATTTCGTGCGATCGCTTCACTTTGTCCGCGTTCTTCAGCAGCTTTTCCAGGATACGCCCCTTTCGTATCAATAAAACAAATAATCGGACGCCCAAATTTTTCAGCTTGCTTCATTAAACGAAGCGCTTTTCGATACCCTTCTGGATGCGGCATGCCAAAATTACGGCGAATATTTTCTTTCGTATCTTTTCCACGTTGATGTCCGATGACTGTCACAGGCAATCCGTGATATTTCGCAATGCCTCCGACAATCGCTTCATCGTCGCCAAAGCAGCGATCACCGTGACATTCAAAAAAGTTCGTAAACAACCGCTCGATATAATCAAGCGTTGTCGGACGATTTGGATGCCGAGCAATTTGCACGCGATCCCATGGGCTCAAATTGGCATAAATATCGTTTTCAAGCTTTTCAAGTCGCGCTTCTAACTTATTGATTTCATCTGAAAAGTCGACGTCACGATGTTTCGTAAACTCTTTCAGTTCGCTAATTTTTTTTCGCAGTTCTACAAGCGGCTTTTCAAATTCTAATTCGTACGCCATTCGTCTCCACCTCGCGATTGGTGAATGTCTAATACATTCGTTAATCTATCTTTTAATTCATGACGCGGAATAACAGCATCTAATTGTCCATGTTTCAATAAAAATTCCGCTGTTTGAAAATCATCAGGCAACTCTTCCCGAACCGTTTGTTCGATGACTCGTCTTCCCGCAAAACCGATCAACGCCCCCGGTTCAGCAAAGTTATAATCTCCAAGCGAGGCGAAACTTGCTGATACGCCACCTGTCGTTGGATGGGTCATGACTGAAATGATGAGTCCACCTTGTTCGCTAAATAGTTTTAATGCAGCGCTTGTTTTCGCCATTTGCATTAAACTTAATACACCTTCTTGCATCCGCGCTCCACCTGAAGCGGTAAAAATAATAAAAGGTACCGATTTTTCCATCGCTCGTTCGATGGCGCGTGCAATTTTTTCTCCGACAACCGATCCCATACTCCCCATGCGGAAACGGGAATCCATCACTGCAATAACAACCGGAAAACCGTTTATCGTTCCTTCTCCTGTAACAACCGCTTCGTTCAATTTCGTTTTCTCACGATCTTCCTCAATTTTCTCCATATACTGTGGAAAATCAAGCGGATTTTTAGAAAGAAGGTGACGATCGTATTCATGAAACGTCCCTTCATCTAACAAACACGCAATGCGTTCAGGAGCAGACATCGGATGATGATAGCCGCACGATATACAAACGCGTAAATTTTTCACTAATTCTTTCGTATACATAATTTTTTTACACTTCGGACATTTTGTCATAATGCCTTCAGGTACATCTTGCTTTGCTTGTTCAGACGGAATGGTCGCATACTTCTTTTTCTTGGAGAACAAATCTTTCAGCACATGTTTCCCTCCCCTACTTAGTCCATTTCTACTTTACTGAATAAAGACAACTTTGTTTGTCACATTGTGTCAATTCTCTTTCGACATTTTTTGCATCACGTATTGCTCATAAATAGCAACCGCTTCTTCACAAGACCGTTTTTGTAGTGCGATCCGCATTTGTTTATAAAACTCGGAAGGGAGATTCATCGTATATACGTGCTCAAAAAAGTCGTTTAACACAAGCCAAATGCGCAACAATAAATAGTTATCGGTGGCTTCTACAATCCGTCGGAAAAATGAATGGTACGTATGTTCCGTTTGTGATATAAGCTCAAGCTTTTCATCTGTCAGTCGCTCGCAAGCAAGTTGTAAGCATATGCGCTCTATGAATATTTTTGTTTCTATTAAATCTCGTTTTTCCCGATTTCCTTGCAAAATAAACGAGCCAAGTAGTTGAATGAGCTGATGGTCGCCAAACGGTTTCATAAACGTTCCTTCCCCGCGGCGCGTTTCAATTAATCCAAGCAACTCTAACGCCCGCAACGCTTCACGAACAGAAGAGCGTCCGACTCGTAATCGGTCGGCTAACTCTCGTTCAGATGGCAATCGATCACCAGGTTGAAGACCTGCTTCTTCAATCATGCGATGAATTTGCCAAAACGTTTCAATGTATACTTTAGAAGTAGTCATGTTCACTCTCACCTGCAATCACAGCTAATTGTCGTGTTCGCTTTTCTACTTCTTTTGGATCAACAATCACTTGTGCAACGCCTGTTTCGATGGCGGCTTTCGCCACTGCAGCAGCAACAGCTGGAGCGACACGCGGATCGAGAGGAGCAGGAATAACATAATCAGCACGCAATTCATCTTCTGTAATTAAATGCGCAATGGCTTCTACAGCGGCCATTTTCATTTGTTCATTAATTTGTTTGGCGCGTACATCAAGAGCACCTCTGAAAATACCCGGAAACGCCAACACGTTATTCACTTGATTCGGATAGTCGGAACGTCCTGTCCCAACAACTGTTGCCCCTGCTTGCAATGCCTCTTCCGGCATAATTTCTGGCGTCGGGTTTGCCATCGCAAAAATGATTGCATCCCGATTCATCGTTTCAACCATGCTCGCTGTCAATGCTCCTGCAACAGACACACCAATAAATACATCCGCACCAACGATGACTTCCTGTAACGTTCCTGCTTTTTTCTCATCGTTTGTCCATTGGGCAATTTCATGTTTGATCTCATTCATTCCGTATGGGCGCCCTTCATAAATCGCCCCTTTTGAATCGCACATGATGATATGTTTAACCCCGTAACAACGAAGCAGCTTCATAATCGCAATTCCTGCTGCTCCCGCTCCGTTAATGATCACTTGAATATCTTCTATTTTTTTGTTCACTAACTTTAACGCATTCATTAAACCAGCAACAGTTACAATCGCTGTTCCATGTTGATCATCATGAAAAACAGGAATGTTCATTTCTCGCTTTAATCGTTCCTCAATCGTAAAACAATGCGGAGCAGCAATATCTTCTAAGTTAATGCCTCCAAATGTCGGCTCAAGCAATTTGACCGTTTGAATCATTTGTTCCACATCTGATGTATTTAAACAAATAGGGAATGCATCAACCCCAGCGAAACTTTTAAAGAGCACCGCCTTTCCTTCCATCACTGGCAATGCTGCGTCTGCCCCAATATTTCCAAGCCCTAACACTGCACTCCCATTGGAAACGACCGCCACTGTGTTCGCTTTTAACGTATAATCATATATTTTGCTCGGTTCGGCATGAATGGCTTTGCACGGTTCTGCTACACCAGGAGAATACGCTAAGCTTAAATCGTAAGCATTTCTTAACGGCACTTTCGCTTTTACTTCGAGCTTCCCTTGATAACGCTCATGCATATGAAGCGCTTCTTTAAACAACGACACGACATCTTCCTCCCTAACAAGCGGCCACTGGTCTGACCACTTAACTTCTATAAAAATATAATAAAAATGAAAAATAGTAAAGCATTTTTATTTCACAACGACATTCCCATCCCCCAGCAATGCCGTTAGCTGATGAATGCACTCATCGTGCGGAGACACAGCATATTCATGAGAAAGCTGCACTTTTTTTCGTTCTGCTTCATAGTACAAAATGACAGGTGCATATCCGCGATGAGCGATTAACACTTCTTTTAACTGTTGCAATACAACTGGTGACGCGTGCTGTTCATCAATTTTCATATAAACACATACCGGCTTCCTTGCTTGTTGTACAATGAGATGCCAGCCATTCGATCGCTGTTCTATTTTTCCTTCCATATACAACACGCTTCCTTGTTGCAATAAAGAATGAAATCGGCTATAAACTGCTGGAAATGCGATCGCATACCATTCATCGCTATCGTCACAAATCGTCACAAACGCCATTTCTTCCCCTTTTTTTGTCCGCTTTTTCGTCACCTCCTCAACGTATGCGATTACTTTGCCAACATTCGCTTTCTCTATTTCCCATTCGTACATACGTTTTGCTCCCCACATTGAATAAAAATGGGCAAATGATTCAACCGGATGAGGGGAAACGTAGACGTTAAGCCATTGCTTTTCGTATTTCAATTGATCGCTGAGCGATAACGGTTCAGCATGAACATATTTTGGTCGTACGCCGAAATCAGAGGTGAGAAACTCGGCATGCTCAAGCGCCACGTCAATACTTGCATAAAGGGTTGCACGCTCCACACGAAATTCGTCAAAACAGCCGGAAAAAATAAGCGCTTCGACGATCTTTCTTTGTGAAGGCTCGATACGTAGTCGCGAAACGAAATCAAAAAAATCGGAAAATGGTTGTCTTTGACGCTCCCGAATTATTTGTTTAACAAAGGCGGAGCTTACTTGTTTAATCGCTAACAATCCAAAACGAATATCGTTTCCATCAACGGTAAAATGCCCTTCACTTCGTCCGATGGAAGGAGGGAGCAAACGTATTCGTTTTTTGCGAAGTTCGTGCACACATTGCATCATCTTTTCTTTTTGTCCGATGACATTTGTTAATAAAACAGCGTAAAAATCGAGCGGATAATGCGCTTTGATATATGCAAGCATATATGCGATATAGCTATATGCTACTGCATGGCTTCTGTTAAACCCATAACCAGCAAAACGAACAATGAGCTCATACAATTCGTTTGCCATATGGGCAGCGTACCCATTTTGCATGCACCCTTCAATAAAACGTTGTTTCTCTTTTTCCATTTGTCCAACGTCTTTTTTACTTATTGCGCGACGTAACAAATCGGCTTCTGCTAACGAAAAGCGTGCCATTTGTTCAGCAATTTTCATAATTTGTTCTTGATACACGATGACTCCATATGTTGATTGCAAAATCGATTGCAAATCATCATGCATGTAAACGATCGGCTCACGCCCATGTTTTCGGGAAATATATGTTGGAATTTGTTCCATCGGTCCCGGTCGAAATAAAGCGTTTACTGCTACAATATCTTCAAACGTTGTCGGTTGTAATTCGCGCAACACCCGCTTCATTCCTTCTGACTCAAGCTGAAACACACCAAAAGTATCCCCTTGACTGAAAAGCGCATACGTTTGTTCGTCATCGAGCGGCATGTTTTCAAAACGTAAACGATGGCCTGTCCGCTGTTCAACGCTATGAATCATTTGTTCAACCATCGTTAAATTTTTGAGGGCAAGTAAATCAAATTTCAATAATCCGATTTGCTCAAGTGCATCCATCGCATATTGCGTCACATACGTTGTCGTTTGTCCGGCTTGAAGGGGGACGATGTCTGTTAACGGGCATGGACTAATGACTATACCAGCCGCATGAATAGATGTATGCTTTGGCAAGCCTTCAATCCGTTGTACGACGCTATGCCATGGACGTGTACGATCCAATCGTCCCGTAGCTAACGTTTGCTCCATTTCTTGTTCATCTACTTCAAACACACGACCGACTTCACGAATGGCTGAGCGTGTTCCAAATGTCCCAAACGTAATAATTTGCGCAACATGATCTTTTCCATATGTTTGTTCAATATAACGAATCACTTCTTCGCGACGATGATCGGGAAAATCAATATCAATATCTGGAAGTGACAGACGAGCTGGGTTTAAAAAACGTTCAAACAAAAGCCCGTATTGTAACGGGTCCACTTGTGTAATTCCGAGTATGTAAGCAACGAGCGAACCTGCAGCTGATCCACGTCCCGGTCCTGTCAATATTCCTCGTTCACGCGCAAAACGCATGAAATCAGCAACAATTAAAAAATAGTCACTAAAATTCATCTGCTGAATAATTTGCAGTTCATATTGTAACCGAGCGACATATGCTTCAGGCTGATCAGGAAAACGTTTCGTGAATTGCTCCCAACACCACGTTTGCAAATATTCGTCAGCCGTTTTGCCCGAAGGAACAGGATAGCGCGGCATAAACCATTTTTTAGCCTCAAACGTCACATGACATCGCTGGGCAATGCGCACCGTCTCCTCAACGGCTTCACGATACATTGAAAATAATGAGATCATTTCGTCAGCACTTTTGAAATGGTATTCATTCGTTAAAAAGCGTGGACGGTTCGGGTCAGCCATTTTCTTTCCGTGTTTCATCGCAAGTAAACATTCAAAAGCAAGAGCATCTTCTTTATACATGTAGCGTACATCGTTTGTCGCCACGAGCGGCATGTTCCATCGTTTACTATGTTCAAAAAGTAGCGGCAATAAATCTTCTTGTTCTTGTAAGCCATGTCGCTGCACATTTATATAAAAATCGCCGCTTTGAAATAGCTTCGCGTACGTGTGCACAAGCGTTTCTGCTTGAGCAATTTCTCCGTTCAGCAAATGCTGTTCCACTCGCCCATGTACTCCGCTTGTCATACCGATTAATTCGCTCGTGTAGCGGGATAAGTCAAATAAAAAGATACCCTTTCCGTCATTTAATTGAATGGCTGTAGCAATATGGACAAGTTGACGATACCCGTCGTTATTTTTCGCCAACAGCACCAGTTGATCTGTATGCCCGTGCTCATCAAATACTGTCGCAATCATACCGATAATCGGTTTGATTCCGTGCGCTTGACACGCCTTATAAAACGGAATTACCCCATACAAGACGTTTTCATCCGTTAACGCAACTGCTGAAAATTGAAGTTCACGCGCCCGCATAACGAGCTCCTCAATTTTCACCGTGCTACTTAATAAGCTATAACCACTTCGCACTTGTAGATGGATAAACGACAATGTGTCTCCCACCTTTTCTATTTTTTCCTATTATATTCACTATATATGTTGAAAAGCAAAACATACCTTGCTTGTTTGTCCCATATACATAGTATACAGAAGGAGTGAGCCAGATGGAGATGAAAACAGCGTTTTTGCCTGCTTTTATTCAAAGCTATTTCATCGCTTTAGGTGTGTTAGTTGGAGGGGCGTTCATCGGTGGATTTGGAGCTTTTTTATCTGGAGAACCACCGCTCACAATGATGTATCGTTTTGCAAGCAGTTTAAAAATTTGGGCTTTGATTGCAGCGATCGGAGGCACGTTTGATACGTTTTATAGCGTTGAACGTGGATTTTTCCAAGGAGAAACACGAGATGTCATTAAGCAATTTTTACTCATTTTATCAGCCACGGGCGGCGCACAAACAGGTATGACGTTTATTCGCTGGTTTACACAGGAGCATGGCGCATGAGAGTCCCACCGTATACACGCGATCCAGGATGGCAACGTTTTTTTGCTGGAGCGGCCATCGGAGCAATCATTAGTTGGATCGTTTTTTTACAAATTTTCGGTATTTTGCAAGAAAAACAAGTTCGCCAGCTCAACGTACAACGAGAAATCATCGCCCAGTTGAAACACGATTTAAACATTTGGCAACAAGATTACATCGAACTAAATAAAGAAAATAAAAAACGACTAACGATTCAATCAATTGATGTCAAAGTCATTAACGCACAATCATACGGCATCGATACGTACACAGCGTTTCGAATTGAAGAAGATATAAAAAAAGATATTCAACATATCACAGCGAAAGATATTGAAACAGTATATAAAAGTAAGGAGCTACTAAAAAAAGCGATTGAAAATAAAACATACGTGATCGACAATCGTACGTACAATCTTCATATCGAAACGATTTTATTTTTTACAAATATATCTATTGAACTAAAATTAAAGCAACAGTAGAGGCCTCTCTACTGTTGCTGACATACTTCGTTTAAATCTGCCAACACGTGTTCCACTTCGTCCCACGAATAAATGGACGCTCCTGCTGCTAGTGGATGGCCACCGCCTCGATATTTTTTTGCAACTTCGTTGACGATCGGACCTCTTGAACGAAGACGGACGCGAATTTGATCATCTTCTTCCACAAAAAACACCCATGCTCGTATTCCTTCAATATTTCCAAGCACGCTGACAAGCTGCGAAGCCTCTGATGGTGTTGCATCATATTGTTTTAATAATTGTTTCGTTAATATAATATGAGCCACTCCGTGTTCGGATAGTTCAAAATTTTGCAACACATATCCGCTTAAATGCGCAATAGATAGCTTTGTACGATACAACTGATCATACAAGTCGACAAATGAAAATCCGTATTCAACTAATTCGCTTGCATATTTAAATGTTTTTGGATTCGTGCTTGGGAAAAGAAAACGACCTGTATCCCCAACAATTCCTGCGTAAATTAGTCGAGCTGCTTCTTTCGTTAAAACGAGACCGTGTTCCTTTCCGACTAAATACAACTCATAAATCATTTCACTAACCGAGCTAGCGTTTGTATCTACCCATAAAATGTCACCATACGGGTCTTCATTTGGATGATGATCAATTTTAATAATCTTTTTTCCAAGTTTATAACGTTGATCGCATACTCGTTCTTCATTTGCCGTATCGCAAACGATCACAAGAGCGTCGTTATACGTTTCATCAGGGATCACATCCATTTTACGCAAAAATTCGAGCGACGGTTCATCTTTTCCAACGGTATAGACGTGCTTTTCTGGAAATGACGCTTTAATAAGCTCTGCTAATCCCCCTTGCGAACCGTACGCATCAGGATCTGGTCGAACGTGACGGTGAATAATAATCGTATCAAATTGTTGAATATGACGAATGATTTCCAAAACCTTTTGTTCCATGGTACTTCTCCTTTTTTTCTCCATTAAAACATATTTTATTATGATTCGAAAAGATGTAAAATAATCACGCAACGATTTTTTTTGTTGGAGGACTGACTATGCCGATATTTGTTATACTTATCATCTTTTCACTTTCGTTTTATTTGTATTACAAAATCAAATATTTCCGCAGCAAACGGCCGATGGAGCGCAAATGGATTAGTGCCAAATCGAGCATTGCGCTTGGCTCATTTGTATTTTTCTTTGCGATCAATCAATTTTTTATTCATCGTTCAACTGTCTCCCTTATCGTTGGCATCGTCTTTCTTTTCGTTGGTGCAGGAAGCATATGGGGAGGTTATCGTGCCCATCGCTACTATTTTCCACTTGCAGTAAAAGAAGCGGAGGAACTAAAATAGGCTGCTATATGCAGCCTTATTGTCGTTCAAGCAACTGACACATCATTAACGCCTTTCCGACAAGCGTCCCTTCATTAAACACTTCGACGTCAACCTTCCCAAACTTACGACCTATTTCTAATAGCTTCGGTTTAATGTCGATGACGCTATCAATTTGGACAGGTTTAATAAAATAAATGGTGATGTTTTCTACGACGAGGTCACCTCGTTTATGTAAGCGAAGCGCACGAGTCGCTGCTTCAGTTACAATTGTTGTAAATACCCCATATGATAACGTCCCTAAATGGTTCGTCATTTGTGGAGTAATGTTGCAGCGGAAAACGCCGTCAACCGTTTCAGTTAAAAACTGAGTTGTGACAATATCATCGATCGTCTCACCAATTTGCGGTTGACGTTGCACCATTTGTAATGCCTTTAATACGTCTTGACGGCTAATAATTCCTTGCAGTCGATTATATTCGTCGACGACCGGCAACACTTCAATTCCTTCCCACACCATCATATGCGAAGCAGAAGCGACTGACGTTTTTCCGCTTACCGTGATCGGATGTTTCGTCATCACTTTCTCGATGAGCACGTCACGTTCATAGCCCATCACATCTTTTGCAGTCACAATCCCTTGCACTTTTAATTGTTGATCGATGACCGGAAAACGACTATGCTTCGTTTCACGATTGAGCTCATACCACCGTTCGACTTGATCTGTCACATACAAATATGCTGTTTTTTCAAATGGCGTCAAAATATCTTCAACGAGAACAATCTCTTTTTTAATCAACTGGTCATAAATGGCACGGTTAATCATTGTCGCAACCGTGAACGTATCATAACTTGTCGAAATAATCGGCAACTGGCGCTCATCCGCTAGTTTTTTTACATGTTCTTCTGTATCAAAACCACCTGTGATGAGAACGCCCGCTCCTGCTTCAAGCGCTAATTCGTGCGCTTTTGTTCGGTTTCCGACAATCAACAAATTTCCTGCCCCTGTATATCGCATCATCGCTTCAAGCTTCATCGCACCGATCACGAATTTATTTAACGTTTTATGTAATCCTTCTTTTCCTCCGAGCACTTGCCCATCAACGATATTGACAACTTCGGCATACGTCAACTTTTCAATATTTTCTTTCTTTTTTTGTTCAATCCGAATCGTTCCGACTCGCTCAATCGTGCTTACATACCCTTTTGTTTCAGCATCTTTAATAGCCCGATAAGCTGTCCCTTCGCTTACTCCCATTTCTTTAGCAATTTGGCGAACAGAGATTTTTTCTCCGACCGGTAAGCTTTCAATATATTGTAAAATTTGTTCGTGCTTCGTAATCGTCAAGTTGCCCCACCCTTTTTCGACAGTTTCTTACTCTTATTATAAGGGTGTGCATGATCGCATTCAATGAACGTTTTCACAGTTCAATGCTCTCACCAACATGTAAGACGCGACCGACTCCCTCAATCATCGCTACAAATTGTTGTGGATCTTGTTGAATGACAGGGAATGTATTGTAATGAATAGGAACAACTATTTTCGCTTTCAACCATTTCGCTGCAACAGCTGCATCTTCTGGTCCCATTGTAAAATTGTCTCCGATTGGTAAAAATGCCACATCAATGTCATTCATTTCTCCAATGACCTTCATATCGGAAAACAAAGCTGTATCTCCGGCATGATAAATCGTTTTTCCTTCGGCATGAAACAAAATGCCACTTGGCATACCTGTGTACACGATCGTTTCGTCTTCTTCAACGTAGCTAGAACCGTGAAACGCTTGCGTCAATTTAACCTTCCCAAAGTCAAACGTAAACGATCCACCGATATGCATCGGATGAACACGAACACCTTTCCAGCTTAAATAAGTTGCTAATTCATACGGAGCAATGACAAGGGCGTCGTTCCGTTTTGCTAATGCAACGGTATCACCGACATGATCATTATGACCATGCGTTAATAAAATCACATCCACGTGAACGTCTTCTGCTTTTAAATCTGTCATTGGGTTACCCGTAATAAATGGGTCAATGAAAATCGTTTTTCCGTTCGTCTCCATTTTAACGACAGAATGGCCGTGATAAGTCAGCTTCATCTTTCTTTCTCCTTTCTTCGTTTTTGACATCATTTTGTTTCTTCATCTTTGTCCTATTTCCTTCTTTTTTTATCCATGATAAGCTGAAAAAGAAAGGATGTGAATATGATGGAGCGAATAAGCAAACTCCAACAAAAACTGAAAGATGCAAACGGATCATGGGCATTTATTACATCAACGGCAAATGTTTTTTATTTTAGCGGCTTTTATAGCAATCCACATGAACGACTACTAGCCGTTGTGATCTTCCCGAATGACGAACCGTTTCTCATCTGTCCAGAAATGGATGCCAATCAAGCTAGACAAGCCGGTTGGGCATATACGATCGTCAGCTATGATGATGTGCATCATCCTTGGCATATGTTGCGCGATGAGCTAAATAGACGAAACGTACAAACGGAACGAATTGGTATTGAAACATCTCATATGACGGTAAGCCGTCTCGAGCAACTGCAATCATGCTTTTCACATGCATCGTTTTTCGATTTAACCGATACGCTTCATGAACTACGAATGACAAAAGATGAAAAAGAGTTGCAAACGCTTCGACAAGCAGCAGAATTAGCTGATTTCGGTGTCGATGTCGGTGTCCGTGCCTTAAAAGAAGGAAAAACGGAATTGGACATCATCGCTACCATTGAGTACGAATTAAAAAAACGAGGGGTGCGCGCCATGGCGTTTGATACGATGGTACTTACCGGAACAAATAGCGCACATCCTCATGGTGTTCCAGGAATGAATCGCATCCAACCGGGTGATTTTGTTTTGTTCGATCTCGGTGTCGTACTGGACGGATACTGTTCTGATATTACGCGTACCGTCGTATTTGGAAAGCCTACTGAACAACAAAAGCGAATATACGACGTCGTCTTCCAAGCGCAACAAGAAGCTATTCATGCATGTCAAATTGGTGCATCCATCGGAAGCATTGACAAGGCAGCTCGTTCACGAATTGAACAAGAAGGATACGGAGCGTATTTTCCGCACCGAATCGGACATGGGCTCGGTATTGATGTTCATGAATATCCGTCGATGAACGCAACAAATACCATGCCACTTCAAGCGGGAATGGTATTTACGATTGAGCCTGGTATTTACGTTCCTTCCGTCGGTGGCGTACGTATTGAAGATGACATTTATATGACCGACAAAGGACCGCTTCTTTTAACGACATATCCAAAAGAACTACAAATCATATAGGCTGTCATGTTGGCAGCCTATTTTCGATAACGATGAATAACATCAAGCCCTCCTGTCACTTCAATGACTGTTCCAGTAATCATATCGGAAAGATCATCACATAAAAACTCGACAACGCGCGCAATATCTTCCCCTGTCCCTGACCGGCCAATTGGCGTCATGTCGTCTTTCATCTGACGAGCATATGCAATCGTTGCTTCTTTCATTTCCCCAATAATATTTCCCGGACAAACCATATTCGCTGTAATGCCGTATTCTGCTTCTTCAAGTGCAATCGTTTTTGTTAATGAGACAAGCCCCACTTTTGCTGCGCTAAACGCTGATCGATACATCCATCCTGGCGCATGATCCGCCCCTTGAAAACCGTACGTCACAATGCGTCCGAAACGTTGATTCCGCATAATTGGTACAACTCGCTTAAATAAATGAAACATCGCACTTAAATTTCCTTCAATCATTTCATACCATTCATCATCCGTATAATCAGCTAATTTTTTTCGTTCAAATATGTAAGGGCCTGCATTATGAATTAAATAATCGATGCGACCGAATGTAGCAAACGCTTCATCTACGAGACGAACTAAATCTTCTTTATTCGTCACATCCCCTTGCACAAAATGAAGCCGATCATGACAGTGACGATACGCTTCTTTCAACGCTTCAACAGCTTGTATGTCGCTTCGGTAATGAACAGTGACAGCATAGCCTTTGTCTAAAAAGCGTTCCGTTACTTTTTTGCCAAGTCCTTTCGTTCCTGCTGTTACAATGGCATGTCTCACAATGATCCCTCCATCTAAGTTTTGCTACGTTTATCGTACTACAAATAGACGGAGGAAAACACATGTTATGCTCGATGACAAAGAGAAACAAAAGAGGCATCATCGCCTCTTTTGTTCATCTTCCTGTTCAATAACCCCGCTAATGTATGCATCTGTAATTTGTTCCGTTACTTCTGCGACTCCATTTTCATCGTAATACAATTGTTCTTTTTGTTCCTTTTCACGCATCGTTTTACCCCTTTCGTCATAAATTTTTCGACAATACGTAGTGTTTGTTTTACAAAAAATGATATACTTGAATTGGAAGGAAAATTTTTTATTGGGGGAGTGTTTATGTACAAGTACAAAAAAATTTTAGTAGCAGTCGACGGCTCAAAAGAAGCAGAATGGGCGTTTAAAAAAGCAATTGAAATTGCTAAACGGAACGATGCTTCACTCGTTCTTTCGCACATTATCGACGTTCGTTCATTCGCGACGATCGAAGCATACGATCGAACAGTGGCAGAACGAGCGGAAAAATTCGCAAAAGAATTGTTGCAATCATACGAAAAGCAAGCAGTCGATGCGGGCGTGAAAGAAGTCGTCACAGATATTGAGTACGGTTCCCCAAAAGTAAAAATTTCGAAAGAAGTCGCTCCGAAATATGAAGTAGATTTAATTGTTTGTGGCGCCACAGGAATGAGCGCTGTGGAACGATTTTTCATCGGAAGCGTTTCCGAACATATTACAAGATATGCGAAATGCGACGTACTCGTCGTACGCACACCTGAACAAACAGAGGCATAAAAGCGTTTGCTTTTATGCCTCTATCATTTGTTTTGCTTTCTCAATCGCTTTTTTCACTTCCGTAAACCCTGTTCCTCCTGCGCTCGTGCGACGGTTGACAGCTGTATACGGATTCAGCGCTTCATAAATGTCTTCCTCAAATAGAGGGGAAGCTTGTTGATACACATCAAGCGGTAAATCAGCTAAAAAAACACCTCGTTCAATACATGTCAGCACAAGTTTTCCAACGATTTCATGCGCCTCGCGAAACGGTACACCTTTTTTCGCTAAATAATCAGCTAGTTCCGTTGCATTTGAAAAATCTTGTTTCGTTGCTTTTTCCATCACATCTGTGCGGACTGTCATCGTTTCAATCATCCCAGCAAAAATTTTTAAGCTGCCGATCACCGTTTGAACGGTATCAAACATTCCTTCTTTATCTTCTTGCATATCTTTATTGTAAGCAAGCGGTAGCCCTTTCATAACGGTCAATAAAGCCATTAAGTTTCCATACACTCGCCCCGTTTTCCCGCGAATGAGCTCAGCCATATCTGGATTTTTCTTTTGTGGCATAATGCTGCTTCCCGTCGCAAACGTATCATCCATTTCGATAAACTGAAACTCCTGGCTCGACCAAAGAATGAGCTCTTCACAAAAACGAGATAAATGCATCATTAAAATAGAGCTATTGCTTAAAAATTCAATAATAAAATCGCGATCACTTACCGCATCTAAACTATTTTCATATATGCTATCAAAACCGAGAAGTTGTGCTGTTAAATGGCGATCGATCGGAAACGTTGTCCCTGCGAGCGCTCCAGCACCGAGGGGTGATTTGTTAATTCGTTTGAGCGATTCGGTAAAACGTTCGCGATCCCTTTCAAACATCCATACGTACGCCATGAGATGATGGGCAAACGAAATCGGCTGCGCCCGTTGCAAGTGCGTATAACCAGGGACAAGCGTTTCAATATGTTGTTCCGCCTTTTGAACAAGCACGCGCTGCAGCTGACGAATAAGTTCAACGATCTCAATCACTCGTTTTCGCAAATATAAATGCATATCTGTCGCCACTTGATCGTTGCGGCTTCTCCCTGTATGAAGCTTACCACCGACAGCACCAACTTCATCTATTAACATTTTTTCAATGTTTAAATGAATATCTTCATAAGCAACAGAAAAAGAAAGTTCCCCTTTTTTCGCTTTTTCTAATAACTTCATTAATCCGTTTTTGATCGTTGCGACGTCTTCTTTCGGTAAAATGCCACATTCGCCAAGCATCGTCACATGCGCGATACTTCCTTCGATATCTTCTTCAACGAGCTGTTGATCAAAATGGATCGACGCCCCAAAGTCATCGACCCATTGTGCTGCTGTTTTTGTAAATCGTCCCCCCCATAACTTTTTCACACGTTCACCTTCTTTTCTCCATTGACGATGCTATATACTTTTGTAGGCAAGCCAAATAGAGAAATAAATCCAACAGCTGCTTGATGATCGAATTCGTCTTCTGCTGTATATGTCGCTAACTTTTCATCATATAACGAAAACGGAGATTTTCGCCCTTCTACAATTGCATGACCTTTAAACAGTTTCACACGTACAACGCCTGTAACATTTTTTTGCGTTTCTTTTAAAAATGCAACAAGCGCGTCTTTTAGTGGTGAAAACCAAAGACCGTTATAAATGACTTCCGCAATTTTTTGCTCGATAATCGGCTTGAAATGAGCTACTTCTTTTACAAGCGTTAAGTCTTCTAACTCTTTATGCGCTTTAATTAGCGTCATCGCTCCAGGACATTCGTACACTTCACGCGATTTAATGCCAACGAGTCGATTTTCAACATGATCGATGCGGCCGACACCGTGTTTTCCTGCTAGTGCATTTAATTGTAAAATGAGCTCTGCAAGCGAATATGCTTTTCCGTTAATTGTTTTCGGTACCCCTTGTTCAAAACCGATTTCAATGACATCTGGTTCATTCGGTGTATGTTCAAGTGCAGTTGTTAACTCATACGCTTCTTCTGGCGGTGCTGCCCACGGATCTTCCAAAATGCCACATTCGTTACTTCTTCCCCATAAGTTTTGATCAATGGAAAACGGGCTATCTAAATCGATTGGAATCGGAATGTGATGTTGCTTTGCATATTCGATTTCTTCTTCGCGCGACCATTTCCACTCCCGAACAGGTGCAATTACTTTTAAGTTCGGATTTAATGCTTGAATGGATACCTCAAAACGCACTTGGTCATTCCCTTTTCCTGTGCAGCCGTGCGCAACAGCAACCGCTCCTTCTAATTCAGCAATTTCAACGAGTTTTTTTGAAATTAACGGACGGGACAACGCAGAGATGAGCGGATATTTTCCTTCATATAGCGCATGGGCTTGTAAAGCAATTAACGCATATTCATTCGCGAATTCTTCTTTCGCATCAATCATATATGATTTTACAGCGCCAACTTTCAACGCTTTTTCTTTCACAAACTCTAAATCTTTTCCTTCTCCGACATCTAAACAACAAGCTACAACATCATATCCTTGTTCTTGTAGCCATTTAATCGCTACCGATGTATCTAAACCCCCAGAATAAGCGAGCACTACTTTTGGTTTTGCCATGATCGTTCCTCCCTAAAGAATAAAAATACTTGTTATTTAATATTTATTCATTTTGCATATTAATAATGTAACAGCTATTTTTCTTTTTTTCAATAACTATTTTGATTAAAATAAAAATTAATAAGTGAAAAGGATGGGAGAACGAAATGAGTGCACATTTTGTATATGATGAACGTCTTGGCATTCGCTTGCCGCATTTAGAAAAAGCTTGGGATATGTACACGAAAGAAGAACAAGCAGAAATTTTATTAGAGTGGGAGACGATTCGTGGGAAAATTCCTGATCGAATTATTGAATTAGAACAGCAAATTAATGAAAAGCAAAGACAACTCGGAGAAGAAAGCGATTTTAACCGCTCATGCATGCTCAACTTTGAAATTGCAGCTCTCGCTTCAATTATTAACGATTTATGGATTTGGTATCGAATGAATCAAACAGTAACAAATCGCATACATCAATAGGAAAAGGTGCCCGTATGGACACCTTTTCTTACGCTAAGTTCGCTAATCTCATGACGTCGCGAGCAATCATCACTTCTTCATTCGTTGGAATGACTAATACTTTTACAGGCGAGTGCGGATAGCTAATAAACGCTTCTTTGCCGCGCACTTTATTTAATGCCGGATCCCAGTATACGCCCATAAATTCAAGACCACGCAATACTTTCGCACGAACGACATCACTATTTTCTCCAATACCTGCTGTGAAAATAATTGCATCGACACCACACATACGCGCTGCGTATGAACCAATATATTTATGAATACGCCCTGCAAACACTTCAAGCGCTAATTCAGCACGTTGATCGCCTTTTGCTGCCGCTTCTTCAATATCGCGCAAATCGCTTGAAAAACCAGTTAAGCCAAGCATACCGCTCTTTTTATTTAAAATATCAATTACTTCTTCTGCTGTTTTTCCTGTTTTTTGCATAATGTATGGGATTAACGCTGGGTCAATATTACCAGAGCGTGTCCCCATCGCTACACCTGCAAGCGGCGTAAAGCCCATGGACGTATCAATTGACTTTCCACCTTCTACCGCTGCGATACTTGCTCCATTTCCTAAATGACAAGAAATTAAGCGAAGTTGCTCGATTGGACGTCCTAATAGCTCAGCAGCCCGTTGTGTCACATATTTATGTGATGTGCCGTGGAACCCGTATTTACGAATGCCAAACTTTTCATAATACTCGTATGGCAAGCTATATAAAAACGACTGCTCTGGCATCGTCTGATGAAACGCTGTATCGAATACAGCCACAGCTGGTACGTTCGGTAACACTTCGCGAAACGCTTTAATGCCAACAACGTTTGCTGGGTTGTGCAATGGGGCTAAATCTGATAAATCTTCAATTTCTTTTAACGTTTCATCTGTAATTAAAACAGAGTCGCTAAACTTTTCACCCCCATGCACAACGCGATGGCCAATTCCTTCAATTTCATCAAACGATTGAATAATGCCAAGCTCAATTAATTTATCAAGCAACATTTTCACAGCAACCGCATGATCTGGAATGGATGTTACTTCTTTTATTTTTTCTCCATTGACTGTAATATTAAAAATCGCATCTTCAAAACCGATTCGCTCAACCACACCTTTTGTTAATACTTCTTCACTCGGCATGTTGAACAATTGAAACTTTAACGAAGAACTTCCCGCATTGATCGCAATGACTTTTGGCATTTGACTAAACAGCTCCTTTAACATCGTTCACAATTATTGTATGCAAATATGCGAATTTCATCGGTACGTTTCTCATTTTACGGGTCGTTCATCGCTCTTTTCAAGTACGCAAACGTTACGAAAACGTTTTCTTCACATATTTGTTATATTCAGAAGGTTATGAACGATTTTCTTTCAGCCATTGTTCGAGTTTTACGACCATCGCTTGCATCGCCTCTTTATTTGAAAAGCTAGGAAGTTGTGCAAGCAATGCTTGTTTTGGCGCTTTCGCATGCGCACCTTTCTTTTGTAAAATAAAAATACTTTTCGCTGCTGCTTCATTTTTAAACATCGAAAGCGGAAGCTGCAACAAGCCTTGAATAAACGTTTCCTCTTTAATTAACGCATGCAATTTTTTTGATTCATCTGATGTAAAAAGCGTATTTGGGACGAGGAAAAACAAATATCCGCCTTCTTTCGTATAACGAATGCTTTGTTCAATAAATAAATAATGGGCATACGAATGGCCAGTTTCGGCATGTAAACGAAACGATTTGGCATGTTCATCGTCTGGATAATATCCGATCGGCAAATCGCATACGACTACATCGACCGGTTCAATAAACAACGGCTTTAAGCTATCTTGATGGAAAAATTGAATTTCATGTTGTTGTAAGTTTGCATTGACATAAGCAAGTTTCAATAGTAAATCGTCTGCATCTGCTCCGTAGCTTTTTACTTTTTTATTTGTGAGTTGATTCAACACAGCCGTCATTAAATTTCCTGTTCCAACAGCAGGATCGAGAATGGATAGCGAAAAATATGTTTTTGTAAATTCATCAATTAAATAACCGATAAATACCGATACAGCATCTGGTGTCATTTGATGATGAGGTTGTACATATTGTTTCATTCCTTTTAACATCGCCAATTGCAATGCTTTACGAATGTGTTCATTTTTCCAATCATGCAAACGGACGGAAGCGTACGCCTTTTTTAGCCGTTTTTTTAACAACTCGTTTACTTCTTCTTGCAAAACATCTCCATGAAATAAGTTTTCACCTGTTTCTGCGACAGCTTCTAAATACGAACATTTTAACTCCTCTTGCAACCATGTCGCCGTTTCATCGATGACTGTAAATAGCTTTTCCAATGTGTTTCACTCCTTTCGGTCCGACATTTTATTTTAAAAAATATAAACGAAAAAGGCTATCCCTTTTTGAGATAGCCTCAAACAATTATTGTTGAGCCGCTTGTTTTGCTGCTTCAATGGCTGCTTCGTAGTTTGGATGATTTGTTGCTTCTGATACGTACTCGACATATGTGACGCGATCGTTACGATCAACGACAAATACTGCACGAGCGAGTAAGCGTAACTCTTGAATGAGCACACCGTACGCTTGGCCAAACGATACATCGCGATGGTCAGATAATGTAACAACGTTTTCTAATCCGTTTGCCGCGCACCAACGTTTTTGAGCAAATGGCAAATCAACGCTAATCGTTAACACCTTTACTCCTTCAATGTTTCCTGCTTCTTCATTAAAGCGACGTGTTTGTGCATCACAAACTCCTGTATCAATCGATGGCACAACGCTAATTAAACGAACAAATCCTTTTGTATCATCTAATGTCACCGGTGATAAGTCGTTGGCAAGCACAGTAAAATTCGGAGCTGCATCACCGACTTTCACTTCATGACCGACTAATGTGACAGGATTTCCTTTAAATGTAACCTTCGCCATAGTAAGCCTCCTCTTTATATAAGATACAGGCTCATCATAACGTAATTAGATGAAAAATTCAATTATTTCGATTGAGACTAAATATCAAAATCTGTTGCTTCGTTATGTTGTTGCTTCGGTTTTTCTTTTTTCTCAAACATTTGTTGAATTTTTTCGATCGCTTGTGGGGCGAGATCTAAAATTTTCTCGTATAAATGCGTGCTTTCATCTACATGTAATAGCTTTACGCCTGAACTGTTCACAATTAAAAAAGCAATCGGTGTAATTGATACACCCCCGCCACTTCCTCCACCGAATGGATGAACTTCTTTTTGTTGTTCATTGCCATGATTCAACATAAACTCGCTACCACCTGCTGCAAAGCCGAAACCGACTTTCGATACAGTTAAGATGACGCTTCCATCAGGTGTCTCGACAGGATCACCGATAATCGTATTGACATCAATCATTTGTTTTAAATTTTCCATCGCTGTCGTCATTAATCCTTCAATCGGATGTCCATTCATTTTCATTCCTCCTAGAAACTTTTGCACCTTTTTTCCAATGTTTTACGACCTTCAGTCCTGCTAATATAGCATAACCGATTCGAAATCGAACCATACATGTAAACGATGTACGCGATAATGCGCCTTGAAAAAAAGGAACGATAGAAATGGAAGGAGTGCTACAAACATTCATATATTTGCTCATTATTGCCACCATGTAATATTTAACCGACCAACCGATCCCGACGAGCAGCGCTGTTTTCGCCGCATCTCCGACGCCGATTTGCGTATGCCATTGAAACTGTAAAACCGAAACTTTTTGTAAAAATTTTTTTATAATCGTATGTAAATGAACGATGTCATTTAACCACCGTTTGATTTGTGCGATACGTTGGCGCGCATCAGTAACAGTAAATGTCGTTTTTTCATCTTTCCCTGTACTTGTTTTTTGCTCTGTCACTAAGCCGGCTTCCCTTTTTGATATTTCAATGAGCGGAACAGTAAAACGATAACGAAGAAAACGAAGAAGGCGAATATCTATTGTTAATTGATCATTATCTTGTGCATGTTGAAATTGAATCGTCATGCGCACATATAAAAAAGGAATGATTGCTAAGAAGGCAATAAAGATGATGGCAATAACGAAAATCATCGGTTTTTCACTTCCTTCCCGATGACATTTTCGACAAAAATAAGAAAAATTAAACGAATAAATTCGCTATGAATGGAAAATAAATGATAAAATAAACGTGAGGACATTTTAACGGAGGGAAAACGATGACTGAACGCCGTAATCGCATGTACTTCTTTCATAAACACGATGAAGAAACGACGAAGCAAGTTCAACCGCTCATTGAACTCGCCAAACAGTATGAATTTCAAGTTGTAGATGAGGCAAAACATGCCAACATTATTGTAAGCGTCGGTGGAGACGGTACGTTTTTGCAAGCGGTGAGAAAAACCGGATTTCGTGAAGATTGCTTATATGCTGGTATTTCAACATTAGGCTCATTAAGTATGTATTGTGATTTTCATATTCATGATACAGAAAAAATGATTGAAGCGATGACAACGGAACAAATCGAGGTGCGTAAATATCCAACGATTTATGTTACAGTCAATGATTCTACGTCATTTTATTGTTTAAATGAATGCACGATTCGTTCAAGTATTATTAAAACGTTTGTCATGGACGTATTTATCGACAATTTGCATTTTGAAACGTTCCGAGGCGATGGAATGATCATTGCCACACCTACAGGAAGTACAGCTTACAATAAATCAGTTAATGGGGCAGTCGTGGACCCGATGCTTCCATGCTTTCAAGTAAGCGAACTAGCATCACTAAACAATAATCGTTATCGCACGCTCGGTTCATCATTTATTTTAAGCGGAAATCGCAAGTTAACATTAAAAGTGGTACAAGACGGAAACGACTATCCAATTATCGGTATGGATAATGAAGCACTAAGCATTCAACATGTTGAAAAAATAGATATTGCATTAAGTGGAAAAGTGATTAAAACAGTCAAACTGAAAGATAATTCTTTCTGGGAAAAAGTAAAACGGACATTTTTGTAAAAAGAGGCATTACGCCTCTTTTTACCATTTTCTTCGATCGATGAGACACCGCTCTCCCCCATTTACACGATCAACAGAAACAAATGTCGGTGTGATACGAATAACGTTTTTTATTTTTTGTTTTGCTTCTTCATCAAGCTCTTTTTCGATGTAAATCGTCAATTGATCATGACCACCTTCATTTGTTACGACCGCTTGAAATAGCGGACATCCTACGTCAGCCATGACTTTCTTCAACTGTTGCTCATGTACAAACATTCCTTTCACTTTCACGCTTGTTCCGACACGTCCGAGCACACCGACGATCCGTTCACCTTTATACCCATCGACCCAACGTGACACATCCCCTGTACCAAATCGAACGAGAGGGTACGTCCGATCAAATATCGTAACGACAATTTCTCCCTCCTCATCAAGCGGTACTCCGCTAATCGGATCACACAGTTGGACGATAGCTCGCGAACTAATTTTCAAACCTGGTCCTTGACGGTCCTCAAATGCGATACAACCACAATCAGCTGTTCCATATCCTTCAAAAACATGAATACCTCGTTGTTCAAACTGGTCGCGCATGTTTTCTGTTAGCTTTTCTGCCGTGAAAAACGCCTTTTTCACCGTGACATGTATTCCTTTTTCATCCGCATACTGCAACAATAAATGTAAAAAACTTGGCGTACCAACATATCCAGTCACTTGCAAGTCATTCATAAGCTGCACTTGCAATTCACGATTGCCTGGTCCTGCCGGCACAACTGTTGCACCGATCCGTCGAAGAGCGCTATCAAACATAAAACCTGCTGGGGATAAATGATATGAAAACGTATTTTGTACAATATCATCGCTTGTAAATCCAGCGGCTTGAAGCGCTTCTGCAAATCCCCAATCATCCTCTTCCTTTCCTTGCGGATCGTAAATCGGTCCTGGAGACATAAAGATGCGTGCCAATTCATTCGATCGTGTTGTAATCATATTTCCAAATGGCAGCTGATGTTTTTGTAAAAGAGGTAATTGTTCTTTTTTCAATACCGGAATGCCATTCAGTTGCTCAATCGTTTCTAATTCATACGGACTCATATTTGCTGCATCTAATCGCTCACGCAATGCTAATGACTGTTCATACGCCTCGATCAAAAACGATTTCCATCGTTCCATTACAACCACCTCTTTCTCCGTTTATACGACTTGACTTCCCGATAATTTTTGCGCCCTTTTTCGCTCATCCCGAGGTAAAATTCTTTTACATCTTCATTTTCAAGTAATCTCTCCACAGGACCGTCCATGACGATGCGGCCATTTTCCATAATGTATCCGTAGTGCGCAATCGATAAAGCAATGTTCGCATTTTGTTCAACGACGAGAATTGTCGTTCCTTCTTCTTCATTAATTCGCTTAATAATTGAAAAAATTTCTTTCACAAGCAACGGAGCAATCCCTAACGATGGTTCATCAAGCAGTAAAATTTTTGGTTTTGCCATCATGCCGCGGCCAATTGCCAACATTTGCTGTTCTCCACCTGATAAATACCCTGCTTGGCGATGGCGCAACATATGAAGCTTCGGAAAGTAATGATATACTTTTTGTAAATCTGCTTTAATATTGTGGCGATCTTTTCGTGTATGAGCACCGACAATTAAATTTTCTTCTACCGTCAAATGTTCAAACACTCGTCTTCCTTCCATACATTGAAAAATTCCTTTCTTCACGATTTCTTCTGCATCTTTTCCTTCAATTCGTTCTCCATATAGCTCAATATAGCCATCTGTTACTTCGCCATCTTCACTTCTTAATAATCCCGAAATGGCTTTTAACGTCGTTGTTTTCCCTGCCCCATTGCTGCCGAGCAACGCGACAATTTTCCCTTCCGGAATAACCATCGACATACCTTTTAACACGAGAATGACTCGATTATACATCACTTCTACATTGTTTAACGTAAGCATTTGTCTCCCCCTTTCTGAAAGCGAAAGGGTGCTTCCTATTGAAAACACCCTTTCATTCACTTTAGTATCCGAAGTAGTCTGTAAACACCTTAAACTGTCCATTTTCTACTTTTGCTAAACGAATTTGATTCGTCCCCGCATGATTATCAGCCGTAAACGTAACTGGTGCAGCTAGGCCGCCTAAATCAAGATCTTTTAATTTTTCTAATCCTTGACGAATGCCTTCTCCCGTCGTTGGATCGTCCGCTTGCTTAATTCCTTCTACTAAAATTTTCGCTGTGACCCATCCTTGAATAAACTTTTGGTTTTTATCCTCTAATTTTTCACCTTTGCTTGCTAAATACTCTTTCACTTCAGCCATACCTGGTAAATCTTCATATGGAAACGCATGTGTCACAACGCCGATAAACCCTTCTGCCGCATCTCCAGCAATCGGGAGCAATCCTTCACCAGTTGTCCAGTTTAAGCCAATAAATTGCGTTTCAATGCCTAATTTTTTCGCATCTTTTAAAATCGTTGCTGTCGCACCCCATGTTTGTTGAATAATCGCATAATCCGGTGCCTTTTTCTTCATGTTCAATAGTTGAGATGTCGCATCAAGCGCTTTTAAGTCAACGATTTGTTCGTCTACAATCTCTACACCAATTTCTTTCGCAAAGTCTTTTGCATCTTGAATTGGCGATTTTCCAAATGCCGTGTCATTATAAATGAGCGCAACTTTTGGTGTTCCACCTGTATGATTTTCTTTAATCCAACGAAGTACGGAGCGCGCTTGATCAGAGTAAGACGCCGCTGTTAAAAAGTTGTATGGGCTTTCTTTTATATTTTTTAAATTTTCTGAATAAGAAGCTGAGAAAAATGGTAGTTTATCTGCTGCAACTTGTTGTCGCAACGCTTCCGTATCGGCTGTTCCCCATCCTAAAATGGCTGACACTTTATCGCTCGCTTTATATTTTTGATACAGCTTTTGCGCTTCAGGAATTTTATAAGCGTAATCTTGTCCGACAAGCTCAATTTTATAGCCGTTCACACCGCCTTTTGAATTAATGTATTCAATATACGCTTTTTCTCCTTCAGCATACGGTGTACCAACATCTCCCGTTGCACCTGTAATATCAAACAATGCACCAATTTTAATCGTTCCTTGTTCTTTTCCTCCTTCTTTTGCCGGTTCTGTCGTTGTTTTGTCACCTCCTGAACATCCGAATAACATGCTTGCTCCAAGGAGCAATGTAGCGAGTAGTGCACCTTTTTTCTTCATTCATTCATCCCCCTTATCTGTTTTTCATTTTATATAAAGCGGATATGCCGCTTTATACTACTTCGTATAAGAAAATGGCCAAAGGCGGAAATAGTTTTTTATATTTGACCAAATTTTATTTAATCCGTCTGGCTCATACACGAGAAATAAAATGATGACAACACCGAAGACGACTTCCTTCATTCCAACAAGCACTCCCTCTAGTCCAGGAAACGTGCCGCTCAATACATCTACAACGCTTCGTAATACAACAGGCATGAGCGTAATGAATACAGCCCCATACAATGAACCGAACACGCTTCCTAAACCGCCGACTAAAATCATGGCTAAATATTCAATTGAAACGGAAATGCTGTAAAGCTCAGGGCTGACAATCATCGTGTAATGACCGAGAAGCGCCCCGGCAATACCGACGAAAAACGAGCTAACGAAGAAAGCAAGCACTTTATATTTAAACAAATCAATGCCCATCACTTCTGCTGCAATATCGCGGTCGCGAATCGCAATGAACGCTCGCCCAACACGCGTGCGAAATAAGTTGAGTGAGAAGACGATTGTGATAAGTAAAACAACAAACATTAAATAGTAATAGCTCGTTTCGCTCATGAACGTAAACGAACCGATCTGTGGACGGTTCAATACGAGCCCAGCAGTTCCCCCTGTTAATGAATCCCATCTTGAAATGACAAACAAAATGATGACTTGCGCCGCCAATGTGGCAATGGCTAAATATAGCCCTTTTAAGCGCAAAGACGGGATCCCAAACAGAGCACCGACAAGCGCAGTAATTAACCCAGCAAGCGGAAAAGCAGCCCAAAAGCTAAGCCCTAACTTCGTTGTTAAAATCGCTGATGTATAACCTCCTACCCCTAAAAATGCGCCAACCCCGATCGAAATTTGACCAGTAAACCCTGTTAAAATATTTAATCCGATCGCTCCAATGGCTGCAATCCCACATAATGTCGCCAAACCGACTACATAGTCTGTCGCGACCATAGGAAAAAGAGCAAATAGCGCTACAATCATAAAAATACGCCAACGCACGCGAGCAATTTTCCAAATAGCCATATCTTGCCTATAATCAACATGAAATTCACCACATTGCATAACAAACGGATTTCGCACCATTTCTCACACCCTTTCGATTTCTTTCTTTCCAAATAGCCCATACGGTTTAACCATTAAAATGATAACTAAAATGACAAATGGGATCACTTCTTTTAAGCCGCCGCCGACAAGCGGGTCTAAATATCCTCCTGTCATACTTTCAATAATCCCGATTAAAATACCGCCAATGATCGCCCCTGGGATGCTGTCAAGTCCACCTAAAATAGCGACAGGTAACACTTTTAATCCGATTAGTGAAAGCGAAGAGTTGACCCCGTTAATATTTCCTAATAACACCCCACCAACAGCTGATACGATGGCTGCAATTACCCAAGCAATCGCAAAAATTGTTTTTACGCTAATCCCCATAGACAAAGCTGCTTGTTGATCGTCTGCTGTCGCTCGCATGGCAATTCCAAACCGCGAATATTTGAAAAACAACGTAAAAATCATGAGCCAAATCATAACAATGACAAACGACCATGCGTATACAGGTGCGATAATGACTTCTCCGAACTGCAACGGTTTTTCTGAAAAAACAGGCGGATATACGCGCGTTTCGTGTCCCCAAATAATATGAACGATTCCTGCAAGTACGCTCGATAATCCGATCGTTGCCATAATCATAGAAATCACTGGCTTTCCAATGAAAGGACGCAACACAACTTTTTCTACACTCCAACCAAGCAATGCACTAAACGCTAAAGCGAGCAACAAGGCAGCAATGAACGGAACGTTATAGCTAGCCACAAGCGTCAAACAAACATACGTCCCGATGAGCAAAAATTCGCCTTGAGCAAAGTTAATAGCATCGCTCGATTTGTAAATGAGGACAAACCCTAGCGCAACGAGCGCATATACGCTCCCGACAACGATACCAGTGACAAGCATTTGTAAGAAAAAAGCCATTTACGCTGCTCCCTCCCCTTCATCAATCGAGACGACTTTCAACGTCGTTTTAATGACTTGCTCTTTGCCATCACGATATTTAATGGTTCCTTCTACATCAATGTGGTCTGTTTCTGAGTACATCCCTTCAATAAGTGAGGCATATTTTTTGGCAATAAATTGACGACGCACTTTTTTCGTTCTCGTTAATTCTTCATCATCTGCATCAAGCTCTTTATAAAGCAAAACAAACTTTTTCACACGTGCCTTTTCTGGCAACGATTGATTAATTTCATTCACTTGTTCTTGAATGAGTTGAATCACTTCTTGTTTTGCGGACAAATCGGAATATGTCGTATACACAAGCTGATTTTTTTCTGCCCATCGCCCAACATTAGCCATATCGATATTAATGATCGCCACAACGTACGGACGATCGCGACCAATGGCAACCGCTTCTTGAATGTAAGGGCTAAATTTTAGTTTATTTTCAATAAATTGCGGCGAAAACATCTCACCTGTTTGTAAACGAATGACATCTTTTAAACGATCAATAACATACAAATGGCCTGATTCATCTACATATCCCGCATCACCTGTATGAAGCCAGCCGTCTTCGATCGTCTCTCTCGTTGCCTTTTCGTTTTTATAATAGCCACAACATACACTCGGGCTTTTTAACAAAATTTCGCCTTGCTCAGAAATTTTCACTTCTGTTTCTGGGATTGGTATACCAACGCTATCTACTTTAATGTCCCCATCGCGATGAACGATCGCAATTCCTGATACTTCTGTTTGACCGTATATACTTTTTACGTTCACCCCAATGCTATGGAAAAAGCGAAACACATCTGGGCCTAACGGAGCGCCACCTGTATACGCTCGCTTTAAGCGCAGCAATCCAAAATGGTCACGAATAGCGCTAAAGACGAAATAATCAGCTAGTTTATACAAGCACTTCGTCCAAAAGGAAACGTCGCTTTTCGTAAAATGCGCTTCTGCTACTTTTTCTCCAATCGGCTTGCACCATTCATACATTTTTCGTTTCAACCAACTTGCATCTTGAATGCGCACTTGAAATTTTGAAACGATGTCTTCATAAATGCGCGGTGGTGAAAACATAACGTGTGGTCCAATCTCTCGTAAATTTTCAAACACCGTTGAAGGTTCTTCTGGAAAGTTCACAACAATGTTGCAGTGGAATGCCATGGAAATGGTCATCATTTGTTCGCCTATCCAAGCGAGCGGTAAAAATGAAAGGTATTCGTCTTGTTCGTCAAGTGGATCGATTTTTGCGAGGTTTTTTGCCATTTCGAATAAGTTGCGATAAGAAAGTTCCGTCCCTTTCGGATTGCCCGTCGTTCCAGATGTATACGATAAAATGGCGATATCATCATAACATCCTTTTTGCACTTCATCATCAAAATATGTCGGGTGCGTTTGTTCAAATTGTCGACCGAGCGTTTGTACATCTTGAAAATACAATAATTTATCGTGCTTATAGTTTCGCATACCGCGTGAATCGTAGTAAATAATATGTTTCACTTTCGAAAGTTCTTGTTCCACTTCTAACACTTTATCAACTTGCTCTTGATCCTCGACGACAACAAACGTCGCATCGCAATTGTCAATAATATACGCTAATTCGTTTGGTAACGATTCTTGATAAATGCCAACGGAAATACCTCCTAAACTTTGAGCTGCGAGTTGGCTAAATACCCACTCTGGACGGTTATCGCCAATAATAGCCAGTTTATCGCCGCGTCGAAACCCGAGCGAAGCAATTCCTAATGCGAACGCTTTCACTTGTTCGTAATAATCGCTATATGTGTATTCGTTCCAAATGCCGTAATCTTTTTCGCGCAGAGCGACTTGTGTTGGTTTTTGTCGCGCACGAGCGGCTAATAGCTGTGGAAACGTCATTTGTTCCATAAAACTCCCCCTTTATCCCGCATGTTCTTCTCCTAAATATGCTTCTATGACGTGCGGATTTGTTTGTACTTCTTTTGGCGTTCCGTACGCGATCAATTTTCCGAAATCTAACACAGCAATATGATTGGATAAATCCATCACAACGCCCATATCATGTTCAATTAAAATAATTGTCGTCTTTTTTTCTTCGTGAATATCAATAATATAACGCGCCATGTCTTCTTTTTCTTCGTTGTTCATGCCAGCCATTGGTTCATCAAGCAATAGTAAATCAGGATCCATCGCTAATGCGCGACCGACTTCTACCCGTTTTTGTAGACCGTAAGAGAGCGTACCAACAGGCACATTGCGCACATGCTCGAGCTCTAAAAAATCGATCACTTCTTCGACTTTATAACGATGCTCTACTTCTTCTTTTTGCGCTTTCCCCCAGTACAATCCACCTGCAAGCACTCCTGTTTTCATCCGCACATGCCTACCGAGCATAAGATTGTCCAATACAGATAAATGCGGAAATAACTCGATATTTTGGAAAGCGCGTGCAATACCTAAGGCCGCTCGTTTATGCGGCTTCACATGTGTAATGCGCTCATCTTTGAAAAAGATGTCGCCCTCTGTCGGTTTATACAGCCCGCTAATACAGTTCAACATACTCGTTTTTCCTGCTCCGTTTGGGCCGATCAATGAGAAAATTTCCCCTTCTTTCACTTCAAAGGAAACAGAATCAAGTGCCAATACACCGCCGAAGCGAATGGACACGTTTTGCACTTTCAATATACCCACTTCATTCCCCCCTTTTTCTTTATTTCTCTCTCTTTCGATAACACTTTATGGACGTTTTTATATCTTTATGACTTTACACAACGAAAAAACAAAAATGTAAGCGTTATCAAAAGAGGTCATAAAAAACATTTCTTAATTTTAAGAAAATTCTAAAAAGAATAGTACACAATTTTTTTTGGTCCGTCAAGCTTTTTTTCCGCTCCGAATGAATCGGAGCGGAACATGTTATTTTTGCATAGCTTTCATTTCACGTTCGCGCAATTCAACACGACGAATTTTTCCAGAAGTCGTTTTTGGCAGATCGTCGACAAACTCAATTTTGCGCGGATATTTATATGGCGCTGTGAGCTGCTTTACATGCTCTTGAAGTTGCGGAATTAAATTCGGGTCATTTTTATCTACTCCTTCACGCAATACAATAAACGCTTTAACAACGTGTCCCCGAATTTCATCTGGACTAGCAACAACCGCACATTCTTTCACAAATGGATGTTTCACTAACGCATCTTCTACTTCAAACGGTCCAATCGTATAGCCGGAGCTAATAATAATATCATCGCCACGGCCTTCGAACCAGAAATACCCCTCTTCATCTTTTTTCGCTTTATCACCAGTAATATAATATTCCCCTCTGAACTGCATCGCTGTTCGTTCCGGATCTTTATAGTAACATTTAAACAAAGCTGGCGTTTCAACATGAACAGCAATATCGCCAACTTCTCCAACAGCACAAGGCTCCCCAAACTCATTAATAATTTCGACGCGATTTCCTGGCGTTGGTTTCCCCATCGATCCCGGTTTTATTTTCATTCCTTTCATAACCCCGACAAGCAATGTGTTTTCTGTTTGTCCATATCCATCGCGAACTTGAACACCGAAATAGCGCTCAAACGTATCGATCACTTCACGATTCAACGGTTCGCCAGCGGATACAGCGCTATGCAAATGCGGTAATTTATATTGGGAAATTGTCGGGACTTTAGCCATGAGACGATATTCTGTCGGTGTACAACAAAGGACGTTGATATGATATTTTTCTAACAGCTGCAAATATTTTTCTGGCTCAAACCGACCGTAGTACACAAACCCTGTCGCTCCAGAGCCAAGAGTCGATAGAAATGGACTCCACACCCACTTCTGCCATCCAGGGCTTGCTGTTGCCCAAACGAGGTCTCCTTCTTCAATACAAAGCCAATTTTTTGCGGCTGTTCGTAAATGGGCATATGCCCAAGCGTGCGTGTGCACTACACCTTTTGGATTTCCTGTCGTTCCCGATGTATACGATAAAAACGCCATATCTTCTCGCGACGTTTCTACAGCCATGAAT
The DNA here is from genome assembly GCF_001187595.1 of Anoxybacillus gonensis. Taxonomy (GTDB): domain Bacteria; phylum Bacillota; class Bacilli; order Bacillales; family Anoxybacillaceae; genus Anoxybacillus; species Anoxybacillus gonensis. The sequence goes on from NZ_CP012152.1 coordinate 2,258,752, forward strand.
GTATCGCTTTGCTTTGCCATTTCGTCATGCAAATCGAGCCAGCGCTCAGTCGAACCGCCAACAGAAAACGAAACAATATTTTCCATACCTTCAATCGAAGAAAATTGCTCAATATATGGAAAATACGCAACAACTCCTTTTACTTCCCCATGGGAGATGCGATATTGTAAATCTTTTGTGCGCAACATTTCAGAGCTTGGAATAACGACAAGTCCTGCTTTCAATGCCCCAATATATACTGCATATGCCTCCAACAAACGCGGGAGCATAACGAGTACTTTATCGCCTTTTTGTAACTGACGACTAACGAAAGCGTTTGCAATTTTATTCGCCTGTTTCATCAGTTCAACATATGTAACCTCTTTTGTTTCCCCCGTTTCACTTTCCCATTTTAACGCGATTCGGTTTGGATCATCTGCATACTTTTCAAATTCGCTCGTTAAATTATACTTTTCTGGTGCGATTAAATTCATTTCCCTCTCCCCCTTAACCAATATGATACAAGAAAATTATACAAAAAAATCGAATAGTTTTGTATAACTTTTCTAAAAATTTTTAAAAGATAAAAAACTCGGTAGAACGCGCTACCGAGTTTTGTTTATTATTTATTTTGGCTACTGAGTTGTTGTTCTGCCATTTTCACGAGACGTTTTGTAATCTCGCCGCCAACAGAACCGTTTGCTCGTGCAGTTGTATCTGGACCTAACTGCACACCAAATTCTTGAGCGATCTCGTATTTCATTTGATCAATCGCTTGTTGCACACCAGGGACGAGCAATCGATTTCGATTTGCCATTCGTTTTCACCCCCTCGCATCTATAGGTTGTGCAAAACGAATGAACTTCATACATTTAAAAGAGCTCGTCCAATGGTTGATCTGGTTTCAACGTAATCGTTTCGACACGAGCGACCGTCTCCGCAATCATTTCTTCTAAAGGTAAAAACTGTTCATATTGAATAATTTTCTCTTTTTTCGGTTTCGTTTTCGGTGCTTTTGGAGTAAAAATTGTACAACAATCTTCATATGGACGAATGGAAATATGATGTGTCCCAATTCGTTCAGCAATTGCAATAATCTCCGTTTTGTCCATTGAAATAAGTGGCCGAAGAATTGGCGTCGTTGTTACATCGTTGACGACGACCATACTTTCCAATGTTTGGCTAGCCACTTGTCCTAAACTTTCTCCCGTCACGATCGCTAATCCATTTTCTTTTTTACGAATTTCATCTGTAATGCGCAACATCGCACGACGAGTTGAAATAAGGGAGTAGTTTTCTGGCACTTGTTTATAAATTGCTTGTTGCAACTCCGTAAACGGCACAATATGAAGGCGAATCGTTCCGCCAAATTCCGTCAAACGTTGAGCTAAGTCAATGACTTTTTGCTTTGCTCGTTCACTTGTAAACGGCGGGCTAAAAAAGTGAACCGCTTCAATTTGCAAGCCGCGCTTCATTGCTAAATATCCCGCTACCGGACTATCAATTCCACCAGAAAGCATGAGCATCGCTTTTCCACTCGTTCCAACAGGCAAACCACCTGCTCCAGGTACGTCGTACGCTGTAATATACGTACCTTCTTTTCGAACTTCCACTCGAACATCAATGTCAGGATGATGGACATCGACTGTTAAACCTGTTGTATTTTTTAACACATAACTACCGAGTTCATAGTTTAATTCATTTGTTGTGACCGGGAATTGTTTATCCGCTCTTCTTGCGGATATTTTAAACGTTTTCCCTTCATATGGAAATTGTTTTACGAAATAAAGCGTAGCCTCTTTTATTTTTTCTAAATCGCTCTCCGTTTTTAACGCTAAACTTAACGATTGAATCCCGAACACTTCTTGCAATTTTTCAATAACAGGTTGCGGTGGTGTATGATGTAAACGAACGTACATCCGATCGCGTAATGCTTCAATTTGAAGATTTGGAAAATGTTTTAATTTTTTTGCTATATTTCGTTTTAAACATCGTACAAATTGCAAACGGTTTTTTCCCTTTGTCGACATTTCACCGTAACGAATTACAATATGATCGTATGTCATTTCGTTCCCCTCGCTACTATTTTTAATCGTTCGTATGCTCGTTCAATTGCTTCAACGATTATGGAGATGTGCTCCATTTGTTGTTCGTATGATAAGCTTATGCGAATGGAACGCTCCGCTCGCATTTTTTCAACTCCCATAGCTAACAATGTTTTGCTTGGCGCTTTTTTCCGAGATGAACAAGCTGATGTTGTTGATACATATACATGTTGTTTTTCTAATTCATGCACAAATGCCTCTGATTTGACTCCTTCTAAAGAAAAATGGATAATATGCGGAGCCGATTGTTCCAACGGGGTATGAACAACAATGCCTTCAATCGCTTGTAAACGTTCGATAAGCGCTCGCTTCATTTCTTCAAGGCGTGCAGAGGCTTCGTGATACTTTTCAACAGACATTCGCAACGCTTTCGCCATCGCTACAATGGCAGCGACATTTTCTGTTCCAGAACGCAACTGCATTTCCTGAGCCCCGCCAGATAAAAGCGGAGAAAGGCGTACACCTTCGCGCACATACAATACGCCTGCTCCTTTTAAACCGTGAAATTTATGAGCGGATATCGTATATAAATCCACATTTGCGCGCTTTAAATGAAGCGGCACCTTCGCCGCACCTTGCACTCCATCCACGTGAAAAAGCACTTTTGGATATTTTTTTAATAACATCCCGATTTGTTCAATTGGCTGGATGGAACCTACTTCATTATTGACATGCATCACAGAAACGAGAATCGTATCGTCACGCAACGCTTGTTCAATATGTGTTGGAGAAACGATGCCACGTTCATCGACGGGCACATATGTCACTTGAAAGCCAAGTTGTTCAAGTTGTTTACATGCTTCGGTAACGGACGGATGTTCAATCGCTGTTGTAATAATATGACGCCCGCGCTGCTGGTGCTGCCAAGCAACCCCTTTAATTGCTAAATTGTTTCCTTCCGTCCCACCTGATGTAAAAATCACTTCGGTCGGTTTCACCTCAAGCAGACGTGCGATTTGTTCTCTTGCTTGTGTAAGCAATCGCTCTGCCTGCATACCTAATCCATGTAGCGACGACGGATTGCCGAAATAATCGTTCGCTACTTTCATAAAAGATTGCAACACTTCTGGAAACGGTTTTGTTGTGGCGCTATTATCTAAATACATCATCGCCCTTGCCTCCATATACGTTCATATACAAACAGCCTTCTTATATTATCACATCTTTATTCAAAAAAGAAATGATCAAAGAATATTTTAAAGATTGAAACTTTTGATAAAAACGACAAAATTTTTATTTTGTATGGTAGTATATAGGCTGGTACGGAGACAACAAAGGAGGATCAACATGTCGAAAAAAGATTTAATCGCTGTCGGTTTCATGTTATTTGCTTTATTTTTCGGCGCTGGTAACATGATTTTTCCTCCTGCTCTCGGACAAGCAGCAGGAGAAAACGTATGGATTGCTATTGCTGGCTTTTTAATTACCGGCGTCGGATTACCCGTTTTAGCCGTAAGCGCCATTGCAAAAACAGGAAGTGATTTACAACAATTAGCTAGTCGAGTACATCCTGTATTTGGTGTTATCTTCACAACGATCATGTATTTAGCGATCGGCCCCTTTTTCGGCATTCCACGTACAGGGACTGTCTCGTTTGAAATTGGAGTGACGCCATTTTTACCTGAAACAGCCGATCGTTCCATCATGTTAGCCGCGTATACAGTCATTTATTTCATTGTATCGCTTTGGTTGGCATTAAATCCATCGAAATTAGTTGACCGCATCGGTAAGTTATTAACACCGCTTTTACTTATCGGTCTTACTTTGTTTTTTATCAAAAGTGTATGGACACCTATGGGAGAAATCCAAAAACCAACCGATGCCTATGCACATGCGCCGTTATTTAAAGGATTTATTGACGGATACTTAACGATGGATGCCATTGCTGCGCTCGTTTTTGGTATTATTGTCATTCAGGCTATTCAACAAAAAGGAATAACAAACAAAAAACAACTGACAAAACTTTGCATTCAAGCTGGGCTTATTGCTGCCTCTGGACTAACGCTCGTTTATTTATCGCTCGCTTTCATCGGTTCATCAAGCGTGCAGGCGATTGGTTATCGCGATAACGGTGGAGAAATTATTAGCCAAGCAGCCACTTACTTATTTGGCGAAGCAGGGACAGTCATCTTATCGGTTATTATTATGCTTGCGTGCTTAACGACATCTGTCGGTTTATTATCATCGTGCGCAAGCTATTTTGCGAAAATTTCGCCAAAGCTCTCTTATCGAATGCTCGTCATCGTGATGAGCGTCTTTAGCGCGTTCATCGCAAATGTCGGTTTAACAAAACTGATTTCATTATCCATTCCTGTGCTTATTATCATTTATCCGTTAGCCATTACTCTCGTCGCTCTATCGTTTTTACATGACTATTTTGGCGGAAAACAAACGGTTTACATCGGAGCGATTTCTGGTACATTTCTTGTGAGCGTCGTTGATGGGCTAAAAACAGCAGGATTTGATGTATCCGCCATTTTACACGTATACGAAAAAACGTTACCTTTGTTTGAACAAGGAATTGGTTGGCTCACACCGGCACTCGTCGGTGGCTTGATCGGTTTATTGCTAAACAAAACAAATCATGTCACACGTACCGAAAGAAAAGCAAGTTAAAAACGAGTGAAGGGATTCCCTTTCACTCGTTTTCTTTTAGCCACTCACGAATACGTTCAAACGCTCCTTCTTCCACTTGCTCTACCGTAGCAATCGCTTTTTGTAAGGATAATTCGTATTCATATCGCCGAAACAACTGTTCCGCTTCTTCTAATCCTTCTTTCACCGTATGGAAACGACGACGGTAACGGTTTCCATATTGAATGACTTGTTCAGCTAATCGAGCTTGTTCAATCATTTCCTTTGTTTGATCACATACATTTTGCACAAAAACGACCGCCTCGTCTAGCGCTTGATGAACAGCTTCCATATTTAACGGTTTTCCGTCTAATGTAAGCGACACACGCGTTAAGCTTTCACGCGCTTCGCTCACTTGCAACATATAAGATTCCGGTAGCCCAGGAAGTTTGCTTTTTTTCACGAGCCGAATCGCTTCAGACAATTGTTTTTTCATTTCTGCTAATTTCTCACGCGCTGCTAATTCGTCTTTTCTTAATGCATATAAGTGCTCACGAAATTGGGCGTGCTTTTCTTTCACCGCAGCAATTTGCGCTAAAATTTCCTCCAATTCTTCACGAATAAGCGAGTAAGCTAAACGCTCCTCGATCATTTTCGTTTGAATTAACATAAATCGTTTCATCAATTGTTGCACTTGTTTTTCAATTTGTCGATATTTATCAAGATCATGTTGTGATAAATGATAACTTTGCTGAACAAATAACGTTTCATCGCGCGTTTCTTTCGTTTCTTCTTCTAACTCGTAAAGCGTTTGTTCAATTTTTTCCGTTTCATCATGAACGAAACGTTCCGCATATACTTCTTTCTCTAACAAATCGTACAACGTATCAACATCTTCTTGCACTTCTCGAAGAAGCTTTTCTGCTTCATCGACAGCAAGCGTTTCTAACAGCGTAAGCACTTTTGACAATTTCTCCCGAATCGTTTCTACTTCTTTGTCAACAGGCAAATGGTCAAGCACATATCCTTTCTCTAACAGTTCACGATATCCTTCGACAATATTGTCAAGTTGTGCTGGAATTTCAACTTGCGCATCGCTCAGTAAAAGTGGAATGTGTTCAATAAAATGGTTCAACTCATGTAATTCATTTTGAATAAGCAACACTACTTCACGAGCAGCTAAATAATTCCCTTCCGTCGTTAACTGTTCAAATGTTTGAAATTGTTGTTGAAGGGCATTTAATCGCGATTCAAGCGCAGTTTCTGTACGCCCGAACGTATGACGTTGAGTAAGCATCGCTTTTTTTACTTGGCGATACTTCTCTTTTAATTGTTCAATTTCTTCACGATTTTTTTCTTCACTTCCAACTAATTCTTGTAACTCTAGTAAAATGCGTTGAATGCTCCCTTCAATTTCTTGAAGCTGCTGTTTTGTTTGCTGTAACGCATCTTTTGCTTTCATAAACCGATATTTGACTACTGCTTCCTCAATATCAAACAACTTTTCTTCTATGTTCGGCAGTTGAACAGCGACAATGTCATCCCATTCATTCCGCCACTTTTCAAACAGCTGCTCTGTTTCCCCCATCATATTTAATGACTTAATTTTCGCCATTTCTTCTGGTACAGGGCGATTCATTAAAGAAATTTTCCATTGTTCCAATTGATCAATTTGTTTATATAAACGTTTTCGGTACACATATGTATATGTAAGTCCTCCGATGACGAGGAGCGCACTAATCGCTACAAATTCCATAATGGGCCTCCTTGTTGTCAAGCTTTCTTTTTTGTGGAGAAGGCATTTTCTTTTCAATGATTTTATGATACCATGTTAGCAACATTTTTTGAGCAAAAATTTTAATTTTTTTCCTAAAAAAACGTGATTTTGTCGAATTTTGCGCCAAAAGAGGTGAAAAACGTGCGTGACGGGCATATTCATACACCGTTTTGTCCCCACGGAAGTGACGATGCGCTGCATGAATATATCGAAAAGGCCATTTCGCTTGGTTATACAGATATTTCATTTACCGAACACGCACCGCTTCCGAAAGGATTTATCGATCCAACCCCTTATCAAGATAGCGCGATGAAAGAAGAACAACTAGCGTCGTACGTATCAATTTTACAATCATTAAAAAAACAGTACGAAAGACATATTCGTATTCGCATCGGATTAGAGGTTGATTTCATTGTCGGATATGAACAAGAAACGAAAACATTTTTAAATGAAATCGGTCCACAATTAGACGATAGCATTTTATCCGTTCATTTTTTACAAATGAACAATCGGTACATGTGTATCGATTATAGCGAAGACATGTTTGGCGAAATCGTTGCAGCGTTTCACTCTATTGAACGAGTGTATGATGCGTATTATAACACCGTTCTCGCTTCTGTTGTTGCCGATTTAGGCCCATACAAACCAAAACGTATCGGACATATCACGCTCGTCCGCAAGTTTCATCGAGCATATCCGTGTGAATACGATGAGAACAAAATCATCACACGCATTCTAGATGAAATGAAAAATCGTCAACTAGAACTTGACTACAACGGTGCCGGCACAACAAAACCGCTCTGCTTAGAGCCATATCCGCCTCATTGGGTTGTAAAAGAAGCGTTAAAACGCGGCATTCCGCTCGTATATGGCTCGGATGCTCACTCGGTTGCTGGCCTTCACCAAGGAATGGAACATATGCTGATATAAAGGAGTGAAATACATGTTTCATGCACAAACATACACAGGGACAAGAGAAGAAAATTATGCACTTGTCATCGATCAATTAAGAGCGTTAATTTCGGATGAAAAAAATGTTGTGGCAAACCTAGCCAATGCTTCTGCTTTATTGAACTACTTTTTACACGATATTAATTGGGTCGGTTTTTACATAACAGAAGGAAATGAACTTGTTCTCGGACCGTTTCAAGGATTGCCCGCATGCGTGCGCATTCCATTTGGTAAAGGCGTATGTGGGACAGCAGCGGCCGAAAAACGAACAGTGCGTGTGGCAGACGTTCATACATTTCCTGGCCACATTGCATGCGATGCTGCATCTCAATCTGAAATTGTCGTTCCGATGATAAAAGACGGCCGTGTGATTGGTGTGCTCGATATTGATAGTCCAATAAAAAACCGTTTTGATGAAGTAGATGAACAGTATTTACAACAGTTTGTTGAAACGCTTATTCAATATGTTAACATATAAGAAAGAGGCCGAAATATTTGGCCTCTTTTTAATATTCTTGAACAACGACGCGATTTTTCCCTGTCCGTTTCGCCGTATACAATGCTTCATCAGCGCGATTAAATAACTCTTTCACAGAGTCCGCGCGATTTTTCTTCCAGTACGATACCCCACAAGAAATCGTCACCGGTGGGTTTGTTAGCTCACGAACTTTTTGTACTAAGCGGTTCGCAATCGATAAACCTGCATTAATAGACACTTTTGGTAAATAAATGGCGAGTTCTTCTCCTCCCCATCGAGCTCCAATATCATTTTGGCGAATGTTCGCTTTAATAATATTTGCTACTTGAATAATAATTTCATCGCCTACTTGATGTCCGTACGTATCGTTTATTTTTTTGAAATTATCAATATCTATTAAAATAAATGTACCTAATCCATCCTCTTCCATCGAACGTTGGATACGTTCATCTAAATAATGACGTGCATATAAATTTGTTAGCCGATCTGTAATGACCATTCGTTCAAGTTCTTCACGCAATGCTGCGTTTGTAAACGCCAACGTGGAATGATGAATAAGTGATTGTAACAATTTAAACATATCAAACGAAAAGTGGTACGCCTCTTGATGTAACACGATCGCTACACCTTTCATCATTCCGCGCATCATCGGTACGGCCATAAGCGAACGAAAACGTTTTGCATGATCACTATGAATTTTCACATCACCTAAAAATAAATTATCCCGTGGATGTTGAATGCGATGGAAAACGAAATCTACATATGCCTTTGCTTCGCGTGATTGGAAAAATGCCGTACTTCCAGGAAGTACTTTACGCTCTTTTTCTTGTAAAATAATAAAACCGACTTCTTCCGCATCGAATGACGTTTTAATTTTTTCAATCATAAACTGCAGGGCGTCTTGGAAGCGTAAGTTCGTATTTAAGTGGTGAATCGTCTCGTTAATAAGTTGTAAATCAGCAATTAATCGTTTCGATTGTTCGTATAATTTTGCATTTTCTAATGCGCTACCAGCCGTATTTGCCAATAAGGAAATAAAGCGCATTTCCCGTTCTGGCAGCTCCATAATTGTCGGAGCAATCATTTCGATCACCCCGTAAATCCCTTGAGCTCCTTTAATCGGAGCATAAATCACAGACTTTTTATAAACAAGCGAATCATGAAGCTGGATTTGTCCAGTGACATACGCTTGCATCGCCCCCATGTGCTCATCTTCATTTTCAAATGTAAGTAGTTTAATCGGCAAATCTCGGTCTGTTGTGCTGTCATAAGATAAAAACAAATGAAACGTAAATGCCGGATATACTTCTTTTAATGTTTTTACAATTTCCTCAAGTACATCCCCGATATTCATAGACGCATGAATTTTTGTTGCCGCTCGATGCAATTGTTCGTATCTTTTTTCCTCACTTAATACTTCAGACACTTTGCGAATGCGAGCAAACACTTTTAAAAAGTCTTGTCTCATTTGTTTAATTAACGATCTCGGTATCATATCTCGCACATGAAGCTGAAAACGAACGAGTCCGAGTGAATCTTCTGAAAAATGTATACCAAACTGAACGGTTTTGATTTCGCTTTCATCATCGATGACAACAACATCATCAAACTGTTGTTTTAGCTGCTCATCAAACGGAATCATATATTTTTCTCGCTGTTGTTCAATGATGTGATTTGTCGTCACTTCAGGTTCAAAAGCGTGTTTAAACGGGTTAAGCACATAAAACGTGACATCTAACAAGTGAAACTCTTTTTGCAATAAAGTGATCAGCGCTTGGATGATGCGAGGTAAATCTGTAAAATCTTCTTCTGTTAAAAACCAATCGAAAAACTTTTGCTTAAACATGGCGTATTGATCGCGTTCTTGAACGTTCATTTTTTTCACTCACCCGCACATACTTCCTCTCTTTATATGTATGAACCATATAAATAAAAAAATGAGAGTTTCTGTCATATTTCTAAAACTGAGGACCTATTAATTATATCATACCATACTCCTTATTATAAAGACTATACAAAAATTGTTGACTTAGACACGAAAAAAAACTATAATAGCCTTTGTGTAAAATATTGCAGCCTTTGTGCTCACATTTGTATGTCCATTTTGTTCCCCATAGAGAGCGTCATTCTCTAATTGGAGGTTGTATCGTGTAACTCTCAGCTGCTAGGGCGAGGATACATGAAAACAAAATGGCGATAAATGGTGAGGCACGACTGTTTTTATTTTACCAAAAATAAAAACAAAGGAGGAGCATTTATGGCTCGTTATACAGGTCCAACTTGGAAAATTTCTCGCCGCCTTGGCATTTCATTGAGCGGTACAGGTAAAGAATTACAAAAACGTCCTTACCCACCAGGTCAACATGGTCCAGGACAACGCAAAAAATTATCTGAATATGGTATGCAGCTTCAAGAGAAGCAAAAACTTCGCCATATGTACGGTGTAAACGAACGTCAATTCCGTAAAACGTTCGAAGAAGCTGGTAAAATGGCTGGTAAACATGGTGAAAACTTCATGATCTTACTTGAGTCTCGTTTAGACAACCTTGTTTACCGTTTAGGTTTCGCGCGCACTCGCCGTCAAGCTCGCCAATTAGTTAACCACGGTCATATTTTAGTTGATGGCAGCCGCGTTGACATCCCATCTTATCGTGTAAAACCAGGTCAAACAATTTCTGTTCGCGAAAAATCTCGCAACCTTCAAATTATTAAAGAAGCGCTTGAAGTGAACAACTTTGTACCTGATTACTTAACGCTTGATGCAGACAAATTAGAAGGTACTTACACTCGTTTACCTGAACGCTCTGAATTGCCTGCAGAAATTAACGAAGCATTAATCGTTGAGTTCTACTCACGTTAATAAAAAATCCTCTCTGCCAAAGCAGAGAGGATTTTTTATGCATAACGAATTAAATAATATTTTTTCTTGCCGCGGCGAATAATCGTAAAGCGTCCTTCAATGCGATTTTCTTCTGTCATTATTTTATTTACGTCTTGCATGCGCTCGCCGTTTACGTAAATCGCTCCATTCGCTACGTCCTCGCGAGCTTGACGTTTCGATGGACAAATGCCACTCGCTACGAGCAAATCAACAAGCGCCACTTCCTTTTCATGACATACATACGATGGTACATCTTTAAAACCTTGTTCAATCTCATTTGCTGTTAATTTTGCTACTTCTCCGCTAAAGAGCGCCTCAGAAATGTTGATTGCCTGTTGCAACGCTTCCTCCCCATGAACGAGACGCGTCATCTCCGCAGCTAATGCTTTTTGTGCTGCCCGTTTTTCCGGTGCTTCAGCTGTTTGTTTTTCTAATTCCATAATTTCTTCGTGCGATAAAAACGTAAAGTACTTCAAATATTTTACAACATCACGATCATCTGTATTAATCCAAAATTGATAAAACTCATATGGAGACGTTTTGTCAGCATCAAGCCATACCGCTCCACCTTCTGTTTTCCCAAACTTTGTTCCGTCTGCTTTTGTTACGAGCGGAACTGTTAATCCAAACACTTTTGCATCTTCTTCTGTTTTTCTAATGAGCTCGAGCCCCGCCGTAATGTTCCCCCATTGGTCACTTCCGCCAACTTGCAACTTGCATCCATACATTTCATACAGCTTCAAAAAGTCGTATGCCTGCAAAATCATATAACTAAACTCTGTAAACGAAATTCCTGTTTCCAATCGCGACTGTACAGATTCTTTCGCAAGCATGTAGTTAATTCCAAAGTTTTTCCCGACATCACGCAAAAATGTAATGACATCAAGCGAACCGATCCACTCGTAGTTATTTGCGATAATCGCTGGATTGTCATCTTTGTCAAAATCTAAAAAGCGGCTTAACTGTTGTTTAATTCGCTCACTGTAATAAGCGACCGTCTCTTTTTCATTTAATTTTCGCTCTGCTTTTTTTCCACTCGGATCTCCAATCAGTCCCGTTGCTCCACCAACGAGCGCAATCGGTTGGTGACCAGCTTGTTGAAAACGACGCAACATTAAAATCGGAAGCAAATGACCGATATGCAAACTATCTGCCGTTGGGTCAAAACCACAATATACTTTGACGCTTTCCTCTGCTAACAGCGCTTTCAGTCCATCTTCATCTGTCATTTGATTAATTAAACCGCGAAATTGTAAATCTTGAAGCAAATCCATTGCAACCACCCTTTCTGTTTATTATGGAAACAAAAAAACCCGTCCTTCATTATGAAGGGACGAGTTTCATCGCGGTACCACCCTACTTAGAGAACATATATGTTCTCTCGCTTCATTGACATAACGGCCTATACCGTCTTTTGCTACTTTCGCACAAGCTGTTCGCAAAAGATGCTCACGGAGGTAATTCATGCTTACCTATGTACTAGTTCGCACCAACCACTAGCTCTCTGTCAACAGGGAGATAAGCACTACTCGTTCCGCTCATCGCTCAATTATTTACATGTTAGTATACCCTCTTTTATCATAAAACATCAACTGTTGTCAAGATATTCAAACAAAATTAGACATTTTCCGATACGAAAAAACAAATTATGATATAATAATGAAAATACAATACGGATGGGAGGTCACTATGTCAGAAAAACAAGTCCGATTTTCATGGCAAAAACTATGGCATCATTTTACGATTACGTACGAAGTGATTTGGAATGTATGTTTAATTATATTGATCGCCTGTTTATGCGCATTCAGTTTTGCCTTCGGTGTCGGTGCGGGATATTTTGCCTCACTTGTGAAAGATGCCAAGCCAATTCCTTACAAAGAAATGAAAAAAGATATTTATAACTATGAAGAAACAACGCATATTTATTTTGCTAATCGTGAATATCTTGGCTATTTCCGTTCGGATTTAGAACGCGATGAAGTCAAACTTTCACAAGTTTCCCCTCATTTCATTCAAGCGGTCATCGCTACAGAAGATGAACATTTTTATGAACATAAAGGGGTTGTACCAAAAGCTATTATACGTGCCATTTTCCAAGAAGCAACAAACTCCTCGACACGTAGCGGAGGAAGTACATTAACTCAACAGCTTGTAAAAAATCAAATTTTAACGAGCGAAGTGTCGTTTGAGAGAAAAGCAAAAGAAGTGTTGCTCGCTTTACGACTTGAAAAGTTTTTCTCAAAAGATGAAATATTGGAAGCCTACATTAACGTTGTGCCGTTCGGGAGGAACGCATCTGGGCGAAATATTGCCGGCGTGCAAGCTGCCGCAAAAGGCGTTTTCGGCGTCGATGCAAAAGAATTAACGCTGCCGCAAGCTGCTTTTTTAGCAGGATTGCCACAAAGTCCATTTCGCTATACACCGTTTACAAGCGAAGGGGAACTAAAAAGCGATCTATCTCCTGCGCTAAATCGAATGAAAACTGTATTAACGCGCATGAAAAAAGCTGGATACATTTCAGAAGAGCAATATAAGGACGCGTTATCATACGACATTACAAAAGACTTTGTTTCTTCCTTGCCATCTCCAGTGGAAAAATATCCATGGCTGACGTTTGAAATCGAACGTCGCGCTAAAGAGATTTTCATCGATTTATTAGCGAAAAAAGATGGATACGAACGGCAAGATGTACGTTCCAACGACCAGTTATATAAAGAATATGCCGAAAAAGCCGAAAAACAATTACGCCAAAACGGCTACACGATTTACACAACGATTGATAAAGACATATATGAGCGGATGAAAGCGATTGTCGAAAAATATCCGTACTTTGGAAGCGATACAGTTGTTCGGAAAAGAGATGAAAAAACAGGACAAATGATTTCTGTTCGTCAACCGGTAGAAGTCGGAGCGATTTTAATCGAAAACAAAACAGGGCGTATTATTAGCTTTGTCGGTGGACGAGATTATAACAGAGAACAACTGAATCACGCCACCCAAGCGTATCGTTCGAACGGTTCAACGATGAAGCCGCTTCTCGTCTATGCACCAGCAATGGAAATGGGCATTATTCAACCGGGATCTGTCATTCCAGATATTGATTTAGAAATTCCTACACAACAAGGCCCATATCGCCCAAAAAATGCAGATGGTAAAACACACGGCTTAACATCGGTTCGTCATGCGCTAAAAAAATCGTATAACATTCCTGCGATTCGGACATATGCGCGCATCATCGACCAACGCCCCATTTCATATTTAGAAAAAATGGGCTTCACAAGCTTAACAACGGGAGATGGACATCATTTATCCCTTGCCCTTGGGGGATTAACAAAAGGAGTAACGATCGAAGAAAATGTAAACGCATATGCAACGTTTGCAAATGATGGAAAGTTCATTGACGCGTATTTAATCGAAAAAATTGTCGATAAAAACGGAAAAGTTGTATATGAACACGAGACAAAACCAGTTGAGGTGTTTTCGCCTCAAACAGCGTATTTAACAATCGATATGATGCGCGATGTGATTCGCTCTGGCACAGCAGCCTTTTTAAATGGCAAGTTAAAATTTTCAGCAGATTGGGCTGGAAAAACAGGAACGAGCCAAAATACAAAGGACGCTTGGTTTGTTGCGACAAATCCAAATGTAACGTTCGGTACTTGGATAGGATACGATACACCAAAACCGCTTGAAAAAAGCTATAAAGGGTTATCATATTCACAAAGAAACTTATTGCTATGGGCACAGCTGATGAATGGGGCGTACGATATTCGCCCAGAATTGATTGCGCCGAAAGAACGATTCCAAATGCCTGGAGGAATTGTCCAACGCTCATATTGCGCAATTTCTGGATTACTTCCATCAGAAACGTGTAAACGATTCGGACTGATCGAAAGCGATTTATTCAATACAGCGTTTGTACCGAAAAAAGAAGACCCGTATTTAATTAGCGGAGCTTTCGTTGAGTTGAACGGAGAACGATACGCCTCTTTACCGACAACACCGAAAGAATTTACAAAAGAAGGTGTGATGATTGATGCTTCGTTACTTGAAGCGTGGGGAATTCAACATATAAAAGATATGAGCAAATTACTCCCGCAAAACGATAAATGGAAACATGTATTTGTCGCAAAAACGCTTCAAGAAAACGGGAAAAAACCTGACCCACTAGCTGCACAACAAAAAGGAACGACGCTCGTTTGGAACGAACATCATGAACAAGACGTCATCGGTTATCGGGTATACTACGCTTCATCCGAAACAGCAACGTTTCAAGTTATCGCAACAATTCGTAAAGGCGAACAAAAAAGCATACCGTTAAAACAAGGAATATATTACGTGACGGCTGTCGATATTGCTGGATTGGAATCGAATCCGTCCAATATCGTTCGTATGTTACCTGCGACACCACCCGAGCAATCAACCGATGAACAACCGATAGAAATACCAACAGAAGAACAGTCATCAACAAACTAAAAAAATCGGGCCATGCCCGATTTTTTTAGTCTTCCATTGTTGATAAATCACCTGTCGGTAAGTTTAGTTCCCAAGCTTTCAAGACGCGACGCATAATTTTTCCACTTCGCGTTTTTGGCAGCTTATCACGGAACTCGATCTCACGTGGCGCCGCATGCGCAGCTAAACCTTTTTTCACAAAGTTACGAATATCTTCTTTTAATTCTTCTGATGGCTCGTACCCTTCTCGTAAAGCAACAAACGCTTTAATAATTTCACCGCGCACCGGATCTGGCTTTCCGATAACACCTGCTTCTGCAACAGCAGGATGTTCAACGAGTTTGCTTTCCACTTCAAACGGACCAACACGCTCTCCCGCTGTCATAATGACATCATCAATTCGTCCTTGGAACCAGAAATATCCGTCTTCATCCATATATGCCGAATCGCCCGATACATACCAATCACCAGGTAAGAAGTACGACTCGTATTTTTGTGGATTGTTCCAAATCGCGCGCATCATCGAAGGCCAACCTTTTTTAATTGCTAAATTGCCCATGCGATATGGCGGTAATTCATTTCCTTGATCGTCAACAATCGCTGCCTTTACTCCTGGAATTGGTTTCCCCATCGATCCCGGCTTAATTTCCATACACGGATAGTTACAAATGAGTTGTGCCCCTGTTTCTGTCATCCACCACGTATCGTGAATACGGCGATTGAACACTTTCATTCCCCAACGGACGACTTCTGGATTGAGCGGTTCCCCTACGCTTAAAATATGGCGAAGCGAGCGCAAATCAAACTTTTTCACAAGCTCGTCCCCAGCACCCATTAACATACGAAACGCCGTCGGTGCACTATACCATACCGTAACACCGTAGTCTTCAATCGTTTTATACCATGCTTCAGGGTTAAAGCGCCCACCTACAATGACATTTGATGCCCCACAAAGCCATGGACCGAAAATGCCGTACGAAGTTCCTGTCACCCAACCTGGATCAGCCGTGCACCAATATACGTCATCTTCTTTTAAATCTAATACCCATTTTGCTGTTTGACAATGTTGAATCATCGCGTTATGCACATGCAGTACACCTTTTGGTTTTCCTGTTGAACCAGATGTATAATGTAAAATAAGTCCGTCCTCGCGTCCGACCCATTCAATCTGAAAATGTTTGCTTGCTGCGTTCATCCGCTTTTTCAAATCAAAAAATGGCCCTTCTTCTTTAATGTCATCTCCAACTAAAAATACGTATTTTAATGCTGGTAATTCATTTACAGGTACACGTGGTAAAAGCTCCGGCGTCGTAATAATCACTTTTGCTTCGCTATCTTCTAAACGGTCACGTACTGCTCCTTCCATGAACGCCTCGAAAAGAGGTCCAACAATTGCGCCAAGTTTAATTGCTCCAAGCACAGAGAAGTACAGTTCAGGCGAGCGAGGCATAAAAATGAAGACGCGATCGCCTTTTTCTACATCGGCCACTTCTTTTAACACGTTGGCTACTTTGTTTGAAAACTCCTTCATTTCTTTAAATGTGTATTTTTCTTCTCTTGTCGCGTCACGATAATAAAGAGCCACTTTGTTTTTTCGGAACGTTTCTGCATGACGATCAATCGCTTCATACGCCATGTTTACTTTTCCTGTTTCATACCACGAAAAATATTTTTCTGCTTCAGACCAGTCAAACGTTTTATACGTTTCTTCATAATTTTTTAAATTGAAATCCCCTTGAATGACTGGTAGCGTTTCCACTTTAATCATCCCAAACTCCCCCTTGTTTGAAGTGTTTACATTCGTATTATATTATACTATAAACAATTTCTCAATTTTTAAAAAATTTTCATTTATGTTTATTATGAAAACGATTTAATTTTTATTTTTTTATGTATAATTGAAGTGAGATTATTTCAGTAGGCGGTGGGGCAATGGAGCATAAAAAAACATATAACGCAAAACAATTAAAAACACCGAAAGGGACGTTAATTATTGAGGGACCGATTTCCCCAGAAAAATTAGCTAGCTACGAATTTCATCATGATTTAACAGCATTTCGACAACCGCACCAGCAACATCAAGCGCTCATTGAAATTGCAGGCCTTCCAGAAGGCCGAATTATTATTGCACGCCACGGTCATACGATCGTTGGTTACGTCACGTTTTTGTATCCTGACCCGCTTGAAAGATGGTCACAAGGGAAGATGGAAAATTTAATCGAACTCGGGGCAATCGAAGTTATTCCAGACTTTCGGGGATGTGGCGTCGGAAAAAATTTATTGAAAGTAGCGATGATGGACGATGCGATGGAAGATTACATCATTATTACAACAGAGTACTATTGGCATTGGGATTTAAAACGAACCGGTTTAAACGTATGGGAATATCGGAAAGTGATGGAGAAAATGATGAACGCGGGCGGACTCGTTTGGTATGCAACGGACGATCCTGAAATTTGTTCGCATCCAGCTAACTGCTTAATGGCGCGCATTGGGAAGCGCGTCGATCAACAATCGATCCAAAAGTTTGATCAACTTCGCTTTATGAACCGCTTTATGTATTAAAAAACAAAGGGGATGGGGAAATGATTGTCGAACAAATGATGAAAACAGATGTCATCGCACTAAAGCCGTCAAATACAATTGCCGATGCGTTAAATGTTGTCAAGCAAAAAAACATTCGTCACTTACCAATTGTCGATGAGGAATATCATGTTATTGGAATCGTCACCGATCGCGATTTACGCGATGCAAGTCCATCGATCTTTCATGCAAATGAACATGTAGAAGATTTACAAAAACCGTTAAGCACCATTATGAAAACAAACGTCATTACAGGTCACCCGCTTGATTTCGTCGAAGAAGTGGCAGCTTTATTTTACGAACATCGCATCAGCTGCATGCCAATCGTCAAAGAAAATAAACTCGTCGGCATTATTACGGAAAGCGATTTGCTATATACGCTCGTACAATTAACAGGGGCTCATCAGCCCGGCTCACAAATTGAAATTAAAGTGCCGAACCGAACAGGGATGTTAAGTGAAGTCGCTTCTGTTTTTCAAAAACGGAACATCAATATTTCAAGCGTTCTTGTATATCCTGATCAAGATGAAAAGTATAAAGTGCTCGTGTTTCGTATTCAAACGATGAACCCGATGGCGATTATTGATGATTTAAAAGCGCAAGGATACGACGTACTATGGCCAAACTTGCCGGGGGTTTCATCATGAGCAAAAATAGTGTGTTCGTTTATTCCGATGCATTTCAAACGTATAAATTCCATGATCGCCATCCGTTCAATCAACTGCGTGTCAAACTAACGTATGACTTATTACAAACGGTCGGTGCGCTCCATGATTCACAAATTGTAGCACCGCGTCTTGCCACAGATGAAGAGCTAGCTCTTGTTCACGATATGGATTACATTGAAGCAGTAAAAAAAGCGGGGAAGGGACAACTTTCAGAAGAAATTGCAATCAATTATGGCTTAGGAACGGAAGATACACCTATTTTTCCAAATATGCATGAAGCGAGCGCCCTTCTTGTTGGGGGAACATTAACAGCGGTTGATTACGTGCTTTCTGGAAAAGTCGAGCATGCGCTCAGTTTAGGCGGAGGGCTTCATCATGGATTCCGCGGCAAAGCATCCGGATTTTGCATTTACAATGACAGTTCTGTCGCCATTAAATATATGCAAGAAAAATACGGTGTCCGCGTTTTATACGTCGACACAGATGCTCATCATGGTGATGGAGTACAATGGACGTTTTATGACGATCCAAATGTTTGTACATTTTCCATTCATGAAACAGGACGTTACTTATTCCCTGGTACAGGAAATGTCAATGAACGAGGACAAGGAAAAGGATATGGTTACTCCTTTAACATTCCTGTCGACGCGTTTACAGAAGATGAGTCTTGGCTAGCAGCATATAAAGAGGCACTCATGGAAATCGCCGACTTCTTTCGGCCTGACGTCATTTTAACCCAAAACGGTGTGGACGCTCATTATTACGATCCGTTAACTCATTTATGTGGGACGATGCGCATGTATCGTGAAATTCCAAAACTTGCACATCAAATTGCTCATCAATATTGCAACGGTCGTTGGATTGCAGTCGGTGGCGGAGGATACGACATTTGGCGCGTTGTTCCGCGTGCATGGGCGCTATTATGGCTTGAAATGACAGAACAATCCGATATTTCTGGACATTTACCGAAAGAATGGATTGCTCGCTGGCAACAACATGCACCCGTTTCTTTACCGCTCGAGTGGGATGACCCGGACGACTTATATCCACCCATTCCGAGAAAGGCAGAAATTACAGAAAAAAATGCCCAAACTGTCATCAAAGCACTTCAACCAATTCGAAGCAATAAACAACGATTAAATTTATAAAAAAATCATAAAGAGGCTTCTGCCTCTTTATGATTTTGTCGAATCGCGATATTCAATTCGATGTGGTAATACAACAATGTGATTGTCCACATGTTCTTTGTTCATATATTTTGTTAATAAACGCATCGCTACCGCACCAATATCGTACATCGGCTGTACGACTGTCGTTAGCTTCGGGCGAACCATTGTAGCTAAACGAGTGTTATCAAAACCGACTACCTCTAATTCATCAGGAATGCGCACACCACGGTCTTGGGCCCCATGAATGACACCAAGCGCCATTTCATCTGTCCCAACAAAAATGGCTGTTGGTCGCTGGGCAAGTTCGGCTAGTTTTTCATATGCTTCCATTCCTGAATCATACGTGTAATCCCCTTCAACGACGAGCTCGTCATCATAAGCAATATTCGCTTCTTCTAAAGCACGGCGATAACCAGCTAATTTTTTCAATCCGTTAATTGGGTCATTTAGCGGCCCTGTCACATAAGCAATTCGTTTATGTCCTTTTTTGATTAACATATGTACTGCATCATATGCCGCTTGCTCATAGTCAATATTGACGGATGGAATAATATTGTTTTTTTCAATGGTTGCAGCTAATACAATCGGTACATCTGACTTTTTAAACTGCTCGACATGCTCTTCAGTGACATCGCCGCCCATAAATAAAATGCCATCGACTTGTTTTGCCAACATCGTATTTAATAAATGCAGCTCTTTTTCTTTATTTTGATCTGAATTACTTAAAATAATGTTATACTTATACATCGTTGCAATATCTTCGATGCCGCGAGCCATTTCTGCAAAGAAAATGCTTGATATATCTGGAATAATTACTCCGACTGTCGTCGTCTTCTTACTTGCTAATCCGCGCGCCACCGCATTCGGACGATATCCGAGTCGCTCAATCACTTCTAATACTTTTTTGCGTGTAGAAGGCTTTACGTTTGGGTTCCCATTTACTACACGTGAAACGGTCGCCATCGACACGTTTGCTTCTCTTGCGACATCATAAATTGTTACATTCATCACATACACACTCCTTTTCAGCGCTCTATATATCGAAAACTGTCGTACATCGCAATTTTATGTAAAAATATCATACGATAAATGATTACCCAAGTGCAACGTTTTCACAAATAAATTCATAAGAAAAAGAAAAGCTGGCGAACAAATCACCAGCTTCTTCTCGTTATGCTTTTACAAATTGTTTTTGAAATGATTTTAATTCTTCCATAAACTCATTGAACTGATCAATGTCCATCTGTTGTGCGGAATCAGATAACGCCACAGCAGGATCAGGATGCACTTCAGCCATGACGCCATCCGCCCCAATGGCAAGCGCTGCTTTCGCACACGGTAAGAGTAAATCTCGACGCCCTGTCGAATGTGTCACATCAACAAAAACAGGTAAGTGCGTTTCCTTTTTCAAAATCGGCACTGCAGAAATGTCAAGCGTGTTGCGCGTCGCTTTTTCATATGTGCGAATGCCACGTTCACACAAAATGATTTGTCCATTTCCTTGCGACATAATGTATTCTGCCGCATGAATAAACTCTTCAATCGTTGCAGCTAATCCACGCTTTAACAACACCGGTTTATTCACTTGCCCAGCCGCTTTGAGCAACTCAAAGTTTTGCATATTGCGCGCCCCGATTTGAATGACGTCAATATAATCAAGCGCTGTTTCAATATCTGCAGGCGTCACAATTTCACTAATAACCGCTAAATCGAATTCATCTGCTACACGTTTTAAAATTTTTAACCCTTCTACTCCAAGACCTTGGAAATCGTATGGTGATGTGCGTGGTTTATACGCTCCCCCTCGCAACAATTTTAAACCGTGACGCTTGATTGCTTGTGCAACTTCCGCCACTTGTTCATAGCTTTCAACGGCGCATGGTCCCATGACAAAATATTGATTGCCATCGCCGATTTTTTCCCCTTTCACATCGACAATCGTATTTTCTGGCTTTTTCTTTCGAGATACGAGCAATGCTTTTTTATGATCATCTTCTTGTAAATCAAGACCGGCTTTAAAAATTTCTTTAAAAATATGTTTTAACGTCGCCGTATCAAACGGGCCGTCGTTATGTTCTAAAATTAAATCCAACATTTTTCTTTCACGAACAGGATCATAAAAATACGTCCCTTGGGCATCTTTAATTTTCCCGATTTCTTGAACAAGGCGTCCACGTTCATTAATTAACTTTAACAACTGTAAATTTAACTCATCAATCTTTGCTCTCAGCTCATCTAATCGTTCGTTACTCATTCATCTCATCCTTTCTTTATATAAGCTAAAAAATATGGTACATTTCTATATAATTAGAGATTATTATAAACGAAGTGGATAAAGTTGTCACCCCTTTATTTATAAAACGCGTTTAAGCAATAAAGAATTTTTTAATTTTCGAAAAAGAAGGTGGGAAGCTTGATTTTTGCATTAGATATCGGCACTCGTTCAGTGGTTGGCATTATTTTAAAGGAAACAGACGGACAATATCAAGTTGAAGACATTGTCATCAAAGAACATGAAGAACGGGCCATGCTTGACGGACAAATTCATGACGTACTTGCTGTTGCGAAAGTCATTATCGATATAAAAAAAACGTTAGAGGAACGGCATGGGCCTCTTACACGTGTATGCGTCGCAGCAGCAGGTCGTTCATTAAAAACAGAAAAAGGAAAAACAACGATTTCAGTGAAAGGAAAACCGCTTTTAACTCATGAAGATGTCACATACTTAGAACTCGCCGCCGTTCAACAAGCACAAATGACGTTAGCGGAAAAATCATCGAATGAAAAAAGTCATCATTATTACTGCGTCGGTTATTCGGTGACGCGCTATGAAATTGATGGTGAAGAAATCGGCAGCTTAATTGATCAACAAGGAGATGAAGCGAGCGTTGAAGTCATCGCCACATTTTTACCGAAACTTGTCGTCGAGTCGCTTCTTGCAGCATTGCAACGTGCCCATTTAGAAATGGAGGCGCTAACACTCGAACCGATCGCTGCCCTAAATGTACTCATCCCTCCGACGATGCGGCGATTAAATGTTGCGCTTGTAGATATTGGTGCAGGAACGTCTGATATCGCGATTACAGATGGCGGGACAGTGATTGCTTACGGAATGGTACCGATGGCGGGCGATGAAATTACAGAAGCGATTTCTGATGCATATTTACTCGATTTCCCTCTTGCTGAACAGGCAAAACGTGACTTACATACAAAAGAAACAGTAACGATTACAGACATTCTCGGTTTTGAAACAGAAGTGTCTCGCGAACAAATGATTGCAACTATTTCTGAGGCGATTGATCGACTTGCTGATGCGATCAGCCAAGAAATTTTACGATTAAATAACGATCAACCGCCGAAAGCGGTGATGCTTGTTGGAGGAGGAAGCTTGACGCCAGAACTGCCAAAACGGCTTGCTCAAAAACTTCATCTGCCAGAAAATCGCGTCGCCATTCGCGGCATTGATGCCATTCAAAAATTGCACATCGATCGTGAAGAAATGAAACATCGTCCAGAACTCGTAACCCCTATTGGCATTGCGATCGCTGCAAAGCAAACACCCATTCAATACGTAACAGTAGAGGTAAACGGACAATCGATTCGTTTATTTGATATGAAACAATTGACGATCGGTGATGCACTATTAACTGCAGGTATTCAATTACATAAACTATACGGCAAACCCGGCTTAGCTTGCGTCGTTACGCTCAATGGAAATACAATTACAGTTCCCGGAACACACGGAGAGCCACCAATCATTATGAGAAACGGTGAACCAGCAACGTTCGATACACCGATTAAAAACGGCGACCATATCGTTGTTGAAAAAGGGAAAGACGGAAAGCAAGCAACCATTCAACTTCGTGATTTGCTTGAATCATTACCGACAAAACAAGTGACGATCAATGGGCAACAATATACGATTGAACCGCTTGTGTTGCGGAACGGGGAACTTGCTTCCCTCGATGCTGTTTTATGTGATCGAGACGCCATTGTCGTCCATATGCCAGAAACGATGGAACAACTTTTGCAAGCAACAAAAAACGACCATCTTCTCCAACATCTCGAGCCATTTACGATCACGTTAAACGGAAAAAAAATAAAGTTTCCTGAATGGTGCGCAACGATATGTCGAAATGGAATGGAGTGCCAACGCTATACCCCATTTGAAGACGGCGATCACATCGTCGTTCATGAACAAAAACAGCGAACAATCGCTCAAATAGCGGAAGCAAGACAGTTGAACATTCATTACTCGCTTCCAATTATATTTAACGGTGAAACGTTAACATTAACAAAACAAATTGGTGCGTTTTATCGTAACGGTGAACAGCTTCATGAGGACGATCTCGTTCAACATGGAGATGAGCTTCAATTTAGCGAGCGAAAAATCGAGCCGTTTATTTTTCAAGATATATTTCAATACGTCCAAGTTGATATTCCTCAAGGAGCGTCAACAACATTTACATTACTGAAAAACGGAAAACCGACAACATTTTACGAGACGCTTGCCCCAGGTGATCAACTTGAAATTATTTGGCAGAAGAAAAAGCAACTATGAGCAGCCCATAGTTGCTTTTTTCTTTTATTTTAAGTTTTCTGGATTTAACGGCTCTAACTCTGGGAGAACAAAACGGCCGTCTTTACGAATGAGCACACCATCAAAATATATTTCACCGCCACCATATTCTGGACGTTGAATCATAACCATATCCCAATGGATGTTCGAATGGTTGCCATTGTACGCTTCATCGTAACATTGACCTGGTGTGAAATGGAAGCTACCATCGATTTTTTCATCAAATAAAATGTCTTGCATCGGATGTTGAATGTACGGGTTGACTCCGATTGCAAATTCGCCGATGTAACGCGCCCCTTCATCTGTATCAAAAATTTGATTAATACGTTCTGTATCGTTTGCTGTTGCTTCAATAATTTTTCCGTCTTTAAACGTTAATTTGACATTTTCAAACGTAAAGCCTTGATAAGGTGAAGGCGTATTAAATGTAATTGTACCATTGACGGAATCGCGAACAGGAGCGGTATATACTTCTCCGTCTGGAATGTTCATTTGACCTGAACATTTTATAGCAGGAATATCTTTAATGGAGAACGTTAAATCTGTACCTGGTCCTGTAATGCGCACTTCGTCTGTTTTATTCATCAACTCAACAAGGGCATCCATCGCTTTATCCATTTTGCCGTAGTCTAAGTTACATACGTTGAAATAAAAATCTTCAAACGCCTCTGTACTCATTTTCGCAAGCTGTGCCATAGACGGATTCGGATAGCGGAGCACGACCCATTTCGTTTTCGGTACACGAATGTCCCGATGCACTTTTTGCATAATTGTTTTTCCATGAATTTTCATTTTGTCAGCTGGTACATCCGCAAACTCATTAATGTTATCCCCTGCACGTAAGCCGATGTAAGCATCCATTTCTTTCATGACGTTTGCTTCAAATTCAGCCATCATGTGAAACTGCTCTTCTTGTGCACCAAGCAGAAGCGCACGATCGACTTGATGATCTTTTAATGAAACAAACGGATACGCTCCTACAGCATACGCTTCACGCACAAGTGCAATGACGAGCTCTCGCTGCAAACCGAAGTTTTCGATTAATACTTTCTCCCCTTTTTGTAGGCGAAGCGAGTAATGAATTAAATTTTTCGCTAATTTTTCAATGCGTGGATCTTTCATTTTGTATTCCTCCATTCCATCGTATGTACATGTATATTGTAACCGATCTACAAAAAATTTGGAGTTTTTTGCAGGATTTTTTCTCTTTTTGTCGAATGAAATGTAAGATAGACAGAAAGGGGTTTTACAATGAACATCGTTTTGTATAGTAGCATTGCGCTCATCTCCATCGCCTTTCTCATTTTAGTTATTTATGTCGTCCAAACATTAAAAACACTTCAAACGACGTTACAACACGTTGCAAAAACAGTAGAAGAAGTTGAAAAACAAATGCATGAAATTGGGAAAGAAACGGCACAATTACTACATAAGACGAACGCGCTTGCAGATGACGTGCATAAAAAAGCAGAAAGCTTGCAAAGCGTATTCGATGCAGTAAAACAAGTAGGTGTTACCGTTCAAACATTTAGCGACTCGATTTCTAAAACGTTAACAACAAACGAAAAAAAAATTGCGCAGGCGATTCAGTGGGGACAAACACTCATTGAAATATGGACAAAATGGAAAGAGAAACGAAAGTAAGGAGGCATTCATATGGCAAAAAACGGTTCTTTTCTACTCGGGGCCATTGTTGGGGGAATTGCAGGTGCAGCAGCAGCACTCTTTTTGTCGAGCGAACGCGGAAAGCAGTTATTAACCGAATCAGCACAACATGGAAAACAACTGTTGAATGATTTCAAAGAAAGCAATATAAATGAATGGAGAAAAAGTGAAGAAAAAGAAGAACCGATAAAAAGCGAACAAGAGAAATCGCATTCCATTTCATCTATCCCGATTCCGCTCCCTTCATCAGATGTGGAACAGTTATTAAAAGAAACGGAACAAGCGGTTCATGATGTCGAAAAACGTTTGAATAAAGGAACTGATGCACATGGAGAAAGTTGAAACAATTGAACAATTTGAGCAAATTTTCTTGTCACATCGCCCGTTTTTATTTATGAAACATAGCCTTACATGCCCAATTAGCCATCGGGCATGGCTAGAATTTGAACGGTTTACAAACGATTTTCCACACATTCGCGCCTATTACTTACATGTACAACACGCTCGTCCGTTGTCACAGCATATCGCAGAAGCGCTCCAAGTAAAGCATGAATCTCCTCAAGTGTTATGGGTGACTGAACAAGGAGTAAAGTGGCATGCTTCACATTGGAACGTCACATACGAACAAATGAAAAAAGCAACTATGAGCGCATCATAGTTGCTTTTTGCTTATACGTGAACCGATTGTTCGTATTTCTCTTGAAATTTTTGAATATCGCCTGCTCCCATAAAAATAAGGACAGCGTGATCATGGTGTTTTAACACGTCAACTTGTTCCTCATGCAACAGTTTAGCCCCATCAATTTTTGCACGCAAATCCTCGATGGATAATTTCCCTTGGTGCTCGCGCGCTGAGCCAAAAATATCGCACAAATATACCGCATCAGCAAGCGATAAACTTTCAGCAAATTCTTGTAAAAATGTTTGCGTCCGTGTATATGTGTGCGGTTGAAAAATCGCAACAATTTGACGATCTGGATACTTTTGTCTTGCCGCCTCGATCGTTGCCCGTATTTCCGTCGGATGATGAGCATAATCATCAATAAGCACTTGTGAACCAAACGGTTTCTCGTGGAAGCGACGTTTCACCCCAGGAAACGTTTTTAATCGTTCTTGAATAATGCTCACATCAATCCCTTCGTAATGGCAAAGCGCAATGACAGCAAGCGCATTCAGTACGTTATGATCGCCATATCGAGGAATATGGAAAGAAGCAAAAAACGTATGGCGCACAAACACATCAAACGATGTACCTTCTGATGTTTTCACAATATTTCGTGCTTGAAAATCATTATCTTCAGCAAACCCATAAAAAACAACAGGAACTTTCGCTTGAATTTTTTGTAAATATTCATCATCCCCGCAAGCAATAATTCCTTTTTTCACTTGCCACGCCATTTGTTGAAATGCAGAAAACACATCTTCAATATTTGCAAAATAATCTGGATGATCGAAATCAATATTTGTCATAATCGCATAATCAGGGCAATATGCTAAAAAATGACGACGATATTCGCACGCTTCAAATACAAAATATTTACTTCCTTCTCTTCCCTTTCCGGAACCATCTCCGATTAAATATGACGTCGGTTGCGCTCCTTGCATCACATGAGCGAGCAATCCTGTTGTCGATGTCTTCCCATGGGCGCCAGTCACAGCGATACTAGTAAATTTCTGCAAAAATTCACCTAAAAACTGATGATAACGAATGACTGGTACACCGAGTTCGCGAGCGGCTACAATTTCTTCATGAGTATCTGGAAATGCGTTCCCTGCAATCACAACCATATTTTTTTGAATATTTTCCGCCCGAAATGGAAGAATGGGAATCCCACGTTCTTCTAAAGCCTCTTGCGTAAAAAACCGCTTATCATAGTCTGAACCTTGCACAACACATTTCATATCATGTAACACTTGAGCAAGTGCACTCATTCCAGTACCTTTAATGCCGACAAAATGGTAAATAGTCATAAAAAAACCTCCACCAACTATCGTTGATCTATATAGCAGTATATGACACAAATTACGTTTTGCTATTTTCATCTTATGTAACAAACTTCATTATACCATCGTTTCACCGCGATGATAAGAAAAACTGATAGAAGCATCATTCTTCTATCAGTTTTTCCGTGTTACTGACCAGTATACTCCACTTTTTCAAGGCGTGGATTTGGACGATAACGGCGCCCTGCTTTCGCTTGATGTTTTCCGTTTAACAATACGTTATCGCCAGTAAAGCCGATGTGTACTTTTAACAAACTGCTTCCTACACCGTACATATCAACTGGCACACCTTGTTTTTCAAACTCAATAATGCGCTGTTCGTTGAATCCGCCACTAACAACAATTTTCACATGCTCAAATCCTTCGCGATCAAGTGCCTCACGCAAAGCGAAAATAAGTGGTGGATTGACACCGCGCGGATCAAATGTGCCAAGCACTTCTGGGTGACGAATAAAATATTGATCGATCATCGTTCGAGACGTATCGACGCGAACAGCCTTTAACTTATCACCGAACTCTCGCGCCACTTTCAGCGCATCTGTAATACAGTCATTATTATAATCGACAAGAACGATTAAATCGTCATCTGGATATTTTGTATGGTACGCCTTTGCTGCCGCAACAACATCCCCATCAAACAATTGAATGAGCGCATGCGGCATCGTTCCCATTCCTTGTTTCCCCCACCATTCGTTCATCGCATGGGTCGCTTGCGCGGTTGAACCGCCAATAAAAGCGGCATATCCATCACCCGCTTGCATCATAAAATGGTCATCACGATCCCCCATAAAAATGACCGGTTTTTGCACACCTGACAAAGCGGCAGCTTTAACGACGTTATACACGTTTGTTGCTACAGATGTTCGGCGCGCCAAAATCCCGTCAATAATCCCTTCTAAATATCCGAAATTTTGATACGGACCTGTGATGGTCAACACCGTTTCAAACGGGCTAATTTTATCTCCGTCTTTTAATGAATAAATTTCTAATTTTTCTGGTTCGTCCGCAAATGTATGCAACAAAGCAATCACTTCATCCGTTCCGCATAAGACGGCATGTTCTTTTTGGAAAAACTGCATCGTGACAATATTATTTGGACGAAATTCTTTTACAATTTCGCGCGTTTTTAAAAAATATACAGCTGAAAACCAACCATCTCGCACACGTTCATCAAATTTAAACGTTTTATTCGTTAGCCGTTTAATCTTTCCTTGTAGCTTTAATTCGATTTCTTTCATTTTGCTTTCCCCTTCAACCATCGTTTTCACTTATTTAGCATAGCATGTTTTCTATTTCACGACCACTTGATCTAAATCGTATCTTGTAGTTGCTCAAGATCTTGCTCATCAATTAAAACATCACGCGGCTTACTTCCTTTCGGAGCTGATACGATTCCGCGTTGTTCCATCATCTCAATTAAACGTGCCGCTCGATTGTAGCCAATGCGAAAGCGGCGTTGTAAACTTGATGTGGAAGCGCCCCCCTGTTGAACAACAAACTCACACGCCTCATAAAACAATTCATCATCTTCATCAGCTTGTACATGTTGTTGCAACAGCTCGTCATGTTGAAATAAATAAGATGGTTCCATTTGCTGACGCACATGGGCAACGACGCGCTCAATTTCTTCATCGGATACGAAATTTCCTTGTAAACGAATCGGTTTCGCCGTTCCATTTTCTAAAAATAACATATCGCCTCGCCCCAGTAACTTTTCCGCGCCGTTTATATCAATAATCGTGCGTGAATCAATTTGTGACGATACAGAAAAGGCAATGCGTGTTGGAATATTTGCTTTAATTAAACCGGTAATCACGTCCACCGATGGTCGCTGTGTAGCAACAAGCAAGTGCATACCACATGCTCGCGCTTTTTGAGCAATACGGCAAATCGCTTCTTCGACGTCAGCTGGCGCAACCATCATTAAATCGGCAAGCTCATCAATGACAATAACGATATAAGGTAAATGTTGTTCCGGCTTTTGTGCTTTTCGCACTAACTCGTTATAACGAACTATATCACGTACACCCGTATGTGCAAATAGTTCGTATCGTCGCTCCATTTCAGATACAGCCCATTTTAACGCTGCTGTTGCTGCTTTTGCATCAGTGATGACCGGACTGACTAAGTGTGGAATATGATTATATGGTGCAAGCTCAACCATTTTCGGGTCGATCAGTAGCAACTTCACTTCATGTGGTGTTGCTTTATACAACAAGCTGACTAACATCGCATTCATACATACACTTTTCCCTGATCCTGTTGCCCCAGCGATCAATCCATGAGGCATCTTTTTTAAATCGGTCACAACGGGTCTCCCTGAAATATCTAATCCTAAAGCAACGGTTAATGGAGAGTCTGACTTTTGAAACGCTTCGCTTTGTAACACTTCGCGAATAAAGACCGGGCGACTTGATCGATTCGGCACTTCAATCCCTATTGTGTTTTTCCCTGGAATAGGTGCTTCCATCCGAATATCGACAGCTGCTAAATTTAATTTAATATCATCTGCTAAATTCGTAATTTTATTCACTTTCACGCCAAGTTCCGGCTGTACTTCAAAACGAGTAACTGTCGGCCCTTTCGTTACATGGACAACCTTTGCTCCAACGTTAAAATTTTTAAACGTCTCGTTCAACCGCTCCGCTTGTTCTTTTAACCATGTTTCATCATCTTCTTGACGGATGAGTGGTGGATGCAGCAATGATAAGGACGGAAACACGTATGTTGACTGTTTTTGTCGCTCTTTCCATTTTTCTCGATCTTGCTTTAACATCATCACATTGTATGGCACACCACTTCGTTGCCGTACTTGTTTCTCCTTTTCTTCTTCTCTCCCTTGTTCTCTATTTTCTTGTGGCTGCTTTTGTTCCGTTTTTTCTTCAACAATTTCTGTTTCTTCTTGCTTTTCGTCTTCCTTTTCATGAACAAAATCGTCCACCTCATGACGAAGTGGCTCACTCTCCTGTATATGCGCATGTTCGTTTGTCTCAGCAACAAAATGTTCTTCTTTTTCTATCGATTCAGTTGCCTCTACATTCACACATTCGTTTGTTTCGACTTTTTCAACGATCGGAAGTTCAAATTCAACCATTTGTTTATCTTCATTTTTTCGTTCTACACGTTCCATTCTTTGATAACCAAATACAGGTGATGGGACATCCGTTGGGCGAAATGCGCGTGATTCACTTGCTTTACGATCGAGACGATATACTTTTTTCTCGAATGAACCCGTTTGTGGCAACGGTTCATCTGTTCTATCTTTTCTTCTTTCTTTCGGTTCATCTGGAATTAACGGAAAGCGAAACTTCCCTTTCGGATATTCATAAACGACTTTCGCCTCCATCTCTTTATGTTCGTTTTTTGGTACGGACGGAGAGTGTTTTCGCGTCTCTTTTATCTCATCGTTCTCTCCAAATAAATAACGAAATAATGCCTTTAACCAACCCATTCAGTCCTCACTCTTTCTTTGTACATTCAGTTTTATTTTATCACAAAAAAAAGCTGACTGCCGCAACGGAAGTCAGCTGAAAAATGGTTGGCCTACTTCGTACTCATCATTTAAAACGAGAATGCCTTTCTCTTGAGGAGCGTTCGGTAAGTTTAGTTCGCGTGCAGAACAAATCATTCCGTAAGATTTTACGCCACGTAGCTCTGCCTCTTGAATGACAAGACCGCTTGGCATGACTGCCCCAACTTTTGCAACAACAACTTTTTGTCCAGCTTCAACGTTTGGAGCGCCACATACAATTTGCAACGTTTCCGTACCGACATCGACTTGACAAACGCTTAACTTATCAGCATTCGGATGTTTCTCTTTTTGTTTCACGTAACCAACGACAAACTTCGGTGAAAAATCAGCCGCTACTTGCTCATCTACACCGTTTTTTTGAAGTATATCATTAATTGTCGCAATCAGTTGTTCTGTTCGTTCAATGACCCCATTTCCTTCAAATGTACCGTATGTAGATGCGTGAAAAATATTGTAACCGACTGTCTCACCTGTCTGCTCATTGAAAATGCGCACGACATCTCCTTTTTTCTCAAAAGCTCGCACTTGCGGATCGACAGCTTTCAATGTAATAAGTAACGTATCTCCGATCCCTTCACGATTGTAAAATACATTCATTGTTTCTCATCCTTTCGACGATTTTTTCCAAGAATAAAAATCGGTTGAAGTTGCCCATCTTCGTATAAAAATGAGAGGGCGGTAATCGGCACTCTACCGCTTGCAAAAAAACTCATCGTCAACTGCGCAAGTACATCATATCCGATTTCGTTCTCAATGTCAGCAATAATAAGCACATCTTGATGAGGAACGGCCAATAACATCGTTCCTTTTATTTTTTCAGAAAACTTTTTCAAAAAAGCATCATTTAATATGCGACTTGCATCATACCCATCGTTTGTATTTAAAAAGTAAAACGTATTACCTGCAACACGGTCTTCTTTTACCGTTGTAGGCAAGGAACGCACATTAAAACGTGCAATTTCTTTTAATTGTTGCACATCCCAGCGCTCCGATTCAACTAACCGCTCATCAATAAGCCGATACGTTGTTCCTAAATCAAGTGCATAATAAATGCGCGTTTCTGCTGTATGTTCATCATAAATAAACATCGCTCCTTCGTTCGTCTTTGTCGGAAATGAAGTAGAGCGAATAACCGGATATACATGTTTTTCTTTTCCATGCAACGATGAATCATCATGTAATGCATTCAATGTTTGTTCTACATAATAAACGACTTCATCAATAGCGCGCTCTTTTTCCAGTTCCCATTTCGCAATAATTGGAGGTAAGGAGATCGTCACTCCTTTTTTCGTTTCACGATGTTCAATGCGAAGTGTATCTTTTTTTCGATCCCATTGAAACTCCCACGGATAATGAGATAATCGCTGTTGAATATGCTCGCTTATTTGTTTACTATTCATCACGCTCACCTAAATGTTCAATAAAAGCAACGATTTCTTCTTTTGTTTTCCGATCTTTGCTGACAAATCGGCCTCGTTCTTGTCCGTTTTCATAAGCGATAAAACTTGGAATGCCGAATACGTTATGCGCTGTAAACAAATCGAGCAATTGATCGCGATCAACCGCATAAAACGTATAATCCGAAAACTGTTCTTCGATTTCTGGCAAAATCGGCTTGATAACTTGACAATCTGGACACCAATCAGCTGTAAACATCATAATAACTTTCCCTTGTTGAATGACTTCATTATATTGCTCTATACGTTCAATTGTTTTCATCTATCTATCCATCCTTTCTTTTGATGTTCATACTGCCCTTTTAACATATGAACAATATGTGTATACATCGTTGTTCGATCGATCGCTCCGTTCGTCAAAATACCAATCGCTCCTTCATTTGAACGAACGTCGCGGCGATTTGCGTATTCATCCATCACTTCAGCTAATTCTTTTCCACTTCTTAATTGTTCACCGATTTCAGCGGGGAGGGGAATACGTGCCCCTCCTGCCACAACAACAACTCCATCGCGATCAACGAGCGCCCCCCAATTACATAACCAAATTCCCCCATTTTGTGCAACGAACACACCACCTTCTAAACCAATCCCGATATGTGCTTGTTGTTTACAAACAGCTAACGTCGCTCGCTCAATCGCACCTTGCAACGTTTCTTCGTCGGAAAACGGTTGTTTTGACACACTCGGTTGCACATCACTCGAAATAATCGTATAGTGTGCCTCATGAAACACAGCCTTTACTGCTTTCACTTTTGTATTATTTTTCGTTCCAACAGCTATGTTCATCTCTCGATCTCCTTAAGCGTTATGACGAATAGCGTCTACTGTCGCACGGTCACATCGTTTCACAAGAGCGACTAATAACTGTTTTGCCGCTTCATAGTCATCCACATGAATGATGGAAGCATGTGTATGAATATAGCGTGCACAAATGCCAATCACAGCTGAAGGGACACCGCTATTCGCGATATGTACTCTTCCTGCATCTGTTCCACCACCTGGTGAAATAAAGTATTGGTATGGAATGTTGTTCGTTTCTGCGATGTCTAAAATAAATTCACGCATGCCGCGATGCATAATCATTGTACGATCATAAATGCGCACGAGCGCACCTTTGCCAAGATGCCCAAACTCTTTTTCGTCTCCTGTCATATCGTTCGCTGGGCTAGCATCTAGCGCAAAGAAGATATCTGGTTTAATCATCGTGGCTGCCGTTTGCGCCCCACGAAGCCCAACTTCTTCTTGAACTGTCGCTCCAGAATATAATACATTCGGTATCGTTTCGTCTTTTAACTCTTTTAACAATTCAATGGCTAAACCACAGCCGTAACGATTGTCCCATGCTTTCGCCATAATTTTTTTCTCGTTTGCCATCGGTGTAAACGGACAAATAGGCACAATTTGTTGCCCCGGGCGAATGCCCATGCGCTCTGCATCATTCCGATCATCTGCTCCAACATCAATGAGCATATTGTTTATATCCATTGGCTTTTTTCGCTGCTCTTCGTCAAGCAAATGAGGAGGAATCGAGCCGATTACACCAACAATGGGACCGCGATCTGTTATAATTTGTACACGTTGAGCTAACAATACTTGATTCCACCAACCGCCAAGTGGCTGAAAACGAATCATTCCTTGTTCTGTAATGGCGGTCACCATAAAACCTACTTCATCCATATGCCCTGCAACCATCACGACTGGACCATCTTTTGTTCCGCGCTTCACTCCAAAAATGCTCCCAAGCCGATCTTGCACAATATCATCAGCATATTTTTTTAACTGTTCACGCATAAAAGCACGCACCGCATGTTCATTCCCCGGTGCCCCCGGCAATTCGGTTAACGTTTGAAACAACTGCAAATCCATCGTTTTTTCCCCTTTCTTTGCTCGCTATTTGTCATTGTAGCGAATTTTACATGTAGTTTCCACTCGAACAATTCGGTATACTAAAAGAAAAAGTGGAGGAATGGATTATGCGCGTCAAAACGTTTCTTACTGGGATCGTTGTCGGTGCAACAGCAGCATACATATGGAATGAGTGGCAACATCAACGTTTTATTTCATCTGAACAAGCGCTCCAAAAGGCGAAAGACGCCTTTCAACAAACGGGTGACATTACAGGATCGTGGATCCAAACGACCGTTGAAACAATTGAAAAAAATGGGCTACGCTACAACGTCTATCGAGGTGGCATTACGCGTCCAACTGGCGCATATGAGTGTCTCATTGATGCAAAAACAGGAACAATTATTGAAGCACGAAAATTGTAAAACCCAAGCAAGCCGCTTGGGTTTTTATTGACGTTTAATCGATTCAATGATTTGAAACTCATCATTCCAACGGACAGCGCGATAATACGCATCGTGATAAAACGTAAACCATGCATCGTTTTCCATTCCATAGGCGAGCCATTTTTGTTTAGCGAAAATGGACGTCATCGGGTAATCATCGTATGCCATCACCCAAAGCGGATTTTGATGTGCATGTGTCGGCATTAAATCACCGAGATGAACAGCCGTTTCTCCTTCAGATGTAATAATAATAATGGCATGTCCATCGCTATGACCGCCTGTATGAATCATCGTCACACCAGGAACGACTTCTAACTGCTCAGCAAACGTATCAACTTGCTCTACAATGGCTTCCCAGTTTTCTTTCCAGTACGTATTGCGCGAACGAATATTCGGCTCTTTCATCTCCGCCCATTCCACTGCCGATGTAATAATGCGCGCACGCGGAAACGTTGGAACGAGCTTATTTTCTTCCCATTTTGTTAACCCGCTCGCATGATCGAAGTGCAAATGCGTCATTAATACAAGATCGATGTCTTCAGTAGTTAAAGAAAGAAGCGCCAACTGCTTTTCTAAGTCAGACTCTTCCGTAACACCAAAATTTCGTTTTTGCTTCTCATTCAATTTTCCTTTTCCAATGCCTGATTCAATGAGTATGTTTTTCCCATCCACTTGCAATAAAATCGGATCCGTGCGAAGCGGAATTTGATTTTGGTCGTTGCATGGATATTTTTTCATCCAAAGCGGTTTTGGCACGACACCAAACATCGCTCCCCCATCTAAATGTGTAATTCCTCCATTCAACCACGTCATCGTTATTTGACCGATCGTTAATTTCTCCATCTTCTCTCCCCCTCTCATGCTCTATTTTACCATTATAAAAATATTCAGAAAAGGAAAAAACCTATGTCCAATTACGACATAGGTTTTCGATATTTTACTTCACAGCGATAAATTGGATTTCCTTTTTCAGAAAACTTTTGTTCATACTCTGTCATGACGTTTCCTTCCACATCGCTTCGATGAAGATCGAGGCTAACATATTGAAGAACTAAACCGTATTGTGAAAAGCTGACAAGGGAATATTCAAACAATCCTCGGTTATCGGTTTTAAAATGAATTTCCCCTTCATCGACTAAAATGTTCTCATACAACTCTAAAAATGAACGATATGTTAACCGTCGTTTTTCATGTCGCTTTTTTGGCCACGGATCAGAGAAATTCAAATAAATGCGCTCGACTTCTCCCTTTGCAAAAATGTTCGTTAATTCTTTCGCATTCACATTCAATAAACGTAAATTTGGCAAATCGTTCTCAATCAGCTTATCTAGTGCACATACAATGACGCTTTCATATAACTCAATACCGATATAGTTAATATGCGGATGCATTTTTGCCATTTCCGTAATAAAACGACCTTTTCCTGTCCCAATTTCTATATGAATAGGATTGTCGTTTGCAAACAATTCATGCCAACGACCTTTATATTGTTCCGGTTGCGGAATAATATATTGTGGATATGATGCAATTTTTTCTTTTGCCCAAGGCTTATTCCGTAAACGCACGTCTCATCCTCCGTTTCTTTGCATATAAAAAGATAAAAATGGCCATATTATAAAACGAATAGGGGGATGAACATGGCCATTAATCATGAGCATCAATTAACTGTGTTAAAAGACATTTTATCAGAGCATCAACTTGATCGTTCAGGGACAGTAGCCGAATGTGAACAAATTGAACGGCTCGCCAAATCGTTAATCGCAAACGATGCTGTCCATTCTGAACTAAAACAAACGTTATCTCATATTTACACGTACAGTCAAAGCGGAAAAAACGCAACTGATCTTTCTTCACACATCGATCAACATGAACAACAGCTCGCTGAATGGATGGATCAATTAACGTAACACATGCTCGAGGAAATGCAACAATCGTTGCATTTCCTTTTCGTTATTCCGCCCTTTATGCCATGCAAGCAACATTATCGTTTGAGCCACCGTATACCATTTCATGCGCAGCAGCAACTGCTCATTAAACGGTAAACCGTATTGCTCTAACCAGCTGTCCCATTGTTCTCGTGGAATGTAAGCATACAACAACATCCCGATATCAATTGCTGGATCAGCAATCATGGCGCTATCCCAATCAATTAAATAAAGCTGGTTATCTTCTGTTAACAACCAATTGTTATGATTCATATCACAATGACAAACGACATAATCTTCATGATACACATCATGTACATGTTTCTCTAAAAACATGATAGCATCTTGCACAACATCATTTTCTTTTATAACACGTCCGTTTTTTTTCACTTCTTCTAGCAAACGATTCGGCAATAAAGGTTTTTTACCGAGCCGTTCCATCATCGCCAACAATTCTTTTGAGCGATGAATTTTTCGAAGCAGTTGGGCAACTTGTTTGCTAGTCATATCGTGCGGCTTTAATTCGCGCGCTTGTAAAAACTGCTGGGCTGTAATGACATCCCCGTTTTCCATTCGTTTCGTCCATACTAATTTTGGAACGATTCCTTCTGCCGACAAAACAGCTAAAAATGGAGAAGAGTTGCGCTTTAAAAACAACTTCTTCCCATCATGCTCCGCAATATATGCATCCCCTGTTGCACCACCTGCCGGGGAAATTTCCCACTCCTTACCTAGTAACTGTTCCAAGTGAGCTCACCTTTCGACTTAGTCAAAATAAAAATAGCGATTGTCATCTTACTAGATTTTATCTTTCTGATCGTTTCCACGTCAACATTAAATCAATACCCACGTGCCAATTCCATTTATTTCAATAAACTGTTCATATCGTTTTCCTATTTCTTCTTGATTGGAACTAAAAACGACTTTCCATTCCCCGTCAGAAAGAGGAAGGATCGTCCTTTTCTCTTCATTATGATGGACAACAACAATTTGCTGCCATGGACCGTACAGCCCAACATCAACAAGCTGGTAAGCAATAACAGATGGATGTGTATCGTAAAACTTCATATGACGACGAACTTGATCGGCAGTCAAAAAGCGAAACGCGCCGTGTCTTTTACGAAGCGCAATAAGAAGCATCACTTCCCGCACGTCTTCTTCCCATTTATTTTTCCGTTCCCAATCGATTTGATTTATTTCGTCAGGGGCGTTATAGCTATTTTCCATCCCTCGTTTTGTTCGATAAAACTCTTGACCGCTATGCAAAAACGGGATACCTTGAGATAGTAAAACGATCGCTGTCGCTAGCTTTTGACGTTTCCGTCGAATATATTCGCTCTCATGTGCATTCGCAATCATCATTTTATCCCATAACGTATGGTTATCGTGACATTCTACATAATTCACACTTTGCCTTGGTGAAAAGAAAAGATGAATACTTCCGCGAATTGCTTCCATTACTGCTTCTTTATATGAGCAATCCCCTAATGCAAACCCCCGATCGTCAACTTGAAACGTGCTTCCTTTTACATAGTCGCGAAATCGATCATTAAAATAAGCGATGCGCGGCGTATGTTTTGCGTTAGCAATCATCGTCTTTTTTTCACGAGGTAACGGAGTGGCTAGCTCCCACCCTTCTCCGAGAACAATGACTGTCGGATCTATTGCATCAATCGCTCGCCGAACGTCATTCATCGTATCTATATCTAAAATGCCCATTAAGTCAAAACGAAACCCATCGACGCCATATTCGTTTAGCCAATGCATGACGGAATCAATAATAAATTTCCGCACCATTTTCCGTTCAGATGCTAAATCATTTCCAACTCCCGTCCCATTTGACGGATAACCGGTTGGTCCGTATCGAAAATAATAACCAGGAACAAGATGTTCAAAAGACGATGTTTCTCGAATATATACGTGATTATATACAACGTCTAAAATGACGCGAATACCTTCTTTTTGAAACGCACGAATCGCCTGTTTTAACTCAATGATGCGCGCGTATGGATCGGTTGGATCCGTTGCATAACTTCCTTCTGGAACGTTGTAGTGAACAGTGTTATATCCCCAATTATACATTTGAAGCGGCTGAAGCTCATTCACTCCTTCAAAATCTTGTATAGGCATGAGCTGAACATGTGTTACACCGAGCTGTTTCACGTACGAAAGACCTGTGACCGTTTCGTTCGGTCCGAATGTATTTCGCTCCGTTAAACCGAGATATTTTCCTTTATGTTTCACACCACTTTTAGGATGAATCGTAAAATCGCGCACGTGCATTTCATAAATGATCGCGTCTGTCATAGAAATAAACGGAGGCATCGTTGGTTTCGGGATATTTGTTTTCGTCAAGTCGACAACAACACCATATGTGCCGTTTACGGAAACAGCTTTTGCATAAGGGTCAACCGCTTCACGCCAAACAAAATTCACATACGTCATATACGTATAAAAAAACCGTTCAATATTTTCGTAAATCGTATACGTCCATACCCCTTTTTGTTCTCGTACCATCTCATAAGTCGTTTCTTCTTTCGTCGTTGGATGAATAAGTTTTAATAACACGTTTGTGGCAGTTGGAGCCCACACTTTAAACGTCGTTTTTTTCGGTTTGTACGTGGCACCGAGATCGTTTCCGTCATATGCATATAAATCATCGAACGCTTTTGTTCGCATGACTGCTCCTACTTGTAAAGGTGCTTGCCATCCTTCTTCCGTATAAACAACATATCGTTTTCCTAATTCAACAATAAAAGGGACGATACATTCATATTTTGTAAATAAGTGTTGTCTTTCTGTTGAACGAATCGTTAAACGGTATGCTGTTTGCTCCTTATCACATAAAAAAAATATCGGTGCGCGTTCGTCAACAACATCGTTCGGTATTAAAATTGTAATGACTGTCAGTTCATCTAAATACGCTTCAAACAGGTGTTGTTTTATAGACATTGCCGGTCACCAACTTCCACTTTTTAAATGAATCGTTTTTGTTGTAAAATGAACTCAATAAAAAAAGGGGGAAAATCATGCATTCATGCATTTCATGCAGCGTTCCATTTCCGCTTTTACCATCTGGTTACTTACTTATTATGCAAGAACAACAAAAAAAGTATTTATGTTATTCTTATGATTCATTACAACAGTTAGCAACATATGTAGAAACGATCCATCCAAAAGAAAAAGCGTTAGCGACGTTATGCGCAAACCCCGATCTGCCGGGAGCATTCGTTCCGCTTCATGAATTAAGTATGCGAATGAAGCATGCAGATGTTGTCCAATGTATCACAAACGAACCGTTAATGAGTTATTTACAACCGATTATTCATACAAACACCGGAGACATTTTTGCTTACGAATGTTTATTACGTTCCCAACGCTATTCACCTGCCCAGCTTTTTTCCGTGGCCCAACAAACCGGTTTGCATACGTTTTTAGATCGCCGAGCACGTGAAGAAGCGATTCGATCACGCACAAAAATAAAAAAGGGGATTAAAAGTTTCATTAACTTTTTACCATCAACAATTTACAATCCTGAATTTTGTCTTCGTCATACATTTTCCATCGTCGAACAATATAACGTAGCGCCCGAAGATCTCGTATTTGAAGTTGTGGAGACTGAGAAAATTGTTGATATTGACCATTTAAAAAACGTGTTTGCCACGTATAAACGCTCAGGCATGAAAGTTGCTTTAGATGATGTTGGCGCAGGCTTTTCAACACTCGACATGCTTACGTTATTGCAACCTGATTATGTAAAAATCGATCGGCACTACATTCAAAACTGCGACAAAGACAAAGAAAAGCAGGCGTTCTTAAAAGAAGTCACTCGAATTGCTCATACACTCGGCATTCACGTACTTGCCGAAGGGATTGAACGAAAAGAAGAATTAGACTACTGCCGGGAAATTGGCATTCCGTTTGCCCAAGGATATTATATCGGCAAACCGAGCCCAAATCCGCTGTAAAAAGAGGCTGAATGTTACTCATCAGCCTCTTCCAATTCTTCTACAACGAGCGGATCATAATAGCGCGCATCACAATATGTCAGCAATGATTGTGCGGCCTTTAACTGCATATGTTTTAGCGGCATCGTCAATTGTCTTAGCGACATAAACCATGTCTCATAATGTCTCCGATCAATGATTTCAAGGTCGCTTGGGGCGTAACGATAATCAATATATCCTTCGCGATTAATTAACACTTTTTTTATCGGCATATCGACTGCAAATTGCTTATAAATCGTTTGAACCACTTTTTCTGTTCGATGAAGCGAAATCATCGGATTGACGATTTTTCGTTCCACCTCATCAACAATCTCCGTCCAAAATCGTTCAGCCGAACCAACAACAATGTTGTTTTTTCGTTCTTCTGTAAACGCAATGCACCATGTCGTCGTCGGACTAATGAAAATCGTATTTAGCTCGACAGGGGCTTTTTTCAATAAAAATACAGGTTTATACATACATAAGTATGTATCAGGAAAACGTTGTAAAAAATATTTCAATTGCACATCGTAATAATATTTCGGATCAATAATAGATTCTTCCGTTAATGTTGAACTTGCCCAACGAATTTGTAGTTGAAACAGCTTTTCTAAAAATAATATTTTTAATTCTTCAAGCGTTCGCGGCTCGGACGTAATCGAAACGAAAAACTCTTCCTCTTCTTTCGGTTGTTCGTCTTCAACTTCGATGTCTTTTACTTTTTTTCGTTTCCATAGTTGTTTCACTTTATCAAAAAGCGACGTTTCTTCTTCAAGCCATTTCCACGATTGTTGTGAATGTGTTTCCACCCTCGCCGCAAGTTGACCCGTTTCCCACGCCTGCTTCATTCGTTCCCATTGTTTTTTTTTCAAACGAATGAACTCGCTCGGGTAATGATAAATATCTAGTTCGTAGCGCGAAATATAGTCTTGAAGCTTAATGAGCTGTCCCACACTGTAACCTCCAGCAATAAATAGTTACTTTCATTCTACAATAAAAGCAACAACGGGCAAAGAAGAGAAGCAAAAATTGCGCTTAACGTCATAGCAACGGAGCTAATCGCTGCTTCTTTTCTCCCGATTTCAAGTGCTTTTGCGGTACCGATACCGTGAGAAGCTGCACCAAGACCGCTTCCAATCCCTAAAGATGTTGTAATGTGCAAACGTTGAAAAAGAATCGGACCAAACATTGCACCAAAAATTCCCGCAATCATGACATATACAGCAGCAAGCGTCGGTATACCGTCAATCAACTTTGCAATATCCATTGCAACAGGCGATGTGACCGATTTCGGAATGATGGAACGAACAATTTTTTCTGGCAAATGAAAAAGACGCGCGAACAATAAACCGCTTCCCATTCCAATGATTGTGCCGAAAAATGTGCTACATAAGAGCGGCCATAAAAACTGTTTTAACGTATGCCGATGTTGATAAAGCGGCAAAGCGAGCGCAACAACAGCTGGACCAAGCAAATGAACGAGCCATTTTCCTCCGATCATATATTGGTCATACGACAAGTGAAAAAGCGATAACGTCATAATGATGACTACCGTGCTTGTTGCGACGGGAACGAGCAACGGAAAATAAAAGCGAGCATACAATTTGCGCATCGCTATATATACGACGATCGTCCATATGAGCAAACTAACGCCAATCATGCCCCTTTCACCTCACGCACTCGCTTCTGTTCACGTGTTTGTGCCCATTGCCCAATAAAACCAGCAAACAACATAACCATCATTGTGCTGACGATTACAATGACAATGGACCATATTCCCCTTCCTGAAAAAAGCTCCACATAGTCCATTACCCCAACTGTTGCTGGGATAAATAAAAGCGTTAAGTGAGATAAAAGCATATTTGCACCACGCGAAACCCACTTCTCTTTTACGATTCCGGTCATTAATAATAAAAATAACAGCAACATGCCAATCATACTCCCCGGAATTGGAATGTGTAGCAGTTGCTGAATGAACGAACCGATCATATACAACATATACAATCCCACGATTTGAATGACCGTAATCCCCATCTTTTCTCCCCCTCTTATTGAATTATGAAAGAGGAAAACGCATCAACGGCTTATATTTCGGCGTTTGATCCATATGTGTTTCGTATAACACAACGTCATGTACGAAAAAGTGAATGTCTTCTCCTTCCATTTTTCTCGGATATGTGTCAAGCGAGAACGGAAACGACCCACCCCATTTTTTCGCCAACGTAATATGCGGTGTAAACGGTCGTGAATCAAGCGAAAAACCGATGCGTTGGCACACGTTATACACATCTTGACGAAGAGAAAACAAACGCGGTTCCTC
Organism: Anoxybacillus gonensis; assembly: GCF_001187595.1. Lineage (GTDB taxonomy): Bacteria > Bacillota > Bacilli > Bacillales > Anoxybacillaceae > Anoxybacillus > Anoxybacillus gonensis. The sequence goes on from NZ_CP012152.1 coordinate 2,302,131, forward strand.
TTTCACCCCATACCATAAAATACGAGAACCGAATGAGTACACTTCGCTCAGTTGTAACGAAAATGACTGATGTTTTTTTACTACACCTGGCATCATCTCTACAATTTGCTTTCGCTCCGTTTCAGTTGCTCGACCTAAAAACGCCAGTGTTATATGATAATCGGCTTCATGAACGAACAACCGAAATGGCGCTCCCCATTCAGAAATAAAAGCATGTAGCCGCTTTTTTACCTCGTTCGGTAGAGGGATTGCCAAAAAGTAGTGCATCTACTGTCCCACCTTTTAATTTTCTAAATTTTATCAAAATTCATATAGTTTTCGCAACGTCTTTTTTGACTGCCAAGCAAAAATCACCATGCCACCAAACGTCAACAGTCCAAAAAATAAATATACATGCTCAATTGTCCAACGTTCTAATATATATCCTCCTACAAATGTACAAAACCAGCTCCCGAGCCCGTTTCCAACTGTAGCATAAAGCGATACAGCTGTTGTACGTACGTGTGCAGGAGTGACGTCCCGCACGTATTGTAGCGCAGCTGGAATAAATAAACCGACGGACGCCCCTTGTACAATTGTCGTGGCATACACGATCATTAACGGTGGTTCAAAAAAGTAAAATAACCAACGAGCGCAAGATAATGCTGTGGCAATGAATAAAACGTTCATCATGCCAAACTTCCGCACGACCCCGTCAGCAAATTTCATAAACGGCGCTTCGCTTCCTGCCGCTAATAAAAAGGCAAGCCCGACTCCTGCAAGCGTTCCACCTAAATCAGTAATCAAAATACCAAAATAAAAATTGTTGGCATAAATTGGACCAAAAACAAGAAACGTCGTCAATAAAAATAAAAGAAACGGTGGAATGCGAACTAACTCTTTCATTCCCTCACGAATGTTCACTTTCGCACTTGACTGCTCCTTTGGCAACTTCCATGCAAGCATACTCGAAATAATGAGTAAAGCAACGAAAATGTAAAAAATGAAGCGAAGATGAAACAGCTCAGCGATTTGCCCAGCGATCGGGACAGCAGTCGCAAACCCAAGCGCTCCCCAAAGGCGAATCGAGCCATACCGTTCGTTCGCTTTTTGTACGTAATGAAGCGTAATACTATCAGATAATGGAACAATGCCACTTTGCATAACGGCAAGTAGTGCGGCAATAACAAGCAACCACATATAAGAATGAACGAGCGAATACATAAAACCAAAAAAAGCTGTTCCTAGTAAAGATACGATTAATACTTGAACCGGTTGACGTGTATAATCGCTTACCATTCCCCAAATTGGTTGAATAAAAATCATAACAATCGGGCTAATGGACATAATCATCCCGATTTCTGTTCCTGACAATCCAACTTCATCTTTTAAATACACAGATAACAACGGGAAAAGCGATCCAAAACTAAAAAACTGTAAAAAGTAAAAGATTCGAAAAATACGTGTATACACAAAAATCCCCCATATCAAATAAAATGATAAGAAAAGCGCAAAGCGCCCGCCTATCGGCGAAGAGCGCACAAGCCCCACCGAGGAGGCTGTCGCCGCCGCAGTGTGGGGCGGAGCGACTCGAGCCGATGGCGCTTGGAGCTAGACATCAATTCGAAATTTTATACTTTCTTATCTTTCGAAAAAGTACCGTCATGAGCGACGGCACTTTTCATTATAACATATTTTTGGAAATTGTCATTTTGCTAATTCATAAATCGCTTGGGCGTAAAGGGCTGTTGCTTTAAGCAAATCATCGATAAACATATATTCGTCTTTTTGATGCGCCACATCTGGACGATTTGGAAATAACGGACCGAACGCTACTCCTGCTTGTAAAGAACGCGCATATGTTCCGCCACCGATCGCAAGCAATGATGCTCGTTCCCCCATCTGTTCTTCATATACGCGTTGCAACGTTTGAACGAGCGGGTGGTCTTTTGCGACATAATGTGGTGAGGAGTTCGAAAAGTTATTTAATACGAACTGATGACGTTTAGCTATTTGCTCAATGATTTCTTTTGTGCGTGCAATATCGTTCGTGACTGGATAACGTAAATTGATGCCTATCTTTCCACCACGTTCGTTCGTATACGAAAGAACACCGACGTTAATCGTTAAATCACCAAGTTCCTCATTTGTATGCGCAACACCTAATCGCTTTCCGCGCGTATCTCCATAAAAAAATTGCGACACAAATCGAACAAATTCATTAGCTTGTGCATCTAGTGTTTCATTTGCTAAAAATTTTGCAAGCCATATGCCTGCATTCACCCCATGATTTGGTTCCATCCCATGTGCAGAAACACCGCGAACGCGCAACGTAAGTGTGTCACCATCTTCATGTGCTTCCCCTTCAAGCGCATGCGCACGTAAAAATGTAAGAAAACGCTCTTTCATGTCGTTTTCATTCGTCAACTGCAATACAGCTTCCGCAACATCTGGAACCATATTGTATCGCTGACCAGCTTGAAACGAAAGAAGAATATCATCATGCGCTTGTTCATTCATCGGTTGCTGAATAAGATCAAAATCAGCAATTCCTTTTTCAGCATATATAATTGGGAAATCCGCATCTGGCGCAAATCCAATTGTCGGCATTTGTTCCGTTTGAAAATATCGTTCGACGCATTGCCAATCGCTTTCTTCGTCTGTTCCAATAATCATGCGCACGCGCTTAGAAAGTGGCAATCCGAGCTCTTTGACAATTTTCATCGCATAAAACGCGGCCATTGTCGGACCTTTGTCATCTAATGCGCCACGTGCATAAATTTTTCCATCTACAATCGTCGCTCCAAACGGATCAAACGTCCAACCGTCACCAGCAGGAACAACATCAACATGACATAATACTCCAACAATCTCTTCGCCGTCTCCCATTTCAATATGCCCCGCTAATCCATCAACATTTTTCACGGCAAATCCTTCTTCTTCCCCTCGTTTTAACATGTAACAAAGCGCTTCATATACTTCTTTTCCTAACGGTGCTTCTTGTGTCGCTGTCTGCTCATTTCGTACACTCGGAATGCGCAAAAACGTTTGTAAATCTTGCAAAAATGCCTTCTCACGCTTTTTTACTGCTTCCATCCAATTCATGTTCATCGTCACTTTCCCCTTTCTTTAAGAAAAATATGGTTTTAATTGTGTTAATATTGTGTAAAATTCAGCAAATTTATAGCATTTTTCTTATGTTTTCGTGTAAAATAAATAGTGAGACATCTAGTTTTTCATCTTTGTTGTACCATGCGAATGATGTGACGATAGGGAGTGATCATTTGAAACCATCTACCGATCGCATGCTAACCCGTATTAAGTCCGTCTACATGTTCATTAGCGAAAGAGGAACAGTGACAACGCAAGAGCTCGTGGACGAATTCGGCATTACTCCACGAACGATTCAGCGGGATTTAAACGTGTTAGCATACAACGACTTAATTCACAGCCCTAGCAAAGGTAAATGGACAACAACTAAAAAAAGAGTGAAGATGTCATCATAATGAAATGTATATAGACGGAACCTGATCGGTGCAGGTTCCTATTTTTTGTCTTCTCCTTTTAATAAAGCAATTTCTTCATCAGTCAACTCACGATACTCTCCCGGTTCTAACGTTTCATCGAGCGGAATCGGTCCCATTTGTATGCGTTTTAAGTAAACGACACGTTTACCAACGGCCTGAAACATTCGTTTAATTTGATGAAACTTCCCTTCTGTAATCGTGACACGCACATCTGAACGTAAACCGGAACGAATAATGACAAGCTCTGCTGGTTTTGTTTCGTATCCATCGTCTAGCACGACACCGCGTCGGAATGCTGCAACATCATCTTCTGTCACTTCCCCGTCAATCATTGCTTCATACGTTTTCGGCACATGCTTTTTTGGGGATAATAGCTGATGAGCAAGTTGACCATCGTTCGTTAACAACAACAGCCCTTCCGTATCTTTATCAAGCCGTCCGACTGGAAATGGATCAAAAATTCGGTCTTCCTCTTCTAGTAAATCAACAACAGTTTCTTCCACAGCATCCTCCGTTGCTGAAATGACTCCTTTCGGTTTATTCATCATTAAATAAATAAACGGTTTATACTCTACTTCTTCTCCCCATACTGTAACGACTTGTTCTTTCGGATCGACGTGTGTTTTTGCATCTTTCACCGTCATCCCATCGACTTTAACAACCCCTGCTTTCAATAATTTTTTCACTTCTTTTCTCGTTCCATATCCCATGTTTGCTAACAGTTTATCAATTCGCAACATAAAAATCCCTCCAAATGTTTTTCATTTTTAGGCGTTCGTCCATACACCGATGTCAACTGTCACATATACTGCCTACGTAACAATTAAAGCGAAAGGAGTTTTCCAAATGGACGAACGCCAACAACAGCAGCAAATGCCGGGCATGCCTTATTACGGAGGCTCTCCATTTACACCAGGATTCCCTGGCGGATTTCCGGGCACACCAGGATTTCCTGGAACACCAAATTTTCCAAGCGGCTCTCTTGAACGTCGAGTTGATCGCCTCGAGCGCATCACAGAGCGCCAACAACAACAAATTAACAACTTAAATCGACGTCTTCAACGCGTTGAACGTCAACTCGGATTCCCATTTAGCGGTGACTTTTAATACAAAGAAGAAGGCTATGACACAGCCTTCTTTTCTTTCTTTCTTAAAAATGAAAATCGATTTCCAAATAACGCATGTAACAAGTTCGAACGTTCACTTAAATAAAAATAAACAGCTGCTCCGATCAATCCACCAATGGCGACAATCATGACCGATTGGATCATACTACCGTTGTAATGAAGAAAACGGTCCATCAGTTTTGCGACAGGCCAAACGACAGCACACATTATTGTTGTTAAAATTCCCATAAACAACACACGCTTGGCAACAAAATGATACCGATAATTTGTATAACGTTGAATGATCCATAAGTTTAAACCGACCGATAAAGCATATCCTATCGTCGTTGCCAAAATAGCTCCTACCGTTTCAAACGAAACAATGAGTATGTAGTTAAAAAATAATTTAAACAATAACCCAATACATAAACTGATGACTGTAAATTTTTGTTTATTAATACCTTGTAAAATGGCTGCCGTCACAGAAAATAAAGCAAAGAAAATAGCGGTCGGTGCGTATGCCCGCAATACTTCTGTCCCAAGCGGATCGTAGCTGTAAAAAGCGGCATATACATATTCAGATAAAAGCGCCATGCCAATGACTGCAGGCAACGTAATAAACATAACGACTTGAAACGTGTCATTTAAATATTTTCGCAGTTGCTTGCTTTCCCCTTGCACATACGCTTTCGTAATCGTCGGAATGAGCGTTAAGCTAAATGACGTCGCTAATGTTACTGGGATAATGACAAGCTTTTGTGCCCATACGTTGAAAATGCCGTATGCGTCCTCTGAAATAGCACCGAGCCCGATGCTTGCCATCGCTTTATTAAACGTAAATTGGTCAATCAATTGATATAACGGCATCGCTAAGCCAACAAAAGCAAACGGGGCAGCATAAGCAATCAATTCTTTATACATCTCTTTTAATGACATATGGATCGTGCCCCGATCTTGCTTTAATAATTCATCTAAAAACGATTTCCGCTTAAACCAATACATGAATAGAACAGCTAGTCCACCAACGGCACCGATAAATGCTGCAAACGTCGCCACTTGAACAGCCGTCACAAGCGAGCCGTCAAAGATGCGCAAAACGATGTAACTCCCTGCAAGCAAAAAGATGATGCGAACAAGTTGTTCAACGACTTGCGACAACGCTGTCGGCCCCATCGATTCATGGCCTTGAAAAAACCCGCGAATTAAACTCATCATTGGCACAAGCAATAAAGCGAAACTAACTGCGCGAATGACGGAAATAACATCAGCAATCGAGTTGCCGTGCCCATCATCATTGACAACGAACGGTGCTAATAGCGGTGCACTCATATATAACATGAGCCAAGCGAGGAACCCTGTGATCGCCATTAACGTTATACCGGAGCGAAACAATTTTCGTCCAATCTCATATTCTCCAAGTGCATTGTATTTCGAGACAAACTTTGATACCGCTAACGGCACTCCCATCGTTGCGATACTAATAAACAACGTATACGGAACGTAACCGTACGAATAAAGCGCTCCCCCTTGTTTCCCAACAAGCTGATAAAATGGGAAGACGTATATAAGACCTAATATGCGCGATAAAAACACGCCTCCCGTTAAAATAAATGTGCCTCTTAACAACTTTGATGATGACATATTATCCCTTCCTTAACGGATTCATTGCTCCACCTATTTTAGCACACTTTTTTCTTTTCCATAAAATCATTATAATCATAACAGAAAGGACGTGAAAGTGATGATGTATGATGTCGTAGTCATCGGTGGGGGACCGTCAGGATTAATGGCAGCCATCGCTGCTGGAGAACAAGGTGGACGCGTTCTTCTTCTTGATAAAGGAGATAAGCTTGGACGCAAATTAGCGATTTCGGGCGGTGGACGTTGCAATGTAACAAATCGACGACCAGTCGATGAACTGATTCAACATATCCCAGGAAACGGTCGTTTTTTATATCGTGCCTTTTCTATGTTTAATAATGAAGATATTATTCGCTTTTTTGAACGGCTTGGCGTTCCGTTAAAAGAAGAAGACCACGGACGTATGTTTCCGGTAAGCGACAGCGCACAATCTGTCGTACAAGCTCTTCTTCGTGAGCTGAAAAGATGGCGTGTCGACGTTCGGGTTCATACCCCTGTAAAAGACATTGAATATAAAGATGGAGCAGTGTATGGCGTAACGCTACAAACAGGGGAGATGATCCGGACGAAAGCAGTCGTTGTTGCCGTCGGAGGAAAATCTGTGCCGCATACCGGTTCGACAGGTGACGGTTATGCATGGGCAGAAAAGGCTGGACATACGATTACAGAACTGTTTCCAACGGAAGTGCCTATTATTTCACATGAACCATTCATTCAAAATCGAACGTTGCAAGGACTATCATTGCGCGATGTGGCATTAAGCGTATTAAACGAAAAAGGAAAACCAATCGTCACACATCGGATGGATATGATTTTTACACATTTCGGTATTTCAGGCCCAGCGGCATTACGATGTAGCCAATTTGTTGTGAAACAGCTAAAAAAACAATCGTCTGTGCGCATGACGATCGATGCGTTGCCAGATGAAAAAGAGGAGATGTTATTTCAGCAAATCGTACGCACCATGAAAGAAGAGCCGAAAAAAGTGATAAAAAACATTATCAAAGCAATCATTCCGCTCCCAGAACGATATATATTATTTTTGCTTGAACAAACAAAGATCGATCCACAAACGGTCGCAAGCACATTAAGTCACGACAAAGTGCGCACATTTATTGGGGCATGTAAAACATTCACTTTTTCTGTTCATGGAACGTTGCCGCTTGAAAAAGCGTTCGTCACAGGCGGTGGAGTATCCGTCAAAGAAGTACATCCGAAAGAAATGGCATCTAAACTGATGAAAGGCTTATATTTTTGCGGAGAAATTTTAGATATTCACGGTTACACAGGTGGTTATAACATTACTGCAGCGCTCGTTACCGGCCGTCTTGCTGGCATGCATGCTGCGATATATGCGAAACAATAAGATCGTAAACAAGCGATCTTATTGTTTCTAGGGCAATCATGACATTTCAATTACTCCAGTTCACCATCCCAGCCGAGCATCCCGTCAATGACGTTACACACATCGTAACCATGCGCCTCTAAATAACGACACACATGTTCACTACGAACACCGGAACGACAAATAATAATATACGTTTCATTTTTGTCTAGCTCGTTCATTCTTTCCGGAATATCCCCCATTTTTATATGTATCGCTGATGGAATCATTCCAAAGGCGACTTCTTCATCTTCGCGTACATCGATGACGTGAACGCGCTCGCCTGCTTGTATCATTTGTTTTAGCTGTAATGCTGTCATTTCTTTCATCGATCTCTCCCTTTCTTTTAACGAAAGCCTCTCACCGCATATGTGAGAGGCTTGTTTGCGATTAATTTGCAACAATGTTTACTAATTTTCCTGGGACAGCGATCACTTTACGTACGGTTTTCCCTTCAATTTGTTCTTTAATTTTTTCGTCTTCCATCGCCAATTGCTCGAGCTGTTCTTTTGTTGCATCAGCAGGAACGTGTAGTTTCGCACGCACTTTTCCGTTTACTTGAATGACGATTTCAACTTCATCTTCAACTAATTTCGCTTCATCGTATGCTGGCCAAGCTTCGTATGCAATCGTATTGTTATGTCCGAGTTTCTCCCATAATTCCTCAGCAATATGAGGACAAACTGGCGACAATAACTTCACGAATCCTTCCATATACACTTTCGGTAATACAGGCGCTTTATATGCTTCGTTAATAAACACCATTAATTGTGAAATTGCTGTATTGAAACGAAGCGCCTCGTAATCTTCTGTTACTTTTTTCACCGTTTGATGATATACACGTTCAAGCGTATCTGTCTCTGGATTGTCAACGATTTTCGGATTTAATTGGCCGTCTTCTTCAACAAATAGACGCCATACGCGATCTAAGAAGCGACGTGCACCGTCAAGACCTTTTGTCGACCACGCGATCGACGCTTCTAAAGGACCCATAAACATTTCGTATAAACGCAACGTGTCCGCTCCGTGACTTTCCACAATATCGTCCGGATTCACAACATTTCCTTTCGACTTACTCATTTTCTCATTGTTTTCTCCAAGAATCATTCCTTGGTTAAATAGCTTTTGGAACGGTTCTTTCGTTGGCACAACGCCGATATCGTATAAAAATTTATGCCAAAAACGTGCATACAATAAGTGCAACACCGCATGTTCTGCCCCGCCAATGTAAATGTCGACCGGCAACCATTTTTCAAGCTTTTCAGGATCAGCTAATTGCTTATCGTTATGTGGATCGATGTAACGCAAATAGTACCAACAACTTCCTGCCCATTGCGGCATCGTATTCGTTTCACGACGTCCTTTTTTGCCTGTTTTCGGGTCAACGACGTTCACCCATTCTTCAATGTTCGCAAGCGGTGATTCTCCTGTTCCTGATGGTTTAATTTCATCTGTTTTCGGCAACACAAGCGGCAACTCTTCTTCTGGCACTGGCGTCATCGTTCCATCTTCCCAATGGATGATCGGAATCGGCTCTCCCCAATAACGTTGACGGCTAAATAACCAATCGCGAAGGCGATACGATACTTTCTTCTCCCCTTTTCCGTTTGCCTCTAGCCATTCAATCATTTTTTTCGTTGCTTCTTCTTTATTCAAGCCGTTTAAGAAATCAGAGTTTACATGTTCGCCGTCTCCAGTATAGGCCTCTTTTGAAATGTCTCCACCAGCAACAACTTCTTTGATTGGCAAATGAAATTTTTTCGCAAATTCATAATCGCGCTCATCATGTGCTGGAACAGCCATAATTGCCCCTGTGCCGTAGCTCATTAACACGTAATCGGCGATCCAAATCGGCAATTTCTCACCGTTCGCTGGATTGATTGCATACGCCCCCGTAAATACACCCGTTTTTTCTTTCGCTAAATCGGTCCGTTCGAGGTCGCTTTTACTTTGAATTTGTTTTAAATAAGCATCAACAGCTTCTTTTTGTTCTGGTGTTGTAATTTTTTCAACGAGCGGATGTTCAGGTGCTAACACCGCATAAGTGGCACCGAATAACGTGTCTGGACGCGTTGTAAACACCGTAAACGTTTCATTATGCCCATCGACTTGGAAATGAATGTTTGCTCCTTCTGAACGACCGATCCAGTTGCGTTGCATTTCTTTAATGCTTTCTGGCCAATCAAGTTCTTCTAAATCTTCAAGCAAACGATCCGCATATGCTGTAATGCGAAGCATCCATTGTTTCATCGGCTTACGAATGACCGGATGTCCCCCGCGCTCACTTTTTCCATCGATCACTTCTTCGTTCGCCAATACCGTTCCTAGCGCTGGGCACCAGTTCACCGGCACTTCATCCATATACGCTAATCCTTTTTCATATAACTTTAAGAAAATCCATTGCGTCCATTTATAATAGTTCGGATCGGTCGTATTCACTTCACGATCCCAGTCATATGAAAAACCTAATGATTTAATTTGGCGGCGGAAGTTGTTAATGTTTTTTTCTGTAAATTCAGCCGGGTCATTTCCTGTATCTAGCGCATATTGCTCGGCAGGCAATCCGAACGCATCCCACCCCATTGGATGCAATACGTTATATCCTTGCATGCGCTTCATACGCGCTAAAATGTCCGTCGCTGTATATCCTTCTGGATGACCGACATGCAATCCTGCGCCGGATGGATACGGGAACATGTCGAGTGCATAAAACTTCCGCTTTCCGTCATCTTCCGTCGTTTTGAACGTTTTATTTTCTTCCCAATACTTTTGCCATTTTTTCTCGATTTCACGATGATTAAAACTCACGTGACAAACCTCCTTTTTATCCATTTTAAACAAAAATGAAAAACAAAAAACCTCCCATCCCAAAAAGGGACGAGAGGATTCTCCCGCGGTACCACCCTTGTTAGCGCACGAACCGTGCACTCACTTTCATCATTAACGCAGATTCACGGCGCATGCTACTTCATTCGCACACGCAACTCCAAGGCGAGTTCGTAAACAAACTTCGGTTGACTCGCACCGTCCGTCAACTCTCTGCCGACCATTTGTTTACTACTACTCCTTTTCACCGTCATTTTCCATTATTTCATTATACACATTATTTTAAAAAATTTATGCCCTCGTTGCAAGTGTATTCACGTATTGTTAGTGAATCATATGTAAGATACATATATGATGTTAAAAAAGAAACACTCTGAAAAAATGTTTATTGTACAAACCTATTCCTCGATCTTCGCCCACATTTCTTCGGGATTTAATTCATAAATACCGCGCTCGGATTCTCCCTTCATTTGATATGTGTCTAATTAGATGAAGCAAGCCGAACAAAATCCACTCGGAGCATCTCCGAGTGGGGCAATTATGTTTCGTTATGATATTCCGCCTTTGCTTCTTGTCCTTTTTTTGCATTCCTTTGTTTCACTTCTTTTATCGGATCACCGAAATCTTTCGCATGCAACGTTTTTTGTTCTGGATTGTTTTGTTTCGAACGTTTTTTCATCTGTTTCCTCCTAATGACGAAGTAAAATCATATCGTTTTGTAATTGTTCAAGCTGCAGACGCATGCGGTGTAATTGTTCGCGCTGTTGGGCGTTACAGCTTAACGAAAAATGCGCCAAATCGGTCACCGCATGTTCAAGCATTTGCTGAGCTTTTACATATTCTGTATCGTTATAATGTTCAAGCTTGCTCGCTTCTGTATATTGTTCTTTTGCATAGCGAAGCACATCTTCACAATGTTGCAAAAACTCGTCCATCGACTGTCTTGTCGCCATACGCATCCCTTCCTTTCTTCCGTATCGCTTTATAGTTTGTACATTTTCTTGTCATTTATCACAGCGCCATTGAGTTTCCTGCTTAAATCGTGCTACAATGCTAAAATGATGCGAGGTGATGAACATGAATCCTTTTCCATATACGAAAGACAAGAAACGATACCATACATGGAATTATCATTTACGCCAAACGTTCGGTGAAAAAGTTTTTAAAGTATCGCTTGATGCAGGATTCGATTGTCCAAATCGCGACGGTACAGTCGCATATGGTGGATGCACATTTTGTAGCGCAGCCGGTTCTGGTGATTTTGCTGGCAGACGAACAGACGATTTAGTCACCCAATTTCATACGATTAAAGAAAAAATGCATACAAAATGGAAAGATGGGAAGTATATCGCCTATTTTCAAGCGTTTACAAATACACATGCACCCGTTGACGTGTTGCGTGAAAAATACGAAACGGTATTACATTTAGACGGTGTCGTCGGTTTATCGATCGCTACACGCCCTGATTGCTTACCGGATGACGTCGTTGACTATTTAGCGGAATTGAACGAACGAACGTATTTATGGGTCGAGCTTGGTTTGCAAACGGTTCATGAACAAACAGCTACCTTAATTAACCGCGCGCATGACTTTTCATGCTATGTAGAAGGTGTAGAGAAGCTACGCAAACATGGCATTCGCGTTTGTGCCCATATTATTAACGGATTGCCTCTTGAAACGTACGACATGATGATGGAAACCGCAAAAACGGTCGCCCATTTAGATGTGCAAGGCATTAAAATTCATTTGCTTCATTTGCTAAAAGGAACACCAATGGTGAAACAATACGAAAAAGGAATGCTTCAATTTTTAACGTTCGATGAATATGTTCAACTCGTTTGTGATCAATTAGAAGTATTGCCGCCAGAAATGATCGTTCATCGCATTACAGGAGACGGTCCAATCGATTTAATGATCGGTCCAATGTGGAGCGTCAATAAATGGGAAGTGTTAAACGCGATTGATGCCGAATTAGAGCGCCGCAATAGTTATCAAGGAAAAAAATATGTGCGAAAGGAAGACAGGCGATGAAGCTGATGCGCATTTTGCCGTTTGCTCGTTCGCTCATCGACTCCGCTGTGAAAGAAGGAGATGTCGTCGTCGATGCAACGGTTGGCAACGGCCATGATACGCTTTATTTGGCTGAACGTGTCGGAGAGACTGGACATGTGTTCGGTTTCGACATTCAAGCACAAGCCATCGAAAATACAACAAAACGATTGCGTGAACACCATATGGAAGAACGGGTCACGCTCGTGCAAGCAAGCCACGCAGAGCTGCTCGTTCACATCCCTCCACAATATAAAGGACGCATAACTGGCGCGATGTTTAACCTCGGTTATTTGCCTGGAGGGGATAAACAAATTGTAACAAAACCAAACTCAACAATTGCCGCCATTGAGCAATTGCTTGAAATCATGGCTCCTGAAGGGATCATTGTCCTCGTTATTTACCACGGTCATCCTGAAGGAGCGATTGAGCGCGATGCCCTTTTACAATACGTTTCAACGATCGACCAACAACGCGCACACGTCATTCGATACGAATTTATGAATCAAATCAATCATCCGCCGTTTATCGTTGCCATCGAGAAAAGATAAAAAGTAGCGATCGGTCTTCCCTATCGCTACTTTTGCTTTGTTAGTGAAATATGTCTTCTAAATGAACAAACAAACCTGGAAAGCAAGCAGATTGAACAGTTCCAACACTTACTTTAATATCCGCCTGCTCGTATAGCCTATCTTCATTTAATACATAAACGGTCACGGCTTGTTTCATCGGATTAACAATCCAATATTCTTTTACACCATATTTCATATATAAATTAAACTTCGTCACTAAATCGTGCGCTTGATTCGAAGGACTGAGTATTTCAACAATTAACGTTGGAACACCGACATATTTTGTGTCTGTAAATCCGGTTTGATCACAAATAATGCTTAAATCAGGAATGACGAGCTTTCTTTCAGAACATGTTTCACTCACTAGCTCAATGTCTGTGGGAGCGGCAAATACTTTACATGTCTTTCCTTTCAAATAACTCCCGAATATTGTATGAAGATTGCTTGATACGAGTTGATGCTGGATGCTAGGTGAAGGTGTCATATAAACGACGCCATCAATATATTCTAATCTTTCATCACTATGTTGACGCATAATTAAATATTGTTCATACGTGACGTGTGAAAAGCGAGGTAACGACATATTCATCCCTCTCTTCTTTTCTTCCATTATACACCTGTTTTCCTCACGCATACATCCATTTTTGCCATTTTCGATACATTCGTCCGTTCCAATAAAAGAAATGAGATGTTATACCACCTGAGCGCAACAATTGTTTCGCCAACTTACGAATGGCGTTTTGCTCGTGCACCTTTTCATCCGATAAATATAGCCCAAGCAACCCCCGATGAATAAAGCGATGAAATTCGCGATGCGGCAACTGCGCGATATGCCGATCTGCTTCTTCAACGAAATGACATAAACGAGCGAATAGCGTTTCTTCATTTGGATAATAAAAACAAAAATTTAAATCTCCACCTTGTCGATCTTCTTCTTGATCAATCAAATAATCAAGTAAAATGTGCAGCCCTTGCACGTATGGGAAATAGCTGTTTCGTACCCGTTCAGCAAGACGTTGATCAAAAGAATCGGTACAAGCGTAAGCGACTAAACAAAAAATACCGAGCGTTGATCCGGAACAAGCGGAAAATTCATACCATTCCATTTTCGGCAACGACGCTTCATGTTGGGAGAACCATTGCTTCAGACGCGGAATCCGTTCTTCCTTCTTCACATGTTTATGTACTTGTAAGTCGCAATAATATGATGCAAGTTCATGTAAAAACGGGGCAATGATATGATAATGCCGAACTTCTGCTAATGTCTCTTGACACGTGTCGACAAGGGCATGCAAATAACCACCATCATCTTGTTCCGTACGATAGCGGTAATATGCCTCTTTTTTTGCCCCGACCGTTAACGCATGCATCATTGACTCGTGCAGCGCACGAAAATCGGTCGGATCAAGTGACGTGCTTCGATCGCATAAATTATCTAAGTAATCGCTAATCGTTTGATAAGCAACGATAAAACGAATGCATCGCTCCATCTCTTTTCCAGCAAGCAACGACAAAATCGCTCCTCCTTCACAATGAAACGTTTTTGTTGCGATGCTTGCTAACGCTTGTTTGCGCAATTCCTCGTTCGGAATCGCCTCCGCTCTTTTTTTCCAAATGGCTAATTCGCGATGAACGATCGGAAAAACGCGACGATATACAGCCCGCATTAAACTAAAAGGATTTGTTGGAACGCTCAATAAGCTCACCTCTTTGCAATTGCAACGTTAAAAACGTATGGGCATATAAAAATACTTGTTCTCGCTCAAGTTCGTTAAAAATTTCATGATATAGTTTTGGCCACTCTTTATACACTTTTTCACTAACCATCAACTGATCAAACCATGATTTCACTGCACTTTTATCAACAATTTTGTCATCCCCCGCCTGCATAACGAGCATCGGAACATCTGGTAAGTGTTCAATTTTTTCATGAGCGATGCGAATGGCTTTGACTAACTCGCGATACCAACGAACAGATACTTTCGTCACATATAATGAATCGTTTTTGTCCATCTCTCGCACTTCTTCATTCCGGGTCGCCATCTCTACCGTTAATCCTGATGGAAATCGCTTTTTCGGATGAATGACATTTAAAATGCGTGAAGCGACCTCAAGTGCTTTCGACGGATAATGAACGAGCCCTAAACACGGGGACGATAAAATGACACCGCGAACAGGCAGTCGCTTTTCTTGCAATGTGCGAATGACGACAAGTCCTCCCATGCTATGACCGAGTAAAAAAATAGGCTGTTCATACACGCTTGCTTCATGCACCCAACTCGCGACCGCTTCTATATATTCGTCAAATGAATCAATATGCCCTCGTCGGCTACGCGATGTCGTTCCTTGTCCTGGTAAATCTCCTGCAACGACATGAAAACCGTGCATACGAAACATTTCAATGAGCCATTTATACCGACCGTGATGTTCGGCAGCACCGTGAACGATGACAATTGTGCCTTTTGCGTTTTCTCCTTCCCATTTCCACATAAACATCCCTCCTTTATATTTACGAATAGACGAAAAATTTGTACACTAAATATAACAAAATGAAACGAAAGGGACGAGCCAAATGATTTATCCATATAAAGAACATACACCAAACATTGCGTCTTCCGCTTTCATCGCCGATTACGTCACCATTACAGGTGATGTAACGATTGGAGAGGAAACGAGCATTTGGTTTAACACCGTCATTCGCGGAGATGTCGCACCAACGATCATCGGCAACCGTGTAAACATTCAAGACAATTGTGTCCTTCACCAAAGCCCAAACAATCCACTGATCATTGAAGATGATGTGACCGTCGGCCATCAAGTTATTTTACATAGTGCGATCGTAAGAAAAGAGGCTCTCGTCGGTATGGGTTCTATCGTTTTAGACGGTGCTGAAATTGGCGAAGGGGCTTTTATCGGTGCCGGCAGTCTTGTGCCTCAAGGAAAGAAAATCCCTCCTCGCACACTTGCGTTCGGACGCCCCGCAAAAGTAATTCGAGAATTAACCGAAGAAGATGAGCGTGAAATGGCACGAATTCGCCGCGAATATGTCGAAAAAGGACAATATTATAAGTCGCTTCAATTAAACAAACCACGCAATAAATAGGCGTGGTATTTTTACATTGTTTTATTATTGACTTAACATATATATTTTATCATAAATTCAGGGGGATTTGCTTATGTTGCGAAAATGGTACGATTGGGAGTGCAAGTTGTTTTACAGCATTAATCGTTATTTTGATCGGAAGTGGCTTAACGCGTATTTTCGCTCGATTACGCACATTGGAGGAGCGACATGCTCGATTACAACCGTATTGCTAGCCATTTGGTTGCTACGTGACGAATGGCAGGATGCTGCTATCGCGAGCGCGGTCGCATTGGCACTTAGTCATATTCCTGTCGCAATGATGAAAAAAATGTACCCACGCAAACGACCATATATTTCACTTCATAACACGAAAGTAACAAAAAATCCGTTAACTGATCATTCATTTCCATCCGGACATACAACCGCAATATTTTCTGTCATCATTCCATTTTTACTATACGCTCCGGTATTAACGATTTGGCTCTTGCCCATCGCGTGTAGCGTCGCGATTTCGCGCATTTATTTAGGACTTCATTATCCATCTGATGTGCTTGCTGGCTGTATGCTCGGTACATTAGTTGGCATCGCTTCATTTTCTGTTCTTACTTAAAAAACAAGAAAGGAGAGCTACATCTTGTAACTCTCCCTTTTTTCCTTACTTCGCCAACTGTAACGCTTGTTGTTTTAACACTTCTGCTTTATCTGTACGTTCCCAAGGAAGATCAATATCTGTGCGGCCAAAGTGACCGTAAGCAGCTGTCTGTTTGTAAATCGGGCGACGAAGATCAAGCATTTTAATAATGCCTGCTGGGCGAAGATCAAAGTTGTTGCGCACCACTTCAATTAATACATCTTCAGATACTTTGCCCGTGCCGAACGTATCAATTGAAATCGATACAGGTTTTGCAACACCGATCGCATACGCTAACTGCACTTCGCATTTATCGGCAAGACCCGCTGCAACAATGTTTTTCGCTACGTAACGTGCCGCATACGCTGCTGAGCGGTCTACTTTCGTTGGATCTTTTCCTGAGAATGCCCCGCCGCCGTGACGTGCATAACCACCGTATGTGTCAACGATAATTTTACGTCCTGTCAACCCTGCGTCACCTTGTGGACCACCGATGACGAAACGTCCTGTTGGGTTGATAAAATATTTTGTGTTTTCATCGATCAATTCTGCCGGAACGACAGGTTTAATGACATGTTCTTTAATGTTGCGCACAATTTGATCTTGTGTAATTTCTGGATGATGTTGTGTAGAAACAACGATCGTATCGATACGTACAGGTTTGCCGTTTTCATCGTACTCCACAGTCACTTGCGTTTTTCCGTCTGGACGTAAGTACGGTAAAATGTCTTCTTTACGCACTTCTGCTAAACGGCGTGCAAGTTTATGTGCAAGAGAAATTGGTAGCGGCATAAGTTCTTTCGTTTCGTTGCACGCGAAGCCAAACATTAATCCTTGGTCACCTGCACCGATCGCTTCGATTTCTTCATCTGTCATTTGTCCTTCGCGAGCTTCTAACGCTTTGTCAACACCCATCGCGATATCTGGCGACTGTTCATCAATTGACGTCAATACTGCGCACGTATCTGCATCAAAGCCATATTTTGCGCGCGTATAGCCAATTTCACGAATTGTTTCACGAACAATTTTCGGAATATCTACATATGTAGATGTTGTAATTTCTCCACTCACTAACACAAGTCCTGTTGTTACACTCGTTTCGCACGCCACACGCGCATTCGGATCATTCGCTAAAATCGCATCTAAAATCGCATCGGAAATTTGGTCACAAATTTTATCCGGATGCCCTTCCGTTACAGATTCAGATGTAAACAGACGACGTTTAGGCATTCAAACATTCCTCCTCAGTATAGTGACAAATGATACGGTACTCATCCCTCTTATTATGGTCTATCGTGAAAAAAACCTTTCCCTCAGAGGAAAGGTTTTTGCATTTGTCTGCGCCTTTCACTCTTATCGTTCAAGGGCGTTCCCTTGCCACAGGTTAGCACCTTTTCACGTATGTGACGGTTGCTGGGTTTCATCGGGCCTGTCTCCCTCCACCAACTCGGGATAAGAGTATCCGTTCATTTCAGCATCATATCACATCGGTACAGAGCAAGTCAACGTTTTTTCTCCTGTCATAGTCTCGAAAATAAATTCAAGAAAAATACACGAATTAGTATGGACTATTTATCAAAATGTGTTATACTTTTTACATAAAGATAAATCAAACAAAGGTAGGTTTTGTCCAATGAATTCCATTGAACTGACAAACAAATTATCAACACTCTTACAAAGGGATGGGGTTTTTCATAACTTATCTGTACCGCGATTAGTAGAAAAAGTATTAACTCGCAAAGAAGGTGTCCTCACTTCGTCAGGTGCAGTTTGTGCAACAACTGGAAAATATACAGGTCGTTCTCCAAAAGATAAATATATTGTGGAAGAACCATCTGTGAAACATAAAATTGATTGGGGAACTGTCAATCAACCAATTTCTGAAGAAGTATTTGATAAACTGTACAACAAAGTGATCGATTATTTAATGACGAAAGAAGAAATATTTGTATTCAACGGCTTTGCAGGCGCGGATCCAGCTTATCGCTTGCCAATTCAAGTTGTCAATGAATTTGCTTGGCATAACTTATTTGCCCATCAATTGTTCATTCGCCCAACAACAGAAGAATTACAAACGCATGAACCACAATTTACGGTCATTTCTGCACCGACATTTAAAGCAGATCCAGCTGTTGACGGCACGCGTTCAGAAACGTTTATTATCATCTCATTTGAACGTCGTACCGTGCTGATTGGTGGAACAGAATATGCAGGGGAAATGAAAAAATCGATTTTCTCTGTGATGAACTTTTTGTTGCCAGAACAAGGAATTTTCCCAATGCACTGCTCAGCAAACGTAGGTCAAGAAGGAGATGTCGCGCTCTTTTTCGGTTTATCGGGTACAGGGAAAACAACGCTTTCTGCCGATCCAAACCGTCGCTTAATTGGCGATGACGAGCACGGTTGGTCAAATAACGGCGTGTTCAACATTGAAGGCGGATGTTATGCGAAATGCATTAACTTATCACGCGAAAAAGAACCGCAAATTTTCGATGCGATTCGCTTCGGTTCCGTATTAGAAAACGTCATGATTGATCCAGACACACGCATACCAAACTATGACGATGCGACGTTGACGGAAAATACGCGCGCAGCATATCCGCTTGAAGCAATGGATAATATCGTTCAACCGAGCATTGCAGGTCATCCGCATACGATCGTCTTTTTAACAGCTGATGCGTTTGGTGTATTGCCTCCAATTAGCAAATTAACGAAAGAACAAGCGATGTATCATTTCTTAAGCGGCTATACAAGCAAGTTAGCGGGAACAGAACGCGGAATTACCGCACCTGAAGCAACGTTTTCGACATGCTTTGGATCACCGTTTTTACCGCTTCCTGCAACGCGCTATGCAGATATGCTCGGGCAAAAAATTGACGCTCACGGCGTTCAAGTATTTTTAGTCAACACCGGTTGGACGGGAGGCGGATACGGTGTTGGTGAACGAATGAAGCTATCTTATACGCGTGCGATGGTGAAAGCGGCGTTAGAAGGCGAATTAAACAACGTAGAAACCGTTCAAGACCCGATTTTCGGTCTGCATATTCCGCTTCACGTCCCAGGTGTACCGGACGAAGTATTGCTGCCAAAAAGCACATGGGCAGATCAAGAAGCATATGACCAAAAAGCAAAAGAACTTGCGGCGAAGTTTCGTGAAAACTTTAAAAAATTCACAAACGTTGATCCACGCATTGAACAATTCGGTGGACCGATCGCAATCGAGTAGGAGGAGGTGATTAACCTCCGTCCTCTCACACCACCGTACGTACGGTTCCGTATACGGCGGTTCAATCAAGATCAGTGACGCAAGAAATTTTTTTGATTTAAGAGCATCGTTCTTCTTCCTTCCGTAAATAGCTGATCTTCTTATGCCAGTCGTCACTCCACCCTCCAAGAGATCCCCCACGGGATTCACCGTTTCCTTTCTCTTGGGAGGCACTTCGTTTTCTGTGTTCATCATGACGGACTGAAGCCAAAGGCTATTTTCTCTTGACTGTTCGGTTCTTCCGAATCGTTCTAGACCGATTCGTACGACGACCTCTGCTGACTTCTGATGGTTCAGCTACTTATCACGAAGTAGGTTATGAAGCGTACTTCACGTATCCATCAGACCTCCTCGGGTAAGAGTACAATCTTTCCTTCCATCTATCTGCTTCATTTACTCTGTATCACCTTCGGCAGAAAGGGCTTTGTTTTGTTTGGAAAACTCATCCAATGATACCCAACAGCCTTATATGAAGTTCGTGTTCCTCAGACCGGAAGTTTGCCGCCCGCTTCCTTCAGATTCCGCGTCACCACGGACACCCTTGCGTTAAGCTAACTGCTACTGCTACCTTCGCAGTTCGGGACTTTCACCCTAGAGATTGCACCCATGCCGAGCGCACTAAAAGTGCCAAATAACCCTCTTTGAGAGGGTTATTTGGCATGCCTAAAACATGTGGTATTCTTTTTCTTCGGCTAATGATCACAAACATGGTGTATGGATACAGCGACGCTTAACCACTAAACTTGAAGGGTGTGTAATCCTAACCTATAATCCACTTTAATTTCCTTAAAAAAGTCGCTCACAGGTGTTTTTTATATAATTCTTTATGTTACCTTATATTTAAATTTTTGGTATCCAAATATTTTAGTTCATGTCTTTCATTCACTTTCTTTCCTTTTCATGAATAAAAGAATTATGAGGAAAACAAATAAAATAAGTGTAATCCATAAGGAAATAGAGTAAGCCTTTTTGAATAACTGAATAGTCCATACTGGTGCCCAAGCATCCTCCCCTAGTAGCCAATATGCGATCACATTTGAAATTCCAATACCTTCTGTATTCGGTTTCAGTGATTGATAATAATTAAGTGCTAAACTAATACTGCAAACTATGGATACGAAAAAAAGTGCAGTAATTGTCATAAGGAGTGTTTTAGATAAATTTTTTGTTCTTCTATAGAATAAATAAGTAAAAAT
Source organism: Anoxybacillus gonensis (assembly GCF_001187595.1). GTDB lineage: Bacteria > Bacillota > Bacilli > Bacillales > Anoxybacillaceae > Anoxybacillus > Anoxybacillus gonensis. The sequence continues at coordinate 2,323,392 of NZ_CP012152.1, forward strand.
TAAAAGAGTAATTAACAAAATGTAATAAAAATAAAGTTCTGGATTGAACATGATTTCACTCCTAATGAAAAACTTAAGGGAAGTATATAAGTGTAACTATTCAGCCACATCATAAAGTGAGCTGAATATTTTTTTCTTTCCTTGTCTATGATGTGAATATTGATAGACAAGGAGGTGAATCGCATGTTGACGGTACAACAAGCTGTATTTACAGTTGAGAGCTTAATGGGCAAAGTCCAACAACAAAAACAGCTCATTCATCAACTCATTCAAGAAAATGAACATTTGCGTCAAGAAAACAAACAGCTACGTAAAGAAAATGAACAACTGACATATCGCGTTCAAGAGCTGGAAGCACGCACGAAAAAAAACAGCTCGAATAGCCATCTGCCCCCATCTTCTGACCGTTTCGAGAAAAAGCGCTCCTCTCGTGAACCGTCTGGCAAAAAGCCTGGTGGGCAAGAGGGACATGAGGGAACGACAATCCGTCAAGTGGAACATCCACACTATCGTGTCGTCCATCGCGTCCATACGTGTCAAGGATGTGGGGCTTCTTTGCGTGACGTAAAACCGTTCAAAGTCGATGTCCGTCAAGTGTTTGATCTGCCTCCCGTGTCGATTGAAGTGACACAACATGAGCGTGAAGTGAAATCATGTCCGCATTGTCGATGCGTGCAACAAGCGGAGTTTCCACCACATGTCACGAATCATGTGCAATACGGTCCACGTCTTACTGCGCTCGTTGTTTATTTGCATCATATCCAATTGATCCCTTACAAGCGTTTAAGTGATACAATCGAAGCGTTATATCAACACTCGGTTAGTACAGGAACCCTTGCCAATATGGTGAAACGAGGACGCGAAGCGCTGGAATCCAATATGGACATGATCGAAGACGCCTTACTTGACTCTAACATCTTGCATGTCGATGAAACGAGTTTGCGCATCAATGGTAAACTCGCATGGGTGCATGTCGCATGTACGTCGACATATACGTACTTGGCTTTTCACGCTTCTCGTGGAAAGAAAGCAACGGATGAGATCGGGATTCTTCCACAATATAAAGGAACGATGATGCATGATGCATTCGGTACGTATCCCAGATACACCGAAGCCACGCATGCCCTTTGTCATGCCCATCATTTACGTGACTTGAAAGGGTTCATCGAACAAGGGCATACATGGGCAAAACGGATGATCGCGTTTCTATTATCCGCCAAACAAGTGGTCGAACAACATAGTGGCTTTCTTCCTGAAGAAGAAGCGAAACGTTGGGAGCGCGTGTATGATCGCATACTCGCGAAAGCGCAACACCGGTTGGAAGGGATGACACCGTTGCCAAAAAAAGTGCTCTCCTTCGTTCGGCGACTTCAAAAACGGAAGGAAGAAGCGCTGCGCTTTTTGCGTGAAGCTCACGTTCCCTTTGACAACAACCAAGCCGAACGAGATCTTCGCATGGTCAAAGTCAAAGAGAACATCTCAGGGACGTTTCGTCAGGAAACGTTCGCGCAGTCGTTTTGCATCGCAAGAAGCATCGTTTCCACACTCACAAAGCACGAAAAAAACGTGTGGGACTCGTTGTGTCTTCTGTTGACAGGTGAAACGATAGATCGTGTTCTTTCCGCTACGTAGGGCATTTTCTATGACAGAAATGCCCTATTTGTGCTGGGCTTTTTACACACTAGCACGGGGGTGAATAGTTACATATAAGTTGAATTAAAGATTTACAACTGAACACACAAACGATCGATCGTTTGTTCTAGTTTTTGGTTGATTCTCTGAATAAATGCTTGGACATTCTTTCTAATTTCTTGCACACTCGAATAGAACACGTTATAGATGACGTCCGATTTTAGCCATTTCCATAGCCCTTCAATCAAATTCAACTGTGGACTATATGGCGGCAAAAAGACGAGCTCTAATCGATCTTCGTGTTCTTTTAAAAACGGCTGAATAAGTTTGGCATGGTGAATTCGAGCGTTATCTAACATCATCACCACTTTACCTGTAGGATAATGTTCTAACACAAGTTCAAGAAATCGAAGAAATGTTTCTGCGTCATAACGTTCTTCTTCGATGCAAAATACCTCTCCTGTTTCGTAGTTCAATGTGCCAATCAACTTCAGCCCTTGATGTTTTCCAAACGTCGGAATGATTCGTGTTTTCCTTTGACAAACCATGTTTTTTGAATGGCTTGGTAATCACGAATCATCGATTCATCTTGAAAGAGGACATGGGCGATTTTCCCATCTACCAGTTTTTTTTTACTTCTGGGAAGGTGATTTCGATAAATTCTTTTTGTTTCCCTTCATCGGCATTGGCTAGTGTATAGGTCGGTTTCGTATAGCTTAGCCCTAACTGATGCAGCATTTCACTTGTTCCACGAAGCGTGTACGTTGGTCCCCACTTTTGCTGAATGAGTTCAGTGATGATCGCAAGCGTCCAGTTATATTTCACTTCGAATCCCACATCTACGGGGAGCTGATGTTCAATGATCAAAGCAAGCTCTTTTTCCTGTTCAGAGGTCAATCGACGTGGAGCACCGGGTGAATATTTCATCTCTAGCCCGTGAAGACCCCTCTGAGTGTAGGCATAGATATAGTTATAAACGGTTTTTTTGGATCGACCGATAATCGTTGCGATTTCTTCTTTTGCGTATCCCTGCAAATGAAGATAAATCGCTTGGTAGCGTTCATATGCTCGTTTACTTTTTGCTTCTTTCATGGCAGTGGACAATTTTTCGATCTCATCTTTGTGATTCAGCGTCGTATTTTCTCTCCGTTCCCCTATTTTCTCTTTTATTATTTATTCGCCGTGAAACATGAAAAAACCTTTATTTCAATTTATATGTCAATATTTTTTATATTAAATTTGTTATTATAAAGGGGAAATTTAGGCTCTTCACCACAAGTTGTACTTGATCATTTAAGATCGGTGTGCATAGAGAAAATAGAGGGTACAAAAAATGCGAATTTTCCTGTATGGTAAAGGTGACCAAACCAAACCACTGGAGGAAAATTCGCATGTACTCTCCGTTTATCAAAGAACTCATCGATTTACCAGATGTTTTGATTCAAAAGGTACGAAAAGAAGAAGAACGTTGGATTTTCGAACTTTCTCTGCCCGAACAATGCTCGGCTTGAAGCGCACGATCAAAATGACATGCAAAAAGAAGCAATAGATGCATGGCTATGCTCAGAGAATCGGAATTTTTTGGATTGAACTTCCTGTCGAGCGCAGACGTTGTGGTGCGTGTGGCATGACATTCAGCACGTCTTATCCAGCCATCTCTCCTCGAAGTGTGGCGACGGATGCTTTTCGCAATCTTGCATCGGAACATCATTTAGGCAGTGGCTTGTATGCTCAAGCTTCCTTACACAACGGTAGAACGTTGGTTTTATATCCATGCCCCATCCTTCCTATCAAATGACATCCAACCAAAGGCGGTTTGTGTCGATGAGTTCGCTTTTCGAAAAGGACATGACTACGGAGTGGCAATCATGGATGCCGAAACGGGAGAAGTGCATGCTATTGAAGCAGGAAAGAACGAGGAAGCCATTGGCCGTGCGTTGGCTCATGTGTCTTGTTCTGTTCAGTTTGTCGTGAGCGATTTAACTCCAGCGATGAAAAAATCCATTCAAGGGGTTTGCCCAGAGGCGACACACGTGGTCGATTATTTCCATGTCATTCAGCTGTTTACAGATGCTTTAGAGCGTTGTCGCAAATATGTAGACAAATGGGGCTACAAACGCGAAAATGTTCGTTACGTTTGTCGTTTATTGAGCCAATGTCCAGAGAAGCTGATGGAGGAAGAACGTCAAATTGTACGAGAATGGTGTAAGGAAAGTGATGACTTAAAGTCTGTCTACCGATCGTTTCAACATTTTCGCTATGTGTCCAAAAGCAAAGACGAACAACAGACGAAACGACGTTTGGAGGCTTGGATGCATCGGTATTCGTTTTGTCCTTGTTCGGTTGTGCGTGCCATTGCAAAATCACTCGTCAAACGAACAGACGAAATCATATCGTGCATGTTATCGCCTTATTCGAATGGGAAAATGTAGGGAACGAATAACAAGATCAAGCTGATTAAACGTCGAGGATACGGATACAGAAATATCCAACGTTTTGCATTGTGGGGTTGGTTAGAAACAGCTAACATACTTTAATGGCAGGGGCAAGTACATCTTCAAGTACATCTTTTGGTGATGACCCATTTTTCATATGTTCGTACAAACCATTCCATTCACTGAAACATATAGTAGTACATAGAAACAAAGAAAAGGAGGTTAAAGATGAATCAACTATTTGCGATTCCTCAATTAAAAGATATACGCCACCTTCTCCCTACTCGCTCTGGACAATCGTATAAAAAAACAACACTTGAACAAAAAACGCACATCATTATTCATCATAGCTTGACGAAAACAGGCTCCGCATTTGCGTTTGCCAATTATCATGTAAGCAAAGGATGGCCCGGGATCGGATACCATTTTGTCATTGAACAAGACGGAACGATTCATTTTTGCAACGACTTAGAAACGATTAGCTACCATGTCGGCAACCATAACACTTATTGCATCGGCGTTTGTTTAACAGGCGATTTTCGCACACAACAACCGACGAATGAACAAAAACAATCATTGAGAACGTTATACAAAAAGCTGGTAAACATCTTGCCGAACTATAAAGACGTGAAAGGACATAACGAGCTAAAAGGATACGAATGGAAACAATGCCCTTGTTTTAACTATGCGCAAGTATTAACAGAAAAAGAAAACATCGAAATGAAAGAAGAAGTCAAACTGTATACCGTCGAACGAGGAGATACGCTATGGACAATTAGTCAAAAAACAGGAGTAAGTGTCAAAACGTTATTACGCCTAAACCCACATGTTGATCCAAGAGCATTACAGCCTGGGCAACAAATAATCATTGAAAAACTAATAAAAAAAGAAGAAGTGAAGGCCCCATCACAACCATCCAATCAAACACCGAAGCAACAAAATCCAATTGAACAACTGATAAGTAAGCTTCCGAATAAAGTATTGCAATATGGCGATCGTGGTGAAGACGTTCGCATCTTACAACAAGCGCTAAATATGATCAATTTTAAATGCGGAGCAGAAGACGGAGTATTCGGCCAAAAAACGTTAGATGCCGTGAAACGAGTGAACCTTATGTTTTCAGGTGGAAATAAAAATGGCATGTATGACAAAAAAACGAAAAATTATATAATAAGCAAACTTAGAGAAAAAATGAAATAGCTTTCCATGACACGTCTCTCCTATAATAAAATATAAGGGGGGATATTTTTATGCATATGGCAGATGCGCTTATTTCACCTGCGGTAGGAATTGCGATGTGGGGGGCTACAGCAGGTGTAGCAAGCTACTCATTAAAAAAATTAAACATAGAAGCAGACGAAAAAAAACTGCCGCTGATGGGAGTGCTTGGAGCATTTGTATTTGCAGCGCAAATGATTAACTTTGCGATTCCTGGTACAGGATCAAGCGGACATTTAGGTGGCGGATTGTTACTTGCCGCTTTGCTAGGTCCTTATGCAGCTTTTTTAACGTTAGCCGTTGTTTTATTTATTCAAGCGCTCTTTTTTGCAGATGGCGGACTGTTAGCGTTCGGATGCAACGTATTCAATCTCGGCTTTTATACATGTTTTATCGCATATCCGTTATATAAGCGACTCATTCGCCGAACAAACATATGGCTCGCTTCCATCATTGCAGCGGTCGTTGGATTACAACTCGGCGCATTTAGCGTTGTCGTTCAAACGTTGTTATCCGGAAAAGTCGAATTACCGTTTACGACGTTCACCTTATTTATGCAACCTGTTCATTTGGCGATTGGCATTGTGGAAGGAATGGCTACCGCGGCTGTCGTTTCATTTGTGATGAAAACAAAACCAGAGCTCTCAACACCGGCAAATACACCGACGAATCGTCTCATCGGGACACTCGGCTTACTCGCGCTTCTCATCGGTGGCATATTTTCATCGGTCGCTTCGTCAAAACCAGATGGATTAGAATGGTCTATTTTACGCACAGCAGGCACAGAGGAGCTGCATACAACAACGGCACTGCATCACGCGCTGGAACGTCTCCAACAATCGCTCGCTTTATTACCTGATTATAATTTGAGAAGCGGAGGCGCATCAATCGGCTGGCTAGACGTCGGGACAAGCGTTTCTGGCATTATCGGTGTATTCGTTGTTGCGATCGCAATGCTTATACCATACATGATGAAAAAATGGAGAAAAGAAACGTGATACATATGTCAAATATGAAAGAGCAACGACACGATGTTCATCCGTTAAGCATGCTCATTATAACGTTTACATACATTCTTGTCGTTGCTTCATTTCACACATATGCATTTATTGAACTCATCCCTTTATCGCTTTATCCAATTGCCATGATCGTGGTGCATCGTCTTTCTATTCGTCATATCAAAAGCATACTGCTCGCCTCTTTACCGTTTATTACAGTGATAGGGGCTTCGCAGTTGTTTTTTATTCATGAACATATATCATTTTTTCATTGGCGTATCGAAGCGCGGTGGCTCGTATTTGCCACTTTGTTTGCAAAAAATATACTTGCTGTTCTTGCAGCAACGGTGTTGTTTTTGACGACACCGATCGAGCAACTTGCAGGTGCGCTCCTTTCGTTGCGCATTCCTCGTCTGCTCGTTATACAATTGCTTTTGACATATCGATATATTTTTTTATTTTTAGAAGAAGCAAAACGACTGCGTCAAGCATATATGTTGCGCGCACCGAACCATCGCGCCATCCAATTATCCGTTTGGGGATCGCTCGTTGGACATTTGTTGTTGCGAACATTTGAACGTGCCGAGCGCGTGTATGAAGCGATGACGTTGCGCGGGTTTTCTATTCAACGTATGCATATAAAAATAAAACGATGGACAATGAAAGAAATGATTTACACATATGTCACTATTGGATTGTTCATCGTTTATCGTTTGGTGGTCATATGATGATAAACGTATCGAATATTTGTTACATATACCCAGATGGTCACGAAGCCATTCGTGATGTTTCTTTTTCCGTTCAACAAGGAGAATGCATCGGCATCATTGGAGCAAACGGTGCAGGAAAATCAACGTTATTAAAACTGCTCGTCGGATTGTACATGCCACAACGTGGACGTATCGTCATCGACAATATGCCCATGTCGAAACAAACGTTACAACATATTCGTCGCATCGTTGGCTTTACATTTCAACAAGCAGACGATCAATTATTTATGCCGACCGTTTACGACGATGTCGCATTTGCGCTTCGAAATAAAGGAATGAACGAAAATGAAGTGGAGCAACGAGTAATAAACGCTTTAACGCTTGTCGGTGCAATACATGTAAAAGATCGTCCACCTTATCGTTTATCAGAAGGAGAAAAACGGCTCGTCACCTTAGCAACTGTACTTGCGATGGAACCAAACATATTGCTCATGGACGAACCGACAGCAGCGTTAGATCCGAGAGCACGACGAACGCTCATTCATCTCGTGCAATCGTTGCCACATACAAAAATGATAACAACACACGATCTCGATTTTGTACTCGAATGTTGCGAGCGAACGATTGTACTCGCAAACGGGATGATCGTATATGACGGCCCAACAGATGCTGTATTAACAAACGAGCCGTTTTTACACGAGCATCATTTAGAACTTCCCCTTATGCTGCAAGGGAGGAAATAAAGCGTGGCTCATTAGCCACGTTTTATTTTTTTGCTGAAAACAAAAAGCGCCGGTATGCGACGCTTATTTTTGTTTCACCATCTTTTGTTTGACTACACTATTTTCTTTCGTTTTGTACGAAAGATTATCTATATTTAGTCCGTTTCCGAGCGTTCCGTACACATACCCTTCGCGCGGTTCGATGAGTTCTGTTTGTTCATGATAAAGCCGCGGCGTTTTCCATAACGCAATTAACGCTTTTGTCATCGGCATTTCATGATACCGTTCCGGCCATAGTTGTTTAATATATTGTTTGACGAGCGGGTAATATTTTGAACTCATCGCTGGGAATAAGTGATGTTCTGTATGGTGTGAAAAGTTGAAATGCAACACATCTACCCACTTTGGAACGATGACCGTTAAGCTATTAGCTAGCGGATCGTTAACTGGAACGAGCGGATTTAAACGATGGTTCGTTGAAATATATCCCATAACGATCGCATTCCCAATGAGCAACGGAAAAACGAATGCAAAGAGCCATTTTTCTACTCCGATCATCAACAATAACCCAATCCATATCGACCATGGCAACACAAACTGCCAAAATACTGCGCGACGACTCCCTTTTTCAAACTCCTTCCAAAAATGAAGAAGCATATGAAGCGAATGAACGGTAAACATCCCTGCTAAAGACAAAAACGAAAAAGCCGCACGAATGGGAAACGGAATGCGATAAATCCAACGGAGAAAACGACTTTGAGCTAAACGTTTTATCGTCGGCCACGCATCGGGATCAAGTTCCTCATGTTGTGTATGCACATGATGTGTCGCATTATGCCACTTTCGCCATAACTTCGGACCTGTGCAAAGCGGTAAAAATGCGATGCCACCTAATAAATCACGAAGCCACGCCCGTTTGACTACCGTCCCGTGCAAAATTTCATGCCCTAAAAACCCTAATCCAGCAAAACACCATCCAATAACAACCGAAAGCAATCCATTCCATAGCCAATGGAGGTCAAATAAAGAAATCGTTACAATGCTGCTCACTAAAACGAGCATGTAAGCAAGGCCTCCAAACAGACGAGACGGAACAGGACGGAACGCTTCCTCAGGCAAATACGGGGCAATGCGAGCCGCGTACCACCCGAATGAATGAAATTGTTTCATGTAACAAAAAACTCCCCTCATACATAAACACTTCGCTTCAAAAAGAAATGAATATTCAAACATTTCCCTTTAAAGCTTATTGTCATCGTATCATTTATATTCTTGTCCTGTCAATAAAATTTGTTACCTGATCATATTATTTATTTATATTATTTAGTATCAATATGAATGCAGTTGTACAATAGCGATAAATGTGTTTCAATGGAAGTAAACATACCAAATCAATTTGGGGTGAAACAGATGGGGATGCCGTTAGAGATACAAACGATGATCGTCACAAATGGAAAAGAAAAACGAATTGAACACAACTTATTTGTATTACAAAAAGAAGGTTATCGCTTATATCCACTTGACGTGCCGTTAGAAGTAAGACGAACAAAACACGGAGAAGCAACAGGACAAGCTGTCGTCAAAAAACTCGTCCTTGAAAACGGAACAACGATCGTTACATATGAATTAATTGCTTTGCACTCCATTAATTAAACCGTCGAGCGATGTGCTCGGCGGTTTTCTTTTTAGGTCATTCACACATTTTGATTAGGCGCATACGATAAAGCAAACGAAACGAAAGAGGGGAAAAAAATGCGAAAATGGGGGTTTTTGCTCGTTGCTTTTATGTTTTTGCTTTCAGCATGCTCATCTAATGATGTAAAAACGTTGCGCGTTGCGGAAGTGACTCGTTCTATTTTTTATGCACCTCAATACGTCGCAATTGAAAAAGGCTTTTTTGCTGAAGAAGGGCTTCATATTGAACTAAATACGACGTGGGGTGGCGATAAAACGATGACGACGCTTTTATCGAACGGAGCGGATATTGCGCTCGTCGGTTCGGAAACGTCTATTTATGTGTATAGTCAAGGAGCCATTGATCCTGTCATCAACTTTGCGCAATTGACACAAACAGATGGAACATTTTTAGTTTCGCGTGAACCGATCGCTAACTTCACATGGGAACAATTGAAAGGAAGTACATTTTTAGGTCAAAGAAAAGGCGGCATGCCGCAAATGGTCGGAGAATACGTTCTAAAGCAGCATGGAATTGATCCACATAAAGACTTAAATCTCATTCAAAATATTGAGTTTGCTAATATCGCCAATGCATTTGCAAGCGGAACAGGCGATTTCGTCCAACTATTTGAACCGACTGCTAGCATTTTTGAACAAGAAGGAAAAGGATATATTGTTGCTTCCTTTGGAACGGAATCCGGCCATCTCCCGTACACAACGTTTATGGCAAAACAAAGTTTTATTGAGAAAAATAAAGATGTCATTGAAAAATTTACACGCGCGCTTTATAAAGCACAACAATGGGTGCAAACACACGATGCTAAAGAAATCGCAACAGTCATTCAACCGTACTTTGAAAATACAGATATCGCTCTCATTGAAAAAGTTGTCGATCGCTATAAAAACCAAGGCTCTTACGCAACTGACCCTATTTTAGATGAAGAAGAATGGAACCATCTTCAAAACATCATGAAAGAAGCAAATGAATTGCCATCGTACATTGATCACTCGATTTTAGTGAATACATCGTTTGCCGAAAACGCACAAAAGAGGTGAACACCATGCCCATTTTAACGATTGATCAAGTGATGCATGCCTACGTCACAAACCAATCTGCCGTCTTGGCACTTGATCATCTGTCGCTAACTGTCGAGAGGGGAGAATTTCTCTCCTTTCTCGGCCCAAGCGGCTGTGGAAAAACGACGCTTCTTTCCATTATCGCGGGACTAATCGAACCAACAAAAGGCCGTGTACTCATTGAAGGAAAAGAAGTAAAAACGATGCGCCAAACGATTGGATATATGCTACAACATGATTATTTGTTCCCGTGGAAAACGATTGAACAAAACGTCACACTCGGATTAAAACTAACAGGCAAATATAGCGAGAAAACGAGAAAACAAACGCTCGCCCTTTTACATCAAATTGGTCTACGCGACGTCGATGATCGCTATCCTTATGAATTATCAGGAGGAATGCGTCAGCGCGCTGCACTCGTTCGCACCTTGGCAACCGACCCGAAAATTTTATTGTTAGATGAACCGTTTTCAGCACTTGATTACCAAACAAAACTTAAACTAGAAGATCTCGTATGGGAGACGTTAAAGCAATATCGGAAAACAGCACTTCTCGTCACGCACGACATCGGTGAAGCGATTGCAATGAGCGACCGTATCGTTTTATTTACCGCAAGACCAGGAAAAATTAAGCGAATTGTTTCCGTTCCAGATTCATTAAAAGCATGTACACCGTTTCAAGCTCGCCAACATCCAGATTTTTCACCGATTTTTCAAATGATTTGGAAGGAGTTAGAGAGCATTGAACAAACATGAATGGTTGCAACGTATATACGATCAATATATAGCATATGAAAAGCGCGAAAAACGAATCGTTCGTTTTTTCCAAATGATCATCGTCGTTGCCTTCTTTAGCTTATGGGAGATGGCAAGCCGTTTTCATTGGATTGATCCTCTTTTATTTAGCTCACCGTCTTCAATTTGGCACTTGTTTATCACTAAAGTGCGCGATCATACGTTGCTTTCACATACAACCGTCACATTAACAGAGACCGTGCTCGGTTTTATTGTTGGTACGATCGCAGGCATTTGTTTCGCTGCGCTTCTTTGGTGGTTTCCACGCGTATCTAAAATTGTTGATCCGTATTTAGTCATTTTAAATGCCATGCCAAAGGTGGCACTTGGACCGATTCTCATTGTAGCGCTCGGACCGAATATGACGTCAATCGTGGCGATGGGAGCAATCATTTCTATCATTATTACAACGATTGTCGTTTACACATCGTTTAAAGAAGTAGATGCCAACTATATCAAAGTGCTTCAAACATTCGGTGCAACAAAACGACAATGGTTCACAGAAGCCATTTTACCCGCTTCCTTTCCAACAATGATTTCAACGTTAAAAGTGAACGTCGGTCTATCTTGGGTCGGTGTCATTGTCGGGGAATTTCTTGTTTCGAAACAAGGGCTCGGTTATATGATTATTTACGGGTTCCAAGTGTTCAACTTTACGCTCGTTTTATTAAGTTTGCTTATGATTGCGTTACTTTCAAGCATCATGTACCAACTTGTCAGTTGGTTTGAAAAAAAACTAATGAAACGTGCATAACCCTACACGTAAGAAAAAGCGGTGGGGTTTTAAATCATTCCCCACCGCTCTAACTGTTGTTTCGTATATGCCCATACGCCATCCTTCATAATAAAACTAAATCGTCCATCTTTCGCTATGTCATCTGGCATATGCTCAATGAGCACAGGACCATTTGTCTCAAAATACGACTCCCTTTGTTCCAAAAATTCAACATGAGCAAAATAAATATTTTTTACAATCGTTTCATTCGGACGTTTGACTTCATACTGTCCAATGTACGTGATCTTCTCAACAACTCCGCCCGTTTCTTCCTTTACTTCGCGAATTGCTGCTTGTTCTGCCGTTTCTCCTTCCTCTATTTTCCCACCTGGAAACTCCCAGCCACGTACAGCGTGATTTGTCAATAACCAACGACCATCGTACCGACAAATCACAAGAACATGTTTCGGTTGTTGCGAAAAAGGATGGTCAGAAAAAGAAAGTCGAACGTTGTATCCGTAGTAATCTTGAAATACAATCATCGCCGTCTACCCTCAACTGTATGTTTTCTTCATTGTACCACACAGTGAAATTGTCGACAGCTTTTATAACTGTATGACACCCATCGTTTCAATTTGTTGTTTCGCTTCTTCATCTCCAAGCTCATAAATAAGTTCGTACACTTTTTTTATCGCTTGATCATATCCATCATTTGGCCGATCGTAATGGTATTGCACATACGGCACATGTGCGCGCCAAAACGATTGCCAATCGGATGAATACATTTCATCAAAATACTCTCGTAATTGAATGATTTCTTCATCCGTCGCCTCAATTCGAAACTCCCAAGGTGATGCTGTTTTCACTTGCGAAATTTCGCCACGAGCCACTGAAACATAGTACGTTTTTTTCATCGCCCCACCTCTTTTCCATTTGTTACGGTTAGTGTGAGTCGATCCATTTGTTTTCATGCAACAAAAAGCATACGATCTCCTTTAACGCTTCTTCAAGTACTATAATATGAAAAAGGTGGGAAATCCCACCTTATCCAAGAAACGATTTTAACATCCACACATGTTTTTCTAAGCTTTGATGAATGCCTAAAAGCATATCCCCAGTCGTTTCATCATTAATTTCCCCAGCGTAGTTCATACCATCTTTCAACTCTTCAATCATCGTTTCAAAATCGCGCACGATTTCTGCCACCATTTCCTCGGCTGTTTCATTTCCTTTGGCTTCCTGTACAGACGCTACCGCTAAATACTCTTTCATCGTCGCTAACGGCTTTCCACCTAGCGCCAATAAACGCTCCGCTAATTCATCAATATGTAGCGCAGCTTCATTGTACAATTCTTCAAATTTTGTATGCAACGTAAAAAATTGCGGACCTTTCACATACCAATGGTAGTTGTGCAGTTTCACATACAATACGTTCCAATTCGCAATTTGTTTGTTTACAATGTCAATTAATTTTTCCTTCATTTTCATTCCCTCCTCAAGTATAAACTTTCCCCTTCTCTATTGTAGCAAACAAAAAAAATTTTGGAAAATAATACGGTTTTGCATTAAGATAGAGTGTGGAGGGGTGCATATGTTGCTCACTTTTATTATTTCTATCATCATTGTATTTGTCGTGCTCATCTTAAGCGTTTTAACGATTTCAAAAGCATACAAATACAAACACACCATTGATGAGTTGCCAAATGAAAAAAGCAAAGGTTCAGACATGTAACGCCTGAACCTTTGTTGTTTAACCAAACACTTTTTTCAATTCTTCTTTTGGTTGCGATAGCCAGTAGCGCATGAGTCGCTTTGCTCCTTCTAAATCATGCAACTTCGCTTGACCACACTCTTTTTCTGTTGCGGCTGGCACCTCTGTGACGGTTAGCGCTTCATTCATCGTTGCCTCTAGCAAGTCAATAATTTCTTCAACGGTTGGCGTGCCGCTAACAACTAAATAATAGCCTGTTTGACATCCCATTGGCGAAATATCAATAATATCAAAATGGTCGTATTTTTCGGCGTGCTTACGAATGTGCACCGCTAGCAAATGCTCGAGCGTATGAATAGCTGCTGGCTGCATTGCTTCTTTATTAGGCTGACAAAAACGAATATCAAATTTATTCACAACACCGTCGCTGCCGACTTTATGAACGCCGCAATGGCGAACGTACGGTGCTTTGACCGCACAATGATCAAGCTCAAAGCTTTCTACTGAAGGCATACTTCTCACCTCTTTTCAATTGTTACGTCTTTATCATACACAAAAGTCCGACTTTTTTCATCTTTTTTTGTTAGTATCATTTCGTCCAGCTATGTTACAATAAGAAAAAATAGGGGTAGGTGTATGATATGAAACATATACTTCTTTTACTTATTCGCTTTTATCAACGTGTCATTTCCCCATTAAAACCACCGACATGTCGCTTTTATCCGACTTGTTCGCATTACGGATTCGAAGCTATTCGCCGTTTCGGCGCGCTCAAAGGCGGATATTTAACAATAAAACGCATTTTAAAATGTCATCCGTTTCACCCCGGTGGATTTGATCCTGTTCCAGAGAAAGAGCAAAAATAGTTGTTCTTTCTCTTTTTTTTCGATATGATAAACGTTGTAAATCGTAATAATTACGTTTTGGGAAAGGAGAAAACTATATGAAAGTGCCTGTTACCGTATTAAGCGGATATTTAGGTTCAGGAAAAACGACATTGCTTAATCATATTTTAAACAATCGTGAAGGATTAAAAATTGCTGTTATCGTCAACGACATGAGCGAGGTGAATATCGATGCTGAGCTCATTAAACAAGGTGGATTTTCACGTACAGAAGAAAAGCTTGTACAAATTCAAAACGGCTGTATTTGTTGTACGTTGCGAGAAGATTTAATGAAAGAAGTTCAAAAACTCGTTGAGGCTGGAAACATTGATTACATTGTCATCGAGTCATCCGGCATTAGCGAACCGATTCCTGTCGCTCAAACATTTACGTATATCGATGAGGAATTTGGCATTGATTTAACGTCAACATGTCGGTTAGATACGATGGTCACCGTTGTAGATGCCAATCGTTTTTGGCATGATTTTGCCTCCGGTGAAACGTTATTAGATCGTAAACAAGCAGTCGATGAAACAGATACGCGTGAAGTTGTCGATTTACTAATTGATCAAATTGAATTTGCAAACGTGCTTATTTTAAATAAAATCGACTGCATTTCTCAAGAAGATGCAGACGAGCTAGAAGCACTCCTTCGTAAATTAAATCCAGAAGCAAAAATCATTCGGACAACATACGGAAAAGTGGCACTTCATGACATTTTAAACACTCGTTTATTTGATTTCGAAAAAGCGAGTCAATCAGCTGGATGGATAAAAGAACTAAATGAAGAGCATACACCAGAAACAGAAGAATACGGCATTTCTTCTTTCGTATATCGTCGCCGTCGCCCGTTTCATCCCGAACGACTGATGCATTGGCTCGAACAATGGCCAGTTGAAATCGTTCGCGCCAAAGGCTTTTTCTGGCTCGCTTCCCGCAACAATATGTGCGGACTTCTTTCACAAGCTGGGCCGTCCATTATGATTCAAGGGGCTGGCGAATGGATTGCCACATATCCTCCGCATGAACGGGAACAAATTTTGCGAGAAGAACATGAATTGCGTGCAAAATGGGACGATACGTATGGCGATCGCATGACAGAACTCGTATTGATTGGCATTGGTATGGACGAACATGCGATTTCTTCTTCCCTGGATGCATGTTTATTAACAGATGAAGAAATGAAACAAGACTGGTCAACTTTTGTTGATCCGCTTCCACCATTTGTTACTACTTCATAGTTTTCAAATCGTAACGATTACGATATAATAAACTAGGAGAAAAAGGATGTTTTCATAAACATCCTTCTTTTTTGAGAGGAGGAAAAAATATGAAATTACGTGCGATGTTAACTATTATACTTGCAAGCACACTTACATTATTTGGATGCAATAAACAAGATGAAAACGCTCCAACCACTAGGGAGGGAAAAGACAATCCACTTATCATTTATACAACCGTATATCCACTTCAAGACTTTACCGAAAAAATTGGTGGAAAACATGTGCAAGTCGAAAGTGTATACCCTCCAGGCGTCGATGTGCACACATATGAGCCAACAGCAAAAACGATGCAACAAATTGCTGAGGCTGATGCGTTCATTTACATTGGTCAAGGAATGGAAGGATTTGTCGATCGCATCACGAAAACGCTAGAACATGAGCGCGTCAAATTCGTCGCAGCAACGGAAAACATGGAATTACTTTCAGCTAATGATACTCATGGCGACGAACATGCTCATGAAAATGAAGATGAACATGCTCATGAAAATGAAGATGAACATGCTCACGGAGATGTCGATCCTCACGTCTGGTTAGATCCGATTTATTCCATTGAAATGGCCGAAACGATTAAACAAACATTAGTAGAACTTAAACCTGAAGCGAAAGATGATTTTGAACAAAACTTCGCTTCATTAAAACAGCAACTTGAACAACTCGATCAACAATTTCAACAACTGATGAAAGAGGCGAAAAGAAAAGATATTCTTGTTGCTCATGCCGCATACGGCTATTGGGAGAAACGATACGGCTTAAAACAAATAAGCGTGACTGGACTATCACCAACAAATGAACCGTCACAAAAACAGCTTACTTCCATCATTAAACAAGCAAAAGAGCACAACATACAATATATCTTTTTTGAACAAAATGTTACATCAAAAATTGCTGAAGTCGTAAAAAATGAAATTGGGGCGGATGTACTCATTCTTCACAACTTAGAAGCACGCACAAACGATGATATCGCAAACAATAAAGATTACTTTGCGATCATGCATGACAATATATCCGCATTAAAAAAAGCGTTACAATAAGCGATCGTTACGGTCGCTTATTTTTTTGCATATTTTTTCCCTTTTCAAATCAAACTAGGAAACGACAATGTATGGAAAGGGATGAACATTTCGGTATGGATCACGTATTAACAGCAAGAACGTTATTTGGTACAACCATGGCGTTTCATATTATTTTTGCGACGCTTGGAGTCGGTATTCCGTTCATGATTTTATTGGCCGAGCTACTATATCAAAAAACGAAAGACAATGACTACGCTCTCATGGCTAATCGTTGGACAAAAGCGCTCGCCATTTTGCTTGGCGTAGCGATTCCGTCTGGTACTATCGCAGGAGTACAACTTTCACTTTTATGGCCAGGCTTTATGGAAGTGGTCGGCAAAGTGATGGCGCTTCCGTTTCAAATTGAAATTTATGCGTTTTTCGTCGAAGCGTTATTTTTATCTATTTACGTATACGCAGCAGACCGTATCTCTCCAGCAATGCGCATCGTAAGCTTGACGCTTGTTGCCATCGGAGCAGCCGCTTCTGCCATTTTAATCACGAACGTTCACGCCTTTGAAGGTACACCGACTGGCTTTCGTATCGAAAACGGGCAAATTGTTGACGTCAATCCGTGGGAGGCGTTTTTTAATCCAAGCTTTGCCGTCACAGCAACACACGTCGTTTTATCAGCGTATATGACAGGTGCGTTTACGATCGCTTCAATCGCGGCATATCACATGTTGAAAAATAGACGCCATGAACGCATCCAACTTTTTCATAAAAAAGCGCTCATGCTCGGTTTAACAGTTGGCGGCGTATTTTCTTTACTAACAGCAATAAACGGACATGAATCAGCTCAACTTCTTCATGAATATCAACCTGAAAAATTAGCTGCTGCTGAAGGATTGTTTGAAACACAGTCGCACGCCCCGCTCGTCATCGGCGGTTTTACGGACCGTGAAACACAAACGGTCAAATGGGGAATTGAAATTCCGTGGTTACTTAGCTTTTTAGCGGGCAATCGTTTCGATACCGTCGTTGTCGGATTGAATGACTTTCCAGAAGAATGGTGGCCACCATTGTTTGTCCATACACTTTTTAATGCAATGGTCGGAATCGGCATGTTTCTTCTCCTTCTTTCCATTGTCGGATTCGTTTGGCATCGCATAAGAAAACAACACATATTTCCGAACTGGTTTATGTGGACAGTTGTTACTGCTGGGCTGCTCGCTCTTCTCGGCATTGAATTTGGCTGGATTTTTGCTTGTACAGGGAGACAGCCTTGGGTCATTTATCGCATGATGACAACGGCAGAAGCTGTAACACAGTCAACAAATTTAGGAACACTCTTTCTTTTATTTACGTCCATTTACGTATTTTTACTCGTCGCAGTCGTGCTCGTCTTGCGTTCTTATTTCCGACGCCATCCGATTGAACAACACTTATCTACGCACATGTAGAAAGGAGCAAGATGATGACAGATGAATTAATTGCTATTTCAATTTTATGGGGATTTATTTTTATTTACGCCGTCATGGCGACGATGGACTTTGGAGCAGGGTTTTGGTCGATGGTATATATAAACCGCCCGCAAACGAAAGCAACGAAAATCGCAAACCGATATTTATCACCGACATGGGAAGTGACAAACGTCTTTATCGTTGCGATCGTCGTGGCGCTCGTCAGCTTTTTTCCCGGAGCGACATTTATGCTTGGAACCATTTTACTTATACCCGGAAGCATCATTTTACTTTTGCTTACTGTACGTAGTGCGTTCCTCGTTTTTTCACACGTTGCTCCTAAATATGAAAAAGTGCTTGTTTACATTTCTGGTATAAGCGGCTTACTTATTCCAGCCTTTTTAATTAGCGTCTTGCCAATTACGCATGGTTCTTTTGTTGAAACAATGAATGGAGTCAGTCGCCTACGGCTTGATCGCTTATTTACAAGCCCACATGAATATGCATTTATCGCCTTTGCGATTACAAGTACACTCTTTCTTTCGTCGCTTTTATTAGCAGACTACTCAAACGAAGCAAATGAAATAGAAGCATATACGATTTATCGCCGCGATGCACTCATCATCGGGCCGTTTGCTCTTCTCTCCTCTATTCTCATTATGGTCACGATGCGAAACGAAGCGCGCTGGCTATATGACGGAATGATTGCACGTTGGCCGTGGCTTGTCGCTTCTGTCGTATTATTTCTCTTAGCTGGCGGGGCACTTTTTCTTCCTTCATGGAAAAGAAAAAACGGACGCGGAATGCCACGTCTTGCGGTTGTAGCCATCGTCTTACAATATTTTTGTGCAAGTTACGCATACGGAAAAGCTCATTTACCATATATGATTTATCCGAATGTAACAATCGAATCCGGATTTACGCATCCGAATACGTTTCGTGCCCTTTTTGTGACGTATATCGTCGGCTTTGCTATTTTATTTCCAGGATTCATTTATTTTTGGCGGCTGTTTATGAAAGACCGGCGCTATGTAGCAAATGATGAAAAATAATGATTGCAAATGTTGAGATTTTTCGCTATAGTTTTAAGCGTAAACCTTTTTCGTACAATATATTGTGATAATCGCAAGAAATAATAACTATATATTGAAACCGACAAGTGAAGGTGTCCGAGCGGACTTAATAGGGAATCTGGTGCGAATCCAGAACTGTCCCCGCAACTGTGTGCGCAGACGAAATGGAAACAACACCACTGTATATGTCAGCTTTTCAGGCGCATATATGGGAAGGAATCCAAAGTAGGAAGAAGCGCGAGTCAGGAGACCTGCCTTCCTTGTATCGTTTCATATTCTTCGGGGATTGAGAAGATGAAACGATGGTGAAAGCATGCCTTTTTCCATCGTTTCATCCGCTCAATGAGAGCGGATGTTTTTATTTTTTAGGGGAAGGGATGTTATATGGTGTACATAAAACAACAAACAGAAGGAAATGAAGAAACGATCCGCACATTATTGTTTCCTATTTTCAAAGACTTTCCACACTTAGCGAGTGAGCGATACATTGAACGGACTGTACGGGCGCTTGCTCATACGCAGCGGTACAACGACATGATGAATAAACTTATTTTAAATGCGCTTGATGAAATCACCGTAGAACAGCCGGATTGGACGTTTGTTGCCGCTCGTCTCTATTTGCAACAGCTATACGACGAGGCAGCTAACAATCGCGGCTATGATGTATCCGACACATATCGCTACTTTTATGAATTGCAAATAATGCTCGTCGATCTCGGCATTTACGACTCGTTTTTATTGGAACGATATACGAAAGAAGAACTGCAAGAAGCGAGCACATGGATTGACACAAAAAAGGACGAGCTATTTACATACATCGGGTTAAAAACGCTCGTTGATCGCTATTTAGCGAAAGGGTATGGCGGCGAAATTTACGAACTGCCGCAAGAGCGCTTTTTAACGATTGCTTTAACATTAATGGCATATGAACATCCGACAAAACGAATGGCACTAGCGAAAGAAGCATATTGGGCATTGTCTAACCAATACATGACCGTTGCTACGCCAACTTACGCAAACGCTGGAAAGTCGTATGGTCAATTATCGAGTTGTTTTATTGATACGGTAGACGATAGTTTAATTGGCATTTATGAATCGAATACCGACATCGCTCGTTTATCAAAAGGCGGTGGAGGAATTGGCGTATATTTAGGAAAAATTCGCGCACGAAATTCTGACATCAAGGGATTTAAGGGAGTTTCATCTGGCGTCATTCCATGGATGCGCCAATTAAACAATACCGCCGTATCGGTTGACCAGCTCGGTACGCGGCAAGGAAGTATTGCCGTATATTTAGACGTTTGGCATAAAGACATTTTCTCGTTTTTAGACGCGAAGCTAAACAACGGCGATGAACGGCAAAAATGCCATGATTTATTTTATGGCGTATGCATCCCTGATTTATTTATGGAACAAGTCGAAAAGCGCGGCGATTGGTATTTATTTGACCCACATGAAGTGAAAAAAGTGATGGGCTGGAAAGATAAACACGGCAATCCATTAGGGCTAGAAGACTTTTATGATGAAGAACGAGGAAATGGCTCGTTCCGTGAAAAGTATGAGGAATGTATCAATCATCCAGAGTTAAGTAAAGAGCGCGTTCCTGCGATTGAAATCATGAAACGGATATTAAAGTCACAGTTAGAAACAGGAACGCCTTATATGTTTTATCGCGATGAAGCAAATCGGATGAATCCGAACAAACACGCAGGCATGATTTATTCTAGCAATTTATGTACAGAAATTATGCAAAACATGAGCCCAACCATCGTCACAAAAGAGTATACAGAAGATGGGGAGATTATCGTTCATAAAAAGCCGGGCGATTTTGTCGTTTGCAACTTATCGAGCATTCATTTAGCCCGTGCCGTACAAGATGATGTGTTAGAACGATTAATCCCGATTCAAGTGCGCATGCTCGATAACGTCATTGACTTAAACGAAAAGCGAATTGAAGTGTTGCAAGCTGTCCTCACCAATAAAAAATATCGCGCCATCGGGTTAGGGGCATTTTCTTGGCATCATTTATTAGCGTTAAAAGGAATCAAATGGAACAGCGAAGAAAGCGTACAGCTTGCTGATCAGTTATTCGAGAAAATTGCTTATTTAACGATTCAAGCGAGCATGGAGCTTGCCAAAGAAAAAGGAGCATATCCAGCGTTTGAAGGCTCCGATTGGCACACAGGAAAATACTTTGAACTTCGTGGGTATTATTCCCATGATGAGTTAGATTGGGATCATTTAAAACAACAAGTGATGGCATATGGGATGAGAAATGGCTATTTAATGGCGCCTGCGCCAAACGCTTCCACATCCGTTTTAGCAAACGGAACAGCATCGTGCGACCCTGTCTTTAACCGTTTATATTTTGAAGAAAAGAAAAATTATAAAATTCCTGTGACCGTCCCTGATTTAAACGCAAAAACGTTTTGGTTTTACGATAACGCCTATGAAGTGGATCAAAAGATGAGCATTCGTCAAAATGCTGCAAGACAAAAACATGTCGATCAGTCGTTAAGTTTTAATCTATATGTGTATAACACGATTAAAGCAAAAGACTTGTTGGACTTGCATCTCACCGCATGGAAAGAGCGGTTAAAATCGACGTATTACGTTCGTAGTACTGCAGTAACGATTGAAGAATGCGACGTTTGTTCATCGTAGGGGGATAAAAAATGAACGTTCTTATTTGTTATACATCGAAAACAGGGAACACAAAAGAAGTGGCGCTGTTAATAGAAGAAGCTTTTTGCTCATACGGACATGCGGTGAAAACGATCAATGTTGAACATATGTTTGTGATCGAATCGCTCATTCATGACACACAACTTCTTTTATTCGGTTCATATACGTGGGGAAATGGACAACTTCCGGACGAAATGAGGAAGCTACTTCGTTTTCTTATTAAAGAGCGAAATCTTTCTTTGCCTCCTGTTGCGCTGTTTGGCACAGGAGATCAAATGTGGCCATACTATTGCCGCGCTGTCGATGAAATGGCGTACCATTTACGAAAAGTGACGACGGTGCTCGGCACGTTAAAAATTGAACAATCCCCACGCGGCCATCAACAACATTTACCGGCTGTTTTCGTCCATCAACTACTCAAGGAGGTTGAGCGTTTTGTTATTGACGAAAGTAAAATTGCTCGAGCCGTCGCATCCAAATAAAGCAACAAGCATTATTAACGGAAAAGCAAGCGGGATTTTAAACTGGAACGATATTAAATATAGCCATTTTTATGATATATACAAAATGTTGCTCGGCAACTTTTGGACGCCGTTTGAAATTAACATGTCGGATGATATTAAACAATGGCATCATTTAAGCGAGCGGGAACGTGATGCATTTTTACACATTATCGGGTTGCTTTCGATTTTAGACTCTGTGCAACCAAACTTTATCGGAGCGATGAAAGAATACATTACCGATCCGAGCGTCAAAGCGATTTTTTCGATTATCGAACAACAAGAAGTCGTCCATAATCAGTCGTACTCGTATGTGCTTGCGTCTATTGAGAAACTATCCGAACAAAACCGGGCCTTTGAAATGGCGCGCACGAATCCGCACATTTATAAGAGAAATGAACACGTCATTCGCGTATATGAAGCGTTTCGTGAACGGCCAACGGTTGAAACGTTTTGCCGTGCTCTTGTCGCTTCGCTCGTCTTAGAAGGAATTAATTTTTATTCCGGGTTCGCCTTTTTTTACAACTTAGCGCGAAACCAAAAAATGCTGAAAACATCTACAATGATTAGCTATATTAATAAAGACGAACTATGCCATAGCTACTTCATTTCCCAACTCGTACGCGCTGTATTATGGGAAAATCCTCATCTGGACGAAGACGGATCATTTTCAGCGTGGATATATGATTACATCGATGAAGCGATCCGTTATGAAACGGAATGGTCGCGTTTTGTGTTGCGCGACATCGATGGCATTGATGTCATTGAAATGGAGAAATATATCGAATATCTCGGAAACAAGCGGCTGCGCATGCTTGGCTTGGACGATCGCTACGAGGCGGATGAAAACGCCATGCCTTGGATTCGCGTCTTTAGCGATGAAAACGTAAACTTAGGCAAAACTGACTTTTTTGAAGCCCGTCCACGTTCATACACAAAAACAACCGATATTAATGGGTTTGATGAATTGTAAAAAGGTGGGTTAGCCCACCTTTTTACTCTAATGATCGTACGTATGCAGCAATTTGTTTTATTTCCTGTTCATTAAGTAATGTCACATCTTCTATGTGGTGACGTGCAATCGCTTCTTCAATCGTTTCGGCACTTCCATCATGTAAATATGGGGCAGTCGCCCATACTCCACGCAATGTAGGGGTATCCCACTGTTTTGGAGTTCGTGGGTTTGTAAATTGTGCGCGCGCGTCTCCAGCCGAAGCGCGATCAAGTATATTCGCTGTCCCGATATCATGCAAAAACGACGTTTGTGCTGTAGTCAGTTTTCCGTTACTATCTGCCGCTTTTACACTATCTGTAAAGTATATTCCTCCATGGCAACTTACGCAATTTCCCTTTCCAAAAAATAATTTTTCTCCTTTTTTAGCTGTAGACGTCAAACTCCCGTCCTTCTCTCGATAAGGACTTTTAGGCACAGGGAACGAATTTGGGTCATCTAAATAAGCAAAGAGTGCATCAAACATATGTTGAACATCAGCTGGTAACGGTTTGCCCGGATCATATTGTGACATACCACCCATTTCGCCTTGTACGGTATGGATATAATCAGTAAAGTCATCACGTGATCCATCCCACATAAACAATCCTGTTTTCGTTGTTAAAATATTGCTTGGTACATTCCTTGGTCCTTTAGGTGTTAAAAGTGTCAGGCCATTGATATCGCCATCACTATGGCAAGATGCACAACTCATCCAATTATTTTTTGTTATCTCAGCTGCATATTCATCACTATTTGCACTATAAAATATTTTTTTTCCTTCCCTTACAAGAGGAGACAATGAATCTTTCGAAATGAGAGAAATATTTTTTTCTGTTTGTTTCGCTTTTGCGTATGTTTGTTCTCCGCCTGTTTTGATTATCGCAATTTCATGACTCATCGCCTGATGTATATACAATGTTTCCCCATCTGGGGAAATGACAATTCCTCTTGGGTTATCTCCTTGAATTCGACGCAATACTTGAGTAGCATTCCCACCTCGAGCAAGGTCAAAAACAACGAGATCTTCACTTCCCGACATAATTGCGTACGCTTTTTTTCCATTAGGATGGAACACAATATCGTACGGATTAGATACGATCATTGTTTCATTTTTTACATCCGTTACATTGATTTCTTCAAACAATTCTTTTCTTTCATCCAATATTTCTTCATCTCTATCTAGTCGAATAACTGAAATAGCAGGAAAAATCGTCTCCTCAAAGTGAATAGGTGTATCAATATTTGTTAATAAGTGCGGGACGTACGCTTTTTTCCCATCAGGTGCAATAACAAACTGCTCTAATGTATTTGGGATACCTTGACTTTTTTTGCGGTCTTCTTGATCTGGCGAAGGTGCCAATGAAATACGTTTGATGACTTTTTCTTTTTGTGTATCAATAACTGTAATTTTTCCCTCCAAATAATGAGGGACATATAGCTTTTTTCCATCCGCCGTAATTGTCACTGTTCTCGGTCGATGACCTATCGCAATATCCTTCTTTACTTTTCTTGACTGTAGATCGACGATAGATAATGTACCCGAACGATAGTTTGCAACATATAGCCATCGACCATCTTGGCTCGTCACTAAACCAAACGGTTCAATTCCTGTTTCAATATGACCAACCACTTTTTGCTTTTTCAATGAAATGATGTCCACCCGATGATCATACATACAAGACACATATAAAAATTGTTCATCAGGACTTAATGTTAATTGACGTGGCTCACGTCCGACAGGAATTTCTATCTTTTTCTTCTTTGTTTTTACATCGATAATCGTTACAGTAGGCACATCAATATTGGCAACATACAATTCATCCCCTGCTCGGTTAATAACAATATTGTTGCTGTTGACTGCCACCTGGCGAAGCACCGATTCGTTGGACAGAAACATCGGTTGTTTCGCACACGAGGCGAGAAACAAAATAAAAAGAAAGAGTGCCCATCTCTTCATATTTATCCCCCCACGTAGAGAAGGCGGTCGGCTTAGACCGTCCGCCTTTTACTTTTCTTTTACTTCAACATTAACAAGAATAGGAGCAATTCCATACGGACCATCTCCAGCTTGAATTTGTGGTACATTATCCCTGTCTGTATTGCCGGACTGATCATCTTTTCGATACACATCCCCTGTATCCCAAAACTCACTCGCCTGCATACCTTCTTTGATAGTTGGTCCGTCAATAATGAGATTATAAAAGTCTACATAACGTGAAATAATTGTTTCTCGATCTAACTCTTTTGGTTGTTGTTGATCTTGATCTGTGTTATTTAGATGACTAACTGCTAAACGGAATACGCTCGAAAGCGCCCCTGCCACAAACGGATCATATTTCATCTCATCTTTTGCCGTTTTGTAAACATGCAACGACTGATTCCAGAAATGTTGATCCATTGACACATAAATGTTACGCGCAGCTTCTCTGTACTTCTCTTCTTTTGTTGCTAAAAAGGCAGCTGTTAATCCTCGAACCGCCCCAAGTTGAGAAAGAAGTGTTGGTTCAGACTTATCTACTCCTTCTCCAATCGTAAAACCGTTTGCAACGAGCCCATCCGTTCTTATTAGCTTTTCAACAATGAAATCAGCCTGCTTCCGAATAAGTTCGAGCGCTCTTTTTCCTTCCTCCGTATGCAAACCTTCTGCTTCTTCTCCATTCGCATAGCCAACCGGTAAACCGTCAATTGCACGTTGGAACATCCGGAGCGCTTCCATCATATATCCGGCATCAAACGTGTTCATATATTTTCCTTGCTCCGTACCACTATGTTCTTCCACAAATACGCCCCATTCATCATTGAAATGCATCGCATCTACATTTTTAAAAATGGTGAGCAAAACATCCTGATTCACTGAATACGGATCATCACTTCGTATATCATTATGATCATTTTCGTCAATGTTTTCATTTGGTGCTTTTGGATAAGGCTTACCATCAAAAACGGCTAAAAATGCTGGATTTTGATGTCTATTAGCATTTCTTTGATCTGTCATACCAAAAAATTCTGCTGCTGGCCATAACATAAGCCATTGATCTCGTAAAATGCTACGTTTATCTTTTAGAATGAGTTTCTGGGCATCAGGTGCTTGCTCGTTTCCATCCTCAACTACTTCAATACGGTGAGGCAGATAAACAAAACCTTTCGTCGGCTCATAATCTCCACTGTGTAAAGCAGTCAGCTTGTTTCGTTTCGCGTCATAAAATAAATGATCACGAATAAATAATAGTTTATTCCATATTTGTTCAGTTAAAATCATTCCTTGCATTCCATCAGCAGAACTAACCCCCAGAGCAATGTTTGGATCTTGATCATCGTTCGATGTCTTTCCTTCTATTTCTTCATCCTGATCTACTGTATGAAATGCACCTAGAAAATCTCCTGCCCATAAAGCTTGTTTTAGAAATGTTGCCCCATAAGCAGCTGGAACAAGCATTTTATTCATTTTTTCGCGATCCCATCGCAATGTTTGAAAATCCACTTGATACACAGGGACATACGTTCCATCATCATTTTCTGCATATACGTCTGTGTCCACTTGTTGTATGTAATGCGGATCGCCACTTTCATACTCAATTAATGTAGGAAACATATTGCGAAATATTTCTTCACGTGGATATCCAACTTGATCAGCAAGAAAGTAAAAGCGATCCGCTAATACTTCATAACTTTCTTTTCCATTTTGTTCCGCTAGTTTTTTGACCACAGGACCATGAATAAGATGTAAACCGAGACCTGACTTTTCAGTTACTTCATACATCGCTTCCTCAGAATACTCGTAAGACTCTACCCCTGCAATATAATCAAATTCCGTTGGTTCATTTATTTTTCGAACATCTAACAAATTTAAATCTAACCCTAACTCTTCTGCAAAAGGTTCACCAGATAATTCAAACTCTGAGTATGCAAACATATTACCTGCCGTCCGAAACGTATAATCCGTTACCGGAACTTGAATCGCAGCTTCTGTTTCTTCTTTCTTTTTCTTATTTGTCGTTGGTTCAGCACATCCACTAACGACAAGCGATGAAGATAACGCAATAGCCGAACCAACCTTTTTCCATCTCCTCATACTCTCCCTCTTTCCAAAATTGAAATTCATTATCAAATCCTAAACTTTATGATACTTGATATGCATGTTTTGTCAACAAAAAATGGAGCACCCTATTTGCTGATATTTGGTAAATATAAACTTCTCTAGGTTTTCCGTTGAAGTTTTGTTCAAACATACTTATCGCTTTAAGAAGCGAAAACGAATCAACAACAAAAACGTTCATACATGATGGGACAACGCATGTGTCAGACGTATATGATGCAGTAATTAACGCATCGTGCTCGTCTAATATGTGAACAAATGACAGATCATTGGCGACAAAGCGAAGCAAGTAATCCGTCATTTTTGCAATCATTTTATAGTATGTAACGGGAGAGTCACAAGAAGCGATCGGAAACGATGATGTTGCCCGTTCAATTCCTTTTAGCAACGTAAGCGATGAACGATGAGGTGGAGATATGCTGTAATGATAAGTTAACACTTCATTCAAAAACGATTGCCACAATGTCCTCTCCTCCTTAGTTCACTCGTTTTAGCTCCCCCATTTGCTCAATGACAGATTGAATGGAACTCCATGAACGCTTTACAAAGTAAATCGGCTTGTGTTGATCTTTTGCTTTTTGTTTAATGACTTTCGCTAAATTATGGTTAATATAATCCGTCATCACAAATACGATATCGACGTGCTCTGGTATTTGACGTTTCACCATATTCACTTTTCGACCATCTAAATGAATAATTTCCTTAAATCCTGAGTTTTTTAATTTATCGGTAATGTTTCCTAAATGATCCGCACCAACAACTAATAACGATGACATATAACTCCCTCCGACTTTTTGTCTTATATTGCACAATTTCATTCTAATTGAGAATGATTATCTATGTCAACATATAATGATAAAAATTCTCACTATTTTTGCTCATTTTTTCATGTTATGTCTTGCCAACGTTTTGTCTACACTAACATCAGCATAAAGAAAGGAGGGAATAATCATGGCAAAAGATGTGCTTTGTGAAGTGCAAAATTGTCAGTTTTGGTCACAAGGTAATCGATGTAGTGCAGACGCAATCTATGTCGTAAGCCATGCCGGTGCAACGGCAACAAGTTCAACAGAAACAGACTGTAAAACGTTCCAACCGAACGAATAACAGCATCCCCCTTGCTCAGTGCAGGGGGTTTTCTCTTTTTTCATGTTAATAATCGTGAATAGACACATTTTTTTTAAATTATCGCCACAGTTTTGCAACATTTCTCTCATCTCTTCTTCACGTATTGAGGTTACTCTTATACATATGAAAAATATTTAGCATATCGGAGGGGGATATATGAGCGACGTGCTTTTACTTAGCCGTTTTCAATTTGCCATTACGGTTTTTTATCATTTTTTATTCGTCCCGCTAACGATTGGTCTTATTGTTTTAATTGCATGGATGGAAACGCAACACGTACGAACAAAAAATCCGCTCTATCGGCAAATGGCAGACTTTTGGGGAAAATTGTTTGCGATTAACTTCGTCCTCGGTGTTGTGACAGGAATTACAATGGAATTTCAGTTTGGGACAAACTGGTCGGAGTATTCGAAATATATGGGGGATATTTTCGGCTCTCCGCTCGCCATTGAAGCGCTCGTTGCTTTCTTTTTAGAGTCAACATTTATGGGCATTTGGCTATTTGGGAAGGATAAAATTTCACCAAAACTTCGTGCCTTCTCTATCTGGATGGTGGCGCTTGGTACAAACATTTCAGCGCTTTGGATTATCACAGCAAACGGCTTTATGCAAAATCCGGTCGGATATATTGAAAGAAACGGCCGCATCGAACTTCAAAACTTTTGGGAAGTTGTGACAAATCCATATGCATGGCATATGTTCGTTCATACAGTTGTTAGCTGTTATATCGTTGGGGCATTTTTTGTGATGGCGGTTAGTGCTTGGCATTTATTACGCAAACAACATATCGAGTTTTTCAAAAAATCGTTTAAATACGGACTCATTTTAGGATTAATCGCAGCAACAGCTACACCGTTTATCGGGCATAAATCCGCATCATTTGCGGCAAAAATGCAACCTGCCAAAGGGGCAGCTCTTGAAGCTGTGTGGGAAACAAAAGAAAGTTTACCATTTCACATTATTCAAATTCCTGACCCAGAAAATGAGCGTAACATCGTTGAATTTTTAACGATCCCAAAGCTCGGAAGCTACTTTTATACGCACTCGTTTGATGGGAAAGTTGTCGGATTCGATCAAATTCCGAAAGATGAACGTCCGAATGTCAATATCGTCTTTTATTCATTTCGTTTAATGGTAGCACTCGGTCTATACTTTGTCGCTCTATTTTGGTACGGATTTTACTTATATCGTAAAAATAAATTAGTTGAATCACGACGTTTCTTAAAACTCGTGATGTATTCTGTATTGCTTCCGTATGTCGCTATCAACGCTGGCTGGGTCGTTGCGGAAGTCGGGCGTCAACCGTGGACGGTATACGGATTAATGCGCACAGCTGAAGCCGTATCACCTATTTCTCTTTCACAAATTGTTTTCTCACTCGTCAGCTTAGTTTTGTTTTACACCATTTTGCTTATCGCAGACGTGTACTTAATGTTGAAATATGCGAAAAAAGGACCGTACACATCGACGGCTACGAAAGGTGGGGAAATTCAACATGTCTCATGAAACAGTTGCGATCATTTGGTTCGGACTATGGGGACTCATTTGGACGATATACTTTGTGTTAGATGGATATACGCTCGGCACAGGCATGTTGTTTCCGTTTTTAGCGAGAAACCGTCAAGAGCGAAATCAGTTGCAAGAAGCGGTTGGACCGTTTTGGGGCGGAAATGAAGTCTGGTTAATTACAGCTGGAGGGGCAACGTTTGCTGCGTTTCCAGCTGTTTACGCAGATTTATTCAGCTTCTTATATACACCGATGATGCTCATTTTATTCGCGCTCTTTTTCCGTGCAGCTGGATTAGAATTTATGCATAAAGATGATGCACCACTTTGGCAAAAAGGCTGGAAATGGGCATTCACTATTAGCAGTTTTGCTTTAGCGCTTCTGTTTGGTGTTGCTTTTGCTAATTTGTTTTACGGTTTAAAAATTGGTCCATCTGGATATGAAGGAACGTTGTTCACTTTGCTTCATCCGTACGGTCTTTTAGGTGGTTTATTATTTATTAGCTTATTTGCAGTCTCTGGTGCCTTGTGGGTCATGCTAAAAACAGTTGGAGATGTAGCAGAACGTGCCTATAAAGTGGCCCGTCCCGCTTCCGTTGTTGCAACGGTCGTATTATCTCTTTTCTTCGTCGCAACAAGCAATCGTACGCCGCTATTTAACAACTTTACGAAAGCACCCATTCTTTGGATCGTACCCGCACTAGCTTTCGTATGTGCGTTGCTCATGCTATTGTTCGTCTGGCAAAAACGAATTGGACTTGCGTTCACAAACATTTGCTTAACTATTTTCACGCTCATGGCCACCGGTTTTATCGGCATGTTCCCAAACATGCTCCCTTCGCGCATCGATAATGAATATAGTACAACGCTTTTTGAGGCGGCAGGAAGTGAATTGAACTTAAAAATTATGCTCGGTGTCGCCATCGTCATGGTGCCGATCGTAGTGGGCTATCAGCTTTGGAGTTATAAACTGTTTAAAGAAAAAATTACAAAAGAAACAGCGAAAGGATATCAATAAAAGGAGGCATCTTCCGCCTCCTTTTATTCATTGATCCACTTTTTTAACTTATGGCGCATCAGTTTGTTAGCCGCATTACGCGGTAAATGATCAACGATATAAATTCGTTTCGGCACTTTATATTTCGCCAGCTTATTCATACAAAACTGCTTTAATTGCTCTTCTGTTGCTGTTACATCATGCAATACGACAAACGCGCATGGCACTTGTCCCCATGTTTCATCAGCCACTCCGACTACGCCTGCTTCTTTTACTGCCTCATGTTGCAAAAGCACGGATTCAATTTCAGCCGGATATACGTTTTCTCCACCAGAAATAATTAAGTCTGAACGGCGGTCAAGCACATATAAAAATCCTTCGTCATCCATATATCCGATATCCCCAGTATGTAGCCAACCATCTTTTAACACAGCCGCTGTTCCTTCCTCATTTCTCCAATATCCTTTCATAACGCTCGGGCCTTTTACAACAATTTCCCCCACTTCATTCGCATTCAGTTGTTTCCCCTCTTTTTCAATACGAACGTTCATATGAAAAAGCGGCTTTCCTGCTGAACCTTGTTTATGACGAGCATCTGGAGATAATGTGGCCACTTGCGAAGCGGTTTCTGTCATACCGTACGTTTGATACACCGGTATATTCCAATAAGCACATGATTGCAACAAAGGAAGTGGCACAGGACCACCGCCAACAAGCATGCAACGAAACGATGAAGGATACGGAGCTTTTAACTCTTGAATCATTTGTTGCACCATTGTGCTGACAGCCGACATCATCGTAATGTTTTGTTGAAAAATGAGCTCATTGATGCGTTTCGCATCAAATGACGACATCACATACACACCAATTCCGTAAATGACGCTCCGCATTAAAATCGACAAACCGCTAACATGAAAAAAAGGAACAGCGGCAAGCCAACAATCATCTTCACGCAATCCAAGATTCAAAGCGGAACCAATTGCACTCCACCAATGATTTCCGTACGTTTGCATAACCCCTTTTGGCTTCCCTGTCGTTCCCGATGTGTACATAATTGTTGCGACATCGTCTAAATTGTACATCGTTTGCCATTTTTCATCTCTTTCACCAAGTTGGGTAACCTCGCTCCATTCAATCGCTCGCTCATCTGGAAAAGGCTCATCACAAATGACAAATCGCGCCCCACTATGTTCTAATTGCCACTTTACTTCATCTACGGATAAACGTACATTTTGTAATAAAACAATCGCACCAATATAATGGAGGGCGTGAATAAGTTCAACCATATGTGCACTATTTTTCATTAAGATAGCTACAACATCCCCTTTTTTTACACCGAGAAAAACAAGTTGTCTTGCTCGTTTTGCCGTTCGTTCATGAAGTTCAGCAAATGAAATCGCTTCTGTTTCATCATATATCGCTATACGATTTGGCGTTAAATACGCACGTTGAAGCAACCAGTTTGGAATCATCTTCACACCACCTTCAAAAAAACAGCTTGATGTGCATACATCAAGCTGTCTTCATTTTACGGAAAACGCGGGAATTGTTTAAAGTTCGGTTTCCGTTTTTCTTTAAATGCATCGCGTCCTTCTTTCGCTTCGTCTGTTGTGTAATAAAGAAGCGTTGCATCCCCTGCAAGTTGTTGGATGCCTGCAAGTCCATCTGTATCTGCATTAAACGCAGCTTTTAAGAAACGAATAGCTGTCGGACTTTTTTCTAAAATTTCTTCCGCCCATTTCACCGTTTCTTCTTCTAATTGTTCAAGTGGAACAACTTTGTTCACTAATCCCATTTCTAACGCCTCTTGAGCGTTGTATTGACGACATAAATACCAAATTTCGCGGGCTTTTTTATGTCCAACAATACGCGCTAAGTAACCAGCACCATATCCTCCATCAAAGCTGCCAACTTTCGGGCCTGTTTGACCGAAAATCGCATTGTCTGCTGCGATAGTTAAATCACAAACAACATGTAGCACATGGCCACCGCCGATCGCATAACCTGCAACCATCGCAATAACCGGTTTTGGAATGACGCGAATTAAGCGTTGTAAGTCTAATACGTTTAAACGTGGAATTTGGTCGTCACCTACATATCCACCATGCCCACGCACTTTTTGGTCGCCACCTGAGCAAAACGCTTTGCCTCCTGCTCCTGTTAAAATAATGACTCCAATATTTTCATCGTCACGAGCATAGGCAAACGCATCAATTAACTCCATCACTGTTTTTGGGCGGAACGCATTATGTACTTCTGGACGGTTAATTGTAATTTTTGCAATGCCATTATACGTTTCATACAAAATATCTTCATATTCTCTTTCTTTTACCCATTCAATCGCCATGCAATAAACCTCCTCTTAACACAAATTGTTGAACAAGTGTACAAAATCGTTCACGCTGCTCTAGATGCACAACGTGCCCCGCATTCGGAACGGTGATGAGCGTCCCGTTTGGTAATAATTGTACCATTTCTGACGCAATTCGACAAAACTTTTCATCATCTTCACCACAAATCAACAATGTCGGAATCATCAATTGAGGCAACGCTTCCCACCAAGAAGGTTGCGCTCCTGTTCCCATGCCACGCAAACTGTTAGCTAATCCAATCGCTGTATGCTGTAATCGTTCTTCTCTTATCCGTTGTTGTACATCTTCGGGCAATCGCTTTAAAGAAGAAAATAACGTGATGTTCTCCCACCGATCAACAAACGAAGCAACCCCATGTTGTTCAATAAACTGTGCTAATCGTTCATCTTCTTCCCGACGCTTCATGCGCTCTTCTTCCGTCTTTAGCCCCGGAGAGCTACTTTCTAATATTAACGTTTGCACATACTGAGGATAAAGAACTGCAAATGTTAACGCAAGCCGACCACCCATCGAATACCCTAGCACATGGGCTTTTTTTATCCCTAAATGTTCTAAAAGCATAGCGACATCTTGGGCAACCATATCGATATGATATCGTTGTACAGAAGAAGGGGCATCCGTTTGTCCATGACCGAGAATGTCCATTGCTATGCATTGCATATGTTGTTCCCACATCGAAACAAGCGGATGCCACGTTTGACAACTACCTGTAAATCCGTGCAGCAACAAAATAGGCTGTCCATTTCCGTGCCTTTCTACATAATACGTTTGCCCTCGAACGACAAACTTCATGCTCATTCCCCTTTGTTCAACAAGTTGGACATTTCCTGGGAAACATCTTTCCACAATTTCCGATGAACTCCGACATTATATTCACGAGATGAAGGAACTTCAATTACATTTAACGTTGGGCGTGAGAGCGCATCTACCACCGCACGACGAAAATCGTCCCACGTCTCTACTTTTTCATAATGTCCATCATACATGTTTACAACATGATGAAACGATAAATGTGTCGGTGTGCCGAATAACCGTTCAAAATGTTTCGGTTCATTCGCCTGCGGTAAAAAGGAGAAAATACCTCCCCCATTGTTGTTTAAAACAATGATTGTCGCATGTAGCTGTTGCAATTTAGCTGCAAGTAAGCCATTTAAGTCATGATAAAATGACAAGTCGCCAATAACTAGTACAAGTGGTTGCGCAACACAACTCGCTCCAAGAGCGCTCGATACAACTCCATCAATGCCGTTTGCCCCACGATTCGCCAATAAACGAATTCGCTTATGTGATGACATGAAAAACGTATCCGCATCGCGAATAGGCATACTATTTCCAACGAAAAGAGTTGCTTCATCTGGTAATAACTGAGCAAGTTCAATAAATATTTTTCCTTCAAACATATTTTCTTCTTCTTTTGCCTGTAATAACATTTGCTTCGCTCGTTCGTTCATTTTTTGCCATTGGCTGATCCATTGCGACGACCGAGATGTAGTAGAAGCACGCTGAGCTAACTCATGACAAAATTGCACCTCGTTCGCTTCAATAAACACGTGAAGCGATAAAGTCGGATCGCGCCATTGCCCAGCTTCATCAACAATCATTTGTTTTACTTGTTTATGCCGTTGCAACCAAAGATAAAGTGATTTGGATACAGGCATTGCTCCAAAACGAATAACGACATCAGGGATGAACGCATCTGCAAACGTTTCGCATTTTAACATCGCATCATACGATTCAATAATAAGCTGTTTTCTATGTGTACCTGTTCGCAGTGAAGAAAGCGGATCGGCTAAAATAGGATATTGCAACGCTTCTGCTAGCTCGACCACCGCATCAGCAAACCCTTCCACGTGCAAATCCCCACATACAATGACCCCTTTTTCGACATGGCGTAGTTGTTCATATAATGCATCTATCATCTCTGGCGAAAGGTGTTTATTCCCTCTATACACAGTGCGAGTCGCTGATGGTGTGGAAAATAGCGACTCATTGAGCATTGGAACAAGCGGTTCACGTAACGGCACGTTAATATGAACCGGTCCTACAGGAACAGATGTTGCAACACATACCGCACGAGCAGCTACCATTTCTGCATAACGAAGCATTTGCTCATTTCCTTCTGGAAGTGCCATATCAACAAACCATTTTACATATGAGCCGTACATATGCAGTTGATCGATCGCTTGCGGTGCTCCGACATCACGCAATTCATGAGGTCGATCAGCTGTAATGACAACGAGCGGAACGCGTGCATAATATGCTTCAACGATAGCTGGATAATAATTCGCTACCGCAGTACCTGATGTACAAACAAGAGCAACCGGTTTTCCAGAAGCTTTCGCCATGCCTAACGCAAAAAAAGCGGCAGAACGTTCATCAATATGAACATGAATATTTAACTGAGGATGTTCAGCCATGACCATCGCAAGAGGAGTGGAACGAGATCCTGGACTAATCACCGCTTGCTGTATCCCCATATGAACTAATTGCTCAACAAAAGCGGCAACATATGCAGTCATTTCATTCATTTTCTTCCCCCCTCTAACGCTAGTAACATCGGCTTAAACTTTACATTCGTTTCCTCATACTCACTAAGCGGATTAGAATGAGCGACAATCCCACACCCCGCAAATAAATGCGCCTCATTGTCTTCAATCAACGCGGAGCGAATGGCTACTGCAAATTCCCCGTTTCCGTTGGCATCCACCCAACCGATCGGAGCGGCATACCATCCACGATCAAGCGGCTCAATGTCCCGAATCGTTTGTACCGCCTTTTCTTTCGGGAATCCCCCAAGCGCTGGCGTCGGGTGAAGTCGTTCAACGAGCGAAAAAATCGAAACTCCTTCCTTTATTTTCGCACGAACAGGTGTGTACAAATGTTGGATATGTCGCATTTTTAACAAAGTCGGCTCACTTGGAACAATCACCTCTTTGCATACTTCATGCATCGCTTGTTCAATCATGTCTACAACGAATGCATGTTCGCGACGATTTTTTTCGTCTTTTAGCAGCCATTGTCCGAGCTCCTCATCCTCTTTCATCGTATGCCCACGACGAATGGAACCAGCGAGACAAGCCGTTTCACACATGTGCCCGTTCTTTTTCACAAGTTGCTCCGGAGAAGCACCGATAAAACAAGATGAGCCGTTTTCAAACGCAAAAATGTAGCTCATTGGTTGTTGTTCACGCAAAGAGCGCAGCACGTGCGAGCAATCAATCCGCTGAGAGAAAGAAAGAAATAACTCGCGCGCTAAAACAACTTTTTCAATTTCTCCGTCTTGAATGAGATCGGTTGCATGACGAACAGCATAAAGCCAGCGATCGCGAGCGACTTCCTCTTTTTCGACAACGTCAACATCATAGTTATCGCTTTCATCATGTATGACAAATAGCGAATCGATCATTTTCTCAAGTTCCGCAAACGATTCATGAACAACATTAACTGTGAGCCATGTTTCCTCTCCGCGCTTTGTTAACAAAAATTTCGGGATAACAAACTGAGCGGAAGGAAAATGATCCCAATGTTCAGCAGAGCGTTTCAGCGGATCAAAAGCGAATCCCCCGAACATCAACGGCCCTTCCCCTTCGATGAAAGCGCCTTCTACAATTTGTTGCCAAGCTTTCTCCACTTCTCGAAACCGCTTTTTCGTCTTTTCTTCGCTTTTTATAACTTGCGCATATCCAAGCCCAACAAACGTTTGTTCATGGAAACAGTCTGACCAATAAAAGCGCTGGCCATGAAATAACGTTTCACCAGCGACAAAAAAGGAAAGAGGATCGATTTGCCCCACTCTTACAGTGACACTAACCATATGCTCTTTTTTCTTTAATGCATCACGCAATTGGTCAATAACTTTGTTTTGATATAAAGTAACCACTTTGTATCACGCCTATACTTAATCTTTTTGTCCCTTTTCCATTATAATATTGTTCTTTAGAGATAGGAAACAATTTATATTGTCAAGACATTGACACATTTTCCCCGCTTCCCTAAACTTATTGTGAACGACATTTTAATTAAAGGAGAAGAATGGCATGCCAACACCAGTACGTTCAAATGCTCAAACTGTTCACTATAAACGAGACTGGCGCGTTTGGTGGCGCTTATTGCGACCACACACGCTCACTGCAGCGTTCGTTCCCGTTTCTATTGGTACTGTGCTTGCAGTAGAAGAAGCACCAATTCACTTTCCTTTATTTTTTGCCATGCTCGTAGCTTCACTATTTATCCAAGCAGCAACAAATATGTTTAACGAATATTACGACTATAAACGTGGGCTCGATACACCTGAATCTGTCGGAATCGGTGGAGCAATCGTCCGCGACGGCATTTCCCCGAAAACTGTTTTATTGCTTGCTTGGTCTTTTTTTGCTATTGCTATGCTACTTGGTATTTATATTTGCGTCAATAGCAGTTGGTGGTTAGCCGTTATCGGCACAATTTGCATGGCAGCAGGATATTTTTACACAGGTGGCCCCATTCCGATCGCTTATACCCCATTTGGTGAATTGGCAGCAGGTTTTTTCATGGGGCTCACCATTATTTTAATTTCATTTTTTATTCAAACAGGCACAATAACAACAACACCTATTCTTGTCTCTGTTCCCATTTCCATTTTAGTTGGAGCCATTTTATTAGCGAATAACATTCGTGACTTAGACGGAGATAAAAGAAGCGGTCGAAAAACGTTAGCCATTTTACTTGGAAGAAAAAAAGCGATTTGGCTATTAGGTGGCATGTTTGTTACATCATTTTTATGGATTGTATTGCTTGTTTTCACAAAAACGATTTCGCCATGGACCTTGCTCGTATTGTTTAGCGTTCCGAAAGCATGGAAAGCAACAAAAGGATTTATTGGAAAGACAAAACCAATAGACATGATGCCAGCAATGAAAGCGACCGCTCAGACAAATACACAATTTGGATTTTTACTTGTCGTTGGTCTGTTTATTCATTATTGGCTACAATAATTGTCCAGAAAAAACCATAGCCTTTTCGCTATGGTTTTTCCTTTTTCGTTCATACTATGTGTAGTCTAATTCGAGGAGGGATGATATGCAAACTTTGCGTGAACGCTTATTACAAGAAAAACAACAAATTGTACAACGGTTGAAACAAAATGATCATTTCGGTCTCATACGAGCATCTGCTCATGACTCGGTTGGGGAACTATCGAATTATGACAATCATCCTGCCGACAGCGGAACAGAACTATATGAGCGAGAAAAAGATATTGCCTTAAACGAACATACGAAACGAGAACTTCACGATATTGAACGGGCGCTTCAAGCAATGGAAGATGGAACGTACGGAATTTGTGAAGTATGTGGAAAGGCTATCCCAGTCGAACGTCTTGAAGCCATCCCAACGACGACATTTTGTAAAGAACATAGCCCTGACCAAGTTGTTTCGCAACAACGCCCGATCGAAGAAAGCGTCTTGTCTCCTCCATTTGGTGAATTTGTCGTTCATAAAGAAGCAGAAACATTTGATGCCGAAGATAGTTGGCAAAAAGTTGCGCGCTTCGGTACATCCGAAACACCTTCAGATGTCCAAGAAGATACTGTACATTATGATCGAATGTATATCGATGCCGGAGAACAAATCGGTTATGTCGAGCCGTT
Organism: Anoxybacillus gonensis; assembly: GCF_001187595.1. Taxonomy (GTDB): domain Bacteria; phylum Bacillota; class Bacilli; order Bacillales; family Anoxybacillaceae; genus Anoxybacillus; species Anoxybacillus gonensis. The sequence continues at coordinate 2,362,681 of NZ_CP012152.1, forward strand.
TGAAACATTTGCAGCCACAGACCTTTACGGAACAGGTATTACGATTTATCCAAACATTGTACATGAACAATATGAACAAGTGCTTGACGACGAGCAACTGATGTCTCCGCTCGGTGATCTTCCAGCATATGAAAAAGATCCTTATACTTCTTAAAAAAGTCCTGTGAGCATCTCTGCTTACAGGACTTTTTTATTAACGAATATGCCAAATATCATGAGCGTACTCTTCAATCGTTCGGTCGCTTGAAAAATATCCTGAACAGGCAATGTTCACAACGCTCATTTCCAACCATTTTCTTCGATCTTCATACGTTGCGCCAACTCGTTGTTGCGCATCAGCATACGATGCAAAATCGCGTAAAACAAAGTATTGATCATTATGAGCGAGCAATGAATCATAAATCGGTTCAAAATGATCGTACGCATCAGGAAAAAAGCCATTGACTAGTTGATTAACAACTTGATGAATGCGTTGATCGTGATGATAATATTCGTACGAATGGTATCCGCCATTCGCGTAATAGTGCAACACTTCTTCTGCCTTTAGCCCAAAAATAAACATATTTTCATGACCAACCCGCTCTAAAATTTCAATATTTGCTCCATCTAGCGTTCCGATCGTCACAGCTCCGTTCATCATAAATTTCATATTCCCAGTTCCAGATGCCTCTTTACTAGCAGTCGAAATTTGTTCACTTACATCAGCAGCTGGGAAAATTTTTTCCGCCAACGAAACACGGTAATTTTCTAGGAAAATGACTTTTAATCGTCCATTAATTTGCTCATCGCTATTCACTTTTTGTGCAACCGAATTAATTAGCTTAATGATTCGTTTCGCATAATGATATCCCGGTGATGCCTTTGCACCAAAAATAAACGTGCGTGGATGCATGTCGAAATGCTCATCTTCTTTTAATCGGTTATATAAATGCATAATGTGCAGCACATTTAACAACTGTCTTTTATACGCATGTAACCTTTTTACTTGTACATCAAAAATAGATGAATCGTCCACCGCAACACCTGTTTTTTCATAAATATATGTCGCCAACTGCTGTTTATGGTAATGCTTTACTTTCGCTAATTCATCTTGAAATGAACGATCCGTTGCATACTTTTTTAGTTGTATCAGCTGTTCCGGTTGTTTTATCCAATCCGTTCCGATCGCCTCCGTAATAAGAGAAGAAAGCTGTGGATTGGCTTTCAACAACCAACGACGATGTGTAATGCCATTCGTTTTATTATTAAACTTTTCAGGAAAGTATTCATAAAACAGCTTCATTTCACGATGCTTTAAAATTTCAGAATGTATTTTTGCTACACCATTCACACTATAGCTTCCTACAATCGCTAAATGAGCCATTTTAACAAGCCCGTGAGCAATAATGGCCATCTCCTCGATCCTTTTCCAGTCACCAGGATATCGATTCCATAAATCGCGACAAAAACGTTCATTAATTTCTTGCACAATCATATAAATTCGTGGCAATAGCGGTTGAAAAATGTAAATTGGCCATTTTTCCAACGCTTCCGACAACGTTGTATGGTTTGTATAAGAAATTGTGTTTGTCGTAATATGCCACGCTTCGTCCCATCCCATTCCTTCCTCATCTAACAAAATACGCATAAGTTCTGGAATGGCTAACACAGGGTGGGTATCATTCACGTGAATGGCCACGTGGCGGTGAAAATGTTGCAAATGCCCGTACCGTTGCCGATAATCGCGTACGATGCTCCCGATGCTTGCTGCAACAAGAAAATATTGCTGTTTCAATCTTAAAATTTTTCCTTCGTCATGTGTGTCGTCTGGGTATAAAAATTCAGAAATCGCTTCCGTTTCTCGCTTATACTGCATGACATGTTTATGAAGCGGAAATTTTGCAGGCTCGGCACTCCATAATCGCAACGTATTTACAGTCGTCGTATCATATCCAATGACAGGCATATCATAAGGAACAGCCATTACCTTTTCGGCATCATAATGTCGGAACGTTAATCGACCATCTTGTTCGTAGCATTCCACTTTTCCCCAAAAATTGACTTCTACCGCTAAATCTTCTTTTTTCACTTCCCATACATTCCCGTGACGCAACCATTGTTCTGGGAGTTCCACTTGATAACCGTTCACTATTTTTTGATCAAACAAACCATGTTTATAACGGATGCCCTGCCCATGCCCAGGCAAATCAAGGGAAGCAAGAGAGTCTAAAAAACAAGCAGCAAGACGCCCGAGCCCCCCGTTTCCTAGACCAGCATCCATTTCAACTTCTTCAATATGAGTTAGCTCAATGCCTAGTTCTTTTAATCCTTCTTCCACGACATCACGTATACCAAGATTCATTAAATTGCTTCCTAGTAAACGTCCTAATAAAAATTCAATTGACAAATAATATACTTGCTTCTTATGTTCAGCACGATATCGTTCATTTGTCTGAATCCAATGTTTACTAATATACTCACGAATCATATGTCCTAGCGTATTGTACTGATCGAGAACCGTCGATTCCCAAAAACGTTTTCCGTACATCATTTCTAGTCGTTTCAAAAACGTTTGTTTAAACTCTTCCTTATTCGTGAACATAGATGCCACTCCCAGCCATTAGTTCGTCGTATAATTGGTTGTATTTGAATGCCGATTTTGCCCAACTGTAATCCCGACTCATTGCCTGCTTCATCACCGTTTCCCATACTTCTTTTTGTTCATAAAATGAACGCGCACGTTGAATCGTATATAACATGTCATGTGCATTAAAGTTTTTAAACGTAAATCCTGTTCCTTCTTTTGTAAATTCATTAAACGATTGCACTGTATCGTTTAATCCACCCGTTTCTCGAACGATCGGCACAGCTCCATAACGCATCGCAATCATTTGGCCAAGACCACACGGTTCAAATTTAGACGGCATTAAAAACATATCTGCTCCAGCATAAATTTGATGTGCAAGCTGTTCTGAAAATCCAATATATACGCGCACACGATCTGGATATGTCAGCGCCATCTCATGAAAGAAATGTTCGAACTCCCATTCTCCTGTTCCAAGGATGATCATTTGCACATTTTCAGCAATGATTTCGTGAAATACGCATTTGACTAAATCTAATCCTTTTTGTTTCGTTAACCGTGAAACAATTGCGATGACCGGAACGTCTTCTTCTGACGGTAATGAAAAATGTTGTTGTAGCGCTCGCTTATTAATACTTTTTCGCGCAATTGTCGTCACATCATAAGGCACTGCAATATATGGATCTTTTTTTGGGTTATATATGTCATCATCAATTCCATTTAAAATTCCAACTAAATGCGAGCTTCTCGCGCGCAATAATCCGTCAAGCCGTTCACCATAATATGGAGTTTGAATTTCTTCTTTATACGTTGGGCTAACTGTCGTAATCATATGCGATGAGACGAGGGCCCCTTTCATGAAACTAACATGCCCGTAAAACTCTAAATGTTCAATCGAAAAATAACGGTCGCTTAAATTTAGCAAATCCCCTAAAATCTCGCGTGGAAAAATGCCTTGAAACTGCAAATTATGAATGGTAAATACCGTTTTCATTTGCGCGTAAAATGAGTTTTTCGTATATTCTTCACGCAATAAAAATGGGATCATTCCTGTGTGCCAATCATGACAATGAATGACATTCGGTTGAAAACCGATGACGGGAAGAGAATCGAGAACGGCTCGACAAAAATATGAAAAACGCTCACCGTCATCATAATGCCCGTATAACGAATCTCGCTTAAAGTAATATTCGTTGTCGACGAAATAGTATGTCATTCCTTCGTATTCTAATTGTTCAATTCCACAATATTGTCTTCTCCAGCCAACACGAACGACAAGCTCAGCAATTTTATTCATTTTTTGGCGCATATGTTGCGGAATGACCCCATATTTAGGAAGCATCACACGCACATCTGTACCGAGCTTTTTCAACTCTTTCGGCAATGCACCTGCAACATCAGCTAAACCACCTGTTTTCACAAACGGTACACACTCTGATACGACAAATAACACTTTCACGATTTCATCAGCGCTCCTTGTATTGTCCCTTTTCGAATGACGATTGGCTGATTCGGTGTTCCAATTAATTTTATCCCATCACCAATGCGAGCATCTTTATCAACAATCACGTATTCAAGATGACAATGATCTCCGATTTGACTTTTTTGCATAATAATACTGCTGCGTACAACAGTTCCTTTTCCTATTTTCACCGCTCTAGAAATAATACTATTTTCAATTTCTCCTTCAATGATGCATCCATTCGCAACCATTGCATTATGCACACAAGCATATGATGTATATTTCGTCGGTGGTTCATCTTTTACTTTCGTATAAATCGGTCTTCCTTTTAAAAACAACTGCTTCCACACATCTGGCTGAAGAAGTTCTAAGCTATGGTGAAAATAACGTTCGATGCTATCAATAACTGCGACATACCCATCATATTCATAGTCACATACGGTTAACCCATTTCCTTCATCACTCACCACATCAACAATACTTCGATATTGATTTCTTTGTTGGTTAGCGATTAAATCAAGCAACAATGATGTTTCTAAAATAAACATATCAAGCGATTTCCCACGATAACATACACGGGTAATGTCGCACCCGTTAGTTATATGACGTCGCAATACTTCCTCATAATCAATATTGCACACCGTATAACTGTTGCAAATAAGAGCGTACTTTTGTGTGCTTCGCAAAAAATAGTCAATATGTTGTTGAAAATGTTGAAACGAACCGATATGAGAAATCGGAAGGTCAGGCGAAGGGAAGAAGAACAATCCATCACGTTTCCGATTCAAGTCCCAATTCTTTCCTGAACCAAGATGGTCCATTAATGAACGATATTGATACTTTGGGAAAATGGCGACACTTTCAATACCTGAGTTCACCATATTTGATAAAACAAAATCAATTAGCCGATAGCGCCCAGCAAATGGAACAGCTGCAATGGAACGTTGGAGTGTCAAATCACTCATTTCCGACTTATATGTCGTTGCATCAATGACCCCAAGCATTAATTTTCCCACGTTTTCTCATCCTCTCTCTCAGAAAAATGTCCCAAAATCTCCTCTGTCACAAGAATGACTTCCCCTTCATATTGATCCGCACAAATAAACGTTCCATCAGGAATTTCCACATTCGGAGGAACAATTGCTTTTTCAATGTATACATTTTTCCCAATCACTGCATTAGGCATAACAACACAATCTTTTACTTTAGCACCTTGTGAAATGTACACCCCTTGAAACAAAACAGAATGCTCCACATCCCCTTCAACAATACATCCCTCATTCACTAAAGACTCCTTCACTTGCGCGTATGGAGCAATATATTGCGGTGGTTCATTCGGGTTCACAGAATAAATGCGCCACGTATGATCAAATAAATTTAATGCTGGAGTATCTTCGAGTAAATCCATATTTGCTTCCCATAAACTTTTGACCGTCCCAACGTCTTTCCAATATCCTTTAAACGGATAGGCCACGAGCCGCTTTTTTTCTTCAATCAGTAAAGGAATAATATCTTTGCCAAAGTCGTGGCTTGAACGATCATTTCGATTGTCCATTTCTAAATACTCTTTCAAAACAGACCATTTAAAAATATAAATGCCCATAGACGCTAAATTGTTTTTCGGATGGGCTGGCTTCTCCTCAAACTCTACAATTTCCATCTCTTCATTTGTGTTCATAATTCCAAAACGGCTCGCTTCTTCCCATGGTACTTCAATAACAGAAATTGTAACATCTGCCTTTTTTCCAATATGGTATTGCAGCATCTCCGCATAATTCATTTTATAAATATGGTCACCGGAAAGAATGAGCACATACTCCGGATCGTATTGCTTCAAGTAGTTTAAGTTTTGGTAAATAGCATTCGCTGTTCCTTTATACCATCGCATTTCCGACGATTCAGCGTACGGAGGGAGAACGGTTACCCCTCCATTTTTCCGATCTAAATCCCATGCACTTCCAATTCCAATATACGTATTTAACTCTAACGGCTGATATTGAGTGAGCACTCCAACAGTATCAATGCCTGAATTAGCACAATTGCTTAATGTAAAATCGATAATGCGGTACTTTCCTCCAAACGGAACAGCTGGTTTAGCTAAATTTTTTGTTAATGAGCTTAATCTACTTCCTTGTCCCCCTGCGAGTAGCATAGCGACGCACTTTTTTCGTACCATGGCTTTCCTTCCCTTCTCTTTTTCTTATTGGTCGTAAAATCGTAATGGCATACGGAGGAATCGTCATCCGAATATGATGCGGCTTTCCGTGATACGGCTCTTCATGTGCCACAAGCACTTTTTTGTTTATGTGCCCCGCACCACCGTACATCACTTCATCGCTATTGAATACTTCTCGATACGATGTAAGAAATGGCACACCGATTTTGTAATCGTCATACACGATATTAGTAAAATTGCAAACGACAATTAACGCGTCTTCTTCTTTTTTTCCTCGTCGAATAAAAGAAAAAATACTTTGTTCAGCATTGTTCACATCAATCCATTCAAACCCATTTGGATCGTGATCACACTCATATAATGCTTTTTGCTTTTTATAAAAATTCGTGAGAGATTTCACGTATTCATCCATTTTTCGATGCATATCAAAATCAAATAATACCCAGTCGAGTTGTTCTAAATCTTTCCACTCATCGAACTGTCCAAACTCCCCACCCATAAACAACAGTTTTTTCCCTGGATGCGTCATAAAATATCCATAAAGCAAGCGAAGTTGAGCAAATTTATCCCAATAATCACCCGGCATTTTATTTAATAACGATTTTTTTCCATGCACCACTTCGTCATGGGATAAAGGTAAAATAAAATTTTCTGTGTAAGCATATAACAAAGAAAATGTCATTTTATGATGCATATATTTTCGATCATGCATGCTCGTTTCCATATAACTTAATACATCGTTCATCCATCCCATGTTCCATTTGTAGTTAAATCCTAACCCACCATCATACGTCGGGGCAGTCACTTTCGGCCAATCTGTTGAATCTTCTGCAATCATTAATACATTCGGATCAAAAGCAAATACAACCTCATTTAATTTTTTTAAAAATGAAATAGCGTATGGATTTGGATGCAGTACATCACTGTTTGGCCAATAAAGCATATTTGCAACCGCATCAACACGAAAACCGTCAATATGATAATGTTCTAACCAAAACAAAGCGTTCGAAATTAAAAAGCTATGCACTTCTGGTTTTCCTAAATCGAAATTTGCTGTTCCCCACACAATATTTTCGCGATCTTGCATATTCATATATTCATATGTCGGCTCACCATCAAACATATATAACCCATGCGCATCTTTACAAAAATGTCCCGGTACCCAATCTAAAATGACTCCAATTCCTTCCTGATGACAACGATCAATGAAATACATTAAATCATGAGGCGTTCCATAACGGCTTGTTGCAGCATAATAACCTGTTCCTTGATATCCCCAAGAACGATCGAGCGGGTGCTCAATAAGCGGCAAAAGTTCAATGTGAGTAAATCCATGTTCAACAACATACGGAATTAACTCATCTGCCATCTCTTTATATGTATAAAATTTGCCATCATCTTTCTTCTTCCATGTACCAAAATGAACTTCATAAATAAACATTGGTTGTTCATAAATCGGTTTTCGCTTCTTTTTTCTTTGCCAAGCTTGATCATTCCATTTATATCCTTTTAAATCATATACAATAGAGGCAGTATTGGGGCGTTTTTCTGCGTAAAAAGCATATGGATCTGCTTTCAGAACGATATGTCCATCTCTTGTCATGATTTCGTATTTGTATAAATGTCCTTCTAAATTTTCAGGGACGACAATCATCCATACTCCTTGCTCGTTTATTTTTGTTAACTTGTGCTTCTCTCCGTTCCAATCGTTAAACGTTCCAACAAGACGAACTTCTCTGGCGTGCGGGGCCCATACACAAAAACGGGTTTGGATCGCTCCATCTCGTTTGATAAGATGTGCACCAAACAATTGATAACTTTGATAAAACGTTCCTTCGTGAAATAAATGCATCTGCAAATCGGTTGGACTCATTGTCAACAAATGTTCATCCATCCTTTCTTAAATGAGTACGAAAACAATTCCGTACTGAATATATTACACGAAGTCATATAAAATTCCTGTAAGAAAATTAAGATATTTTTCGACAATGTTCAACAAATCACATGTTGAATGAAATGAAAATCAATACGAACGTCCATAAATTTGTCGCTTGAGTGACAAATGATAATTATATAAAATAGTTTATAGTAATTATTATTTATTTTTTTTAATATTAATTTTAAATAAAGGAGAATGCATATGTATGATTTTCATCATTTACCGCATATGAAAGTACAAACGACATCAAAGAAAGCTCTTTGGACAACGCTGTTATTAACGACTTTTTTCACCATTGTTGAAATTGTAGGGGGTATTTTGTCTAATTCGCTTGCTCTATTGTCAGACTCAGCCCATATGGCCTCTGACGTCATCGCATTAGGTTTAAGCATGTTTGCCATTTATTTTGCTTCTCGCCCACCAAATAAAAAGTTTACATTTGGCTATTTACGATTTGAAATTATCGCTTCATTTTTAAATGGGCTTGCGCTTGTCATCATTTCCATTGGAATTTTTATTGAAGGAATTCGTCGGTTTATTCATCCTGAAAGCATCCAATTTTCCTTCATGCTAACTATCGCAACGATCGGATTTGTCGTTAATCTTGTGTTAACAATCGTTCTAAGTCGCAGCATAAAAGAAGAAGAAAATTTAAATGTAAAAAGCGCCTTATGGCACTTTATTGGTGACTTACTCAGCTCGATTGGTGTCATCATCTCAGCGATTTTAATTTACTTTACAGGGCTATATATGTTTGATCCACTCATTAGCATCATCATCGGTGCCATTATTTTTGTAGGCGGCTTAAAAATTGTGAGAGAATCGTATTTTATTTTAATGGATGCAGTGCCACATGAATTTGACATCGAGCGTATTCGTGCTGATATCCTTTCTATTGAAGGGGTAGAAGATGTACATGAGTTACACATTTGGTCCATTTCAACAAATCATTATTCCTTAACAGCACACGTTCTTATTCACGAGCATATTCAACCATTTTGTGTTATTTTAGCTATTAATGAAATGTTAAAAGAACGATACAACCTCTCCCATGTCACCGTTCAAGTTGAACATCCTTCTATTCATCAACATGGGGAATATGGAAAGAAATTTTTAGAGAAGAAAAAGAACATGCATGTAGATTTGAGAGAAATATAAAAAAGGACATCTCATATAAATGAGATGTCCTTTTTTACTAGTGACCCGTACGGGATTCGAACCCGTGTTACCGCCGTGAAAGGGCGGTGTCTTAACCACTTGACCAACGGGCCGTGTGTGGCAATGGCGGAGAAGGCGGGATTTGAACCCGCGCGCCGCAAAACGCGACCTAACGGTTTAGCAAACCGTCCCCTTCAGCCACTTGGGTACTTCTCCAAATGGCTCCGCAGGTAGGATTCGAACCTACGACCGCTCGGTTAACAGCCGAGTGCTCTACCACTGAGCTACTGCGGAATAAAGATTATAATGGGCCTAAGTGGACTTGAACCACCGACCTCACGCTTATCAGGCGTGCGCTCTAACCAGCTGAGCTATAGGCCCACGTAAGCGGGTGATGGGAATCGAACCCACGACATCAGCTTGGAAGGCTGAGGTTTTACCACTAAACTACACCCGCGCAATAAATTACTCACATAACTATTTTTTACTTCTACGCTTTGTCATGCCTCTTCCTCTACTCGCTTATTCAATGATGATAGATGCGTCGAGGCAACTCGCCGATTACTCGACGATGTGTCGCTCGTGGCTGAGGTTTTACCACTAAACTACACCCGCACGATAAATTAATTACACAGCTATTTTTTACTTGTACGCTTTATCATACAATTTATGGGGCGACTAGTGGGAATCGAACCCACGAATGCCAGAGCCACAATCTGGTGCGTTAACCACTTCGCCATAGCCGCCACAATGATGCCGGCTGCAGGACTTGAACCCGCAACCTACTGATTACAAGTCAGTTGCTCTACCAATTGAGCTAAGCCGGCACAATATGAAGTGCATCAAACTTTTAGATCGTTTGTCAGTTGTGCCTCTTCCTCTACTAGCGCATTCAATGATGATGGATGCGTCGAGGCAACTCGTAGCTTATTCGCTGAAGCTTTGCTCGTCTCTACCAATTGAGCTAAGCCGGCACAAGAAGAAAATCACTTTATGGCGGAGGAGGAGGGATTCGAACCCCCGCGCGCCTTTCGACGCCTCTCGGTTTTCAAGACCGACCCCTTCAGCCAGACTTGGGTACTCCTCCGTATAATATGAACATGGTGGACCTTGTAGGACTCGAACCTACGACCGGACGGTTATGAGCCGTCTGCTCTAACCAGCTGAGCTAAAGGTCCTAAGCTAGTAGCGGCGGAGGGAATCGAACCCCCGACCTTACGGGTATGAACCGTACGCTCTAGCCAGCTGAGCTACGCCGCCATTATAAATAGATGGTGGAGCCTATCGGGATCGAACCGATGACCTCCTGCGTGCAAAGCAGGCGCTCTCCCAGCTGAGCTAAGGCCCCTTGAAAATGGTCGGGAAGACAGGATTCGAACCTGCGACCCCATGGTCCCAAACCATGTGCTCTACCAAGCTGAGCTACTTCCCGTCCTCATTACGATATAAACATGGCGCGCCCGAGAGGATTCGAACCCCTAACCTTCTGATCCGTAGTCAGATGCTCTATCCAATTGAGCTACGGGCGCATATAAAGTGCCGAGGGCCGGACTCGAACCGGCACGGTAGTCACCTACCGCAGGATTTTAAGTCCTGTGCGTCTGCCAATTCCGCCACCCCGGCATAGGCATGTTGGAGCGGAAGACGGGACTCGAACCCGCGACCCCCACCTTGGCAAGGTGGTGTTCTACCACTGAACTACTTCCGCATTATGCGGGTGGAGGGACTTGAACCCCCACGCCAAAGGCGCCAGATCCTAAGTCTGGTGCGTCTGCCAATTCCGCCACACCCGCATCATGGTGAGCCATGGAGGACTCGAACCTCCGACCCTCTGATTAAAAGTCAGATGCTCTACCTGCTGAGCTAATGGCTCATTAATAAATTAAAAAACTTTATTCAATTTTACTTTACCTGTCCCTTCCTCTACTAGCACACCCAAGATGTCAAGTGCGTCGGGACAACTCGTAACATATTCGAAGAAGTTTTGCTCGTTGCTGAGCTAATGGCTCAAAACAATCTGGTGCCGGCTGCAGGACTTGAACCCGCAACCTACTGATTACAAGTCAGTTGCTCTACCAATTGAGCTAAGCCGGCATAACATGAAGTGCATCAAACTTAGCTGACATCACTCAAAATGGTGGCTCGGGACGGAATCGAACCGCCGACACAAGGATTTTCAGTCCTTTGCTCTACCGACTGAGCTACCGAGCCATACATGGCGGTCCCGACGGGACTCGAACCCGCGATCTCCTGCGTGACAGGCAGGCATGTTAACCACTACACTACGGGACCAATATTGGTTGCGGGGACAGGATTTGAACCTGCGACCTTCGGGTTATGAGCCCGACGAGCTACCTGGCTGCTCCACCCCGCGACGATGAAATAAAAAACTATTCAACGAAACAAAATACATCAAGAAACTTTATACACATGGTGGAGGATGACGGGATCGAACCGCCGACCCCTTGCTTGTAAGGCAAGTGCTCTCCCAGCTGAGCTAATCCTCCATTACATTTTGCCCGGCAACGTCCTACTCTCGCAGGCGGTGTCCCGCCAACTACCATCGGCGCTGGAGTGCTTAACTTCCGTGTTCGGGATGGGAACGGGTGTGACCTCTCCGCTATCGTCACCGAGCAAACATGCTTTAGACAAATGTTATTATAAAGGAATATTTTTTGTTGTCAAGCATTTTTTATTCCTTCAAAACTAGATAACAGGTGTTGTATTGTCTAGCTTCGAACTAACCCCCTCCTACGCCTTCGCTTTTTCCGTTCGACGTGCACGCACGTCTTCGTCAAAAGCTTTTGGCTCCGTCGGATGTTTTCTTGACTACGTCAAGAACCGTTCTCCGCTTTTCTCATGTGCTTAGTTAAGTCCTCGATCGATTAGTATCCGTCAGCTGCACGTGTCGCCACGCTTCCACCTCGGACCTATCTACCTTGTCATCTTCAAGGGATCTTACTCGCTTGACGCGATGGGAAATCTCATCTTGAGGGGGGCTTCACGCTTAGATGCTTTCAGC